>JBDRST010000068.1:0-12304 GCA_043824525.1 bacterium
AATAAAAATAAGGGCAGGAAAACAAAATAGTCGCTTTACGGGCTGCTGGGTTCATTAGAACTCAGTTTTTTTTGCGCTTGACATTGTAATGAATTATTTTGGGGGATATAATGAGATAAGGGCGTATGGAAATCATAGATAAAAGAGGATATCTTGAGCTGGCCCTTAGATATATTGAGAGAAATATAATCTCCGGCAGAGGGTTGCAAAAAATTGCAAAGAAAGCCGGGGTAACGGAAGATTTATTAAAAAGTCTATCTTTGTCTTTAAAAAAATTTTCTGAAAAACAGTTTTTTACAGCTTTGAAGGAAAGAATTGAAGAAATCCACAGTTCTTTATCCGGGGCTACAGCCGAGGTTTCAGCAGTTGATATTAGTATAGAAAAACAAGAGAACGCGGCGTTTGTTTTTCTAAATATCGTTTTTGACATTGTTATTGACGGGGAGCAGGAGGATGAGATTAAAATAAACGCAAAAATATTTTCAAAAAATAATATGCAAATTCAATGACATGTCAGCTGAAGTAAAAGTTTTAGTTGAGGGCTATACAAACGCCGATTCAATTGCGGAAAGCGGAGAAGAAAAGACTTGGCCGACTATTACTTTAGTAAAGGATGGGGATTTGGCAATGGTGGTTGACCCCGGAGTTTTAGAGGACCAAGGAATTTTAATTGACGCGCTTTTAAAAGAGGGCTTGGGCGTGAATGATATTGATATAGTTTGCATTACTCACTCTCATATTGACCATTATAGGAACATTGGGATGTTTCCCAATGCCAAGGTTTTAGAGTTTTTTGGAATATGGGACAAGAATACTGTATATAATTGGTCCGAACATTATTCTCCGAATATACAAATTGTTCCAACGCCGGGCCACAATGACACAGACATTACTCTTTTCGTAACAACTGAAGATGGCGTGGTGGCTATATGCGGAGATGTTTTTTGGAAAGAAAATTATCCTGCTGACCCGCGCGACGATATGGTCGCATCAAAGACAGGAGAATTAAAAAAGAGCAGGGAATTAGTTTTGAGGATGGCTGATTGGGTAATTCCGGGGCATGGAAAAATGTATAAAGCGAATAAAACAACTGTTTTTCAAGGCGATGAAAAAAATGTTTTAGAAAAGAGGGGCGATGAAAAGCATTTGGTTTGTAAAAAATGCCACAGGCCAGTGAGACTTGAGGATAAGTGCCTCTGCCAGCCGCATCTCTGTTACAGGTGCTGTGAATGCGGCTTGGATTGCGATACTTGCAGTTGCAGCCATAAACGATAATTTTTAAATTTTTAATTTCAATTTTTAAAATAATGCCTAAATTTTTTAATGCCTAAAACGCGACAAGTTTTAAAATTATAAAATTTTTAGTAATGCCTTCAATTAAAAAAGTATTATTTTTTATATCCGCGGGTATTTTGCTTGCTTTCGCATATCCTGTTTTGGCTCACCAGCCGCAGCTTATTTATTTTCAGCAGGGAGATGTTTTAATTGAAAACCCGGAAATTTCGCAGGCATTTTACGACGAACTTAAGGGCGCGCCAAGAAATTACCTTATTAATTCTGATGAAGATTTTGAATTATATATTAACCTTTTGGTTCCGCTGGCAGAAAACAGGAATGGCAGGTATTCTGCCAATGTTTTTTTAGTAGGAGATGACGGGGAGCAGCAAGTTGCCTTTTTGGATGGCTTAGCATACGAATGGCAGGAATTTTACGAAGAACTTGGTAGGGATTATTATCTGAAGGGCCCTGAGTTTGAGCAAACGGTTTCTGCAGGAAAGTATAGAGTTGAGGTTTTTGGCAATAATAACTCGTCCGCCACTAACTTTGGGCAGGAGAATGAACCAGGGAGTTTAGCAGACGGGCAAAACAGCCCAAAGTTCGTGGAGGATAAAGGAAAATATGTTTTAGCTGTTGGAAAAACAGAAACGTATGACGTAAAGTCATTGCTAAGTGTTTATTGGCAGTTGCCTTTGCTAAAAATTCAGTTTTTAAAAACCTCTCCTTTGGAGTTATTTTTGACGCCTTTTGGGATAGCGGGTGTTGGAGCAATCGGAGCGGTACTGATATTTTTAGCTATTTTGTATTATTTGATCGGCTCTGTTAAAGAGGCAATAAAGCACCGCCAGGCAAAAACCTTGCTTTTAACTTCAGGCGGTATGCGGATGAAAGATGAAATAGTAAAACTTTTGCAGAAGCCAGCGTACGACATAACAGTAGCTTTTGTTACCACTGCGGCCAAGCCAAAAGAAAACCTTGATTACCTATGGAAAGACTGGAGCATTATGAAAGAAGAGTTGGGCTTTAATGTGGAAGAAGTTGATATTGAGGGAAAAACAGAGGCAGAAGTTATGAAACTGCTGAAACTAAAAGACATTATTTTTGTTGAAGGTGGAAATGCGTTTTATTTGCTAAAAGCTATGAGAAAATGCAATTTTGAAAAAATTATCAGAAAATTATTAAAACAAGGAAAGGTTTATATTGGTGTCTCTGCTGGCAGTATTGTGGCGGGCAGGACGATAAAGACAGCAAATAAATTTGGTACGGGGGAAAATGGGAATATCGTTAAGTTAAAAAACTTAAAAGGATTAAATTTAGTGCCTTTTGATATTTTTGTGCATTATCAGCCAGAGCATGATGAAATAATAAGACAGCATATTAAAAATCCAAAAAAAAGGAAAAAAAATTTAAGAATTTTAACGGACGACCAGGCGATTTTGGTGCAAGGAAAAGAAACAATGCTTATTGGGAAGGGAGAGCAGGTGATAGTTTAGAATTTAGAATTTTGAATTTAGAATCTGGAATGGAATTTTGAATTTAGAATTTTGCGAATAACGTTTTCTATATTCTTTATTCTGTATTCTATTCTAAATTCCAAATACTATATTCTAAATTCACGTATGAAAATTTACATAAAAGCAAAACCTAATTTCCGTGAAGAGAAAGTAGAAAGGGTTGATGAAATCCATTTTATTGTGTGCGTAAAAGAACCTCCGGTCAGAGGAAAAGCGAATGAAGCAATAAGGAACGCCTTGGCGGTTTATTTTAAAACTTCGTCCGCGTCAGTGAAAATTATATCTGGATTTAGCTCAAGAAATAAAATCGTGGAAATTTTTTAGCAAGCAATCAACAAGTCATTTTATTGTGCGACAAATTACGACTAAAATTTTCCCAATAGTTGACGATCGTCAACTATTGGGAAACTATTGGGGAGGGGAGAACTGTTCGATTTGACGGGCAGAAAACTTGATAAAAATTTTAAAAGTTATAAGCTTAAAATACCTTGAATTACGAAATGGCTTCGCAACGAAAGATTTTGGCTTTCGGGCGAGAATTTGAGAGAACGAGGAGGTTTATCAGCAAGGCGATAAGCCGACGAGTTATCGCAAATTTGCAGCCAAAGCCAAAATTCTTGCAGTAGAAGTCCATTTCGCAATTCAAGGTGAAACAGCTGTTCTTTTCACTAAACCTCGTCTTCCCACAGGAGGCAGAACATGACAGCCCGGCAAGCCTTAAGCGAGATTTTGGGCAGTAGTGATTATTTAAGATTGCGGTATATTGTCGCTAAGATAGGGATAGGAGAAGGAGATGCTCCGGAAAAATGCATGGAGGCGATTAGTGGCTTGGTGCAGAAGCTTAAACGAGCGATAAGGAGAGTCGTGCAGAAACTGCCAAAAAGTGAAAGGCAGGAATTCAAAAACCTGCTTCAAAAGGAGGTATGGGGGGTAAGGAATCTCCTCCGGGCATCCCGACCATAGCTTCATGAAAGCGGGAAGACCTTATTTCTTAGCCAGCAAAAACGCTGGCTTTTTGTTTACGCTTCAGTTGAAAATTAAGATAAAAAAGTAAACAACCCCTCACCAATTTAACCGATTAATTTTTCATACCACAAAGACAGCCGGAGCGGAGCGAAGTCGCTTCGCCCGCGGAACTAACTATTTCTGACAAACATCATTGAAACTGGTGATGGGGTTATCTACATAGATATCTACAGTAAAAAAGTTGACTTCTACCCAAATTATTGTAATATAAAACCAAACGTTATTCTGGCGCGCGCCAGAGCGTATTTCAGGAGGTCTTTGACAATTGATCATTGCTGAAAGGGAACAGGCATTTTTTGCGTGGATACGTTGGTCTGCCAATGGCGGATCCCCACGCGTGCCCGGCATAATCAAACCGGGAGGATGTTTGGCGAGTTTTGGCAAACCGTTGTCAGGGATTTCTGTGGAAGGTTGTCCTGCAATGCGGGGCCCCACGAATTCTACCTGGAATAAACTCCATTTTCTTTTTTGGCTGTAATGCCAAAAGGAGAAAGCTATGTTTGATTTCAGTGGTTCTTGTTGGTTGTGTCCTGGCGAGCAGGAAGAGGCAATCGCCATGGCGATCAAGGGTCGTTCGCTGACGTGGGATAACGCAAGGAAGCTGCCGCTCAAAAAGGGTGGCACTACCGACATCTACGAGAATCTTCGCTTGACGCGAAGTAAACCGGAGATGATGAGGTATTTCGGCGAACTGTGTGCAAACCCATTTCGGCGTTTGCGCGTTGATAGAATCGTCGAGGTGCCAGAGGCCGTGAGTCCTTTGGCTGGATACATTTCGGCCATCACGGACATCCCTCTGATAACTATTAGGGAGGAGGTTAAGGAAGGAAGAGTCGTTAAGGGCAAGGTTGTCGGGGATTTGAATCCCGGTGATCGGGTTGCAATTTTTGACAACGTCATCACTGACGGTGCTTCAAAAATCCCTGCTCTTACTACGCTTCGCTCAGCTGTCGCCGAGATTGTAGCCATGGTTGTTTTGGTTGATCGTCAGCAGGGTTGGAAAAAGAAGCTGACCGAGGCTGGGTTTGGTGATGTCAGCGTCTGGCCGGGTTTCTATCTTCACGATGTACGCAAGTATCTTGTGAACAATGGCCTGATGCAGCGATGCGAGCCGGACAAGGAAGACAAGAATCCCATCATCGTTGCCTTGGACGGCAAGACCTGGGAGGAAATCTTGCCAATCGTTGACCAACTTCGTACCTCCGGGTGCATCCTTAAGGTCAACGACTTGCTCGTTGATCAGGGGATTGCCCATTTGTTGCCCGACCTGTCTGTGTATGGGCGCGTTATGGCCGACCTTAAAGGCCATGACATTCCCAACACGGTCGGAAACATTTGCCGTCGTCTGCGGGCTTGTCCGCCATGGGCGGTAACTGTTCATGCTTCCGGTGGAGGCGAGATGGTAAAGGCAGCCAAAAAGGAGCTTGAAGGCACTCCCACAAAGGTTCTGGCTGTGACGGTTCTCACGTCCATTAACCTGGAGACTTGTGGGAAGGTCTATAACAGCAGTCCAAACGAAGAAGTTTTGGCGCTCGCAAAGATTGCAAATTTAGCAGGGACGGATGGATTTGTTTGTTCCCCACAAGAAGTTGCAGAGCTCAAGTCTTTGTATCCCCAAAAGACTTTCGTTGTTCCCGGAATTCGTTCTGAGGGAGCGGAAAAGGGCGATCAACAAAGGATTGGAACACCCAAGGGGACCGTGGACGCGGGCGCCGATCATCTCGTGATGGGACGTCAGGTTCTCGGCGCACCGGATCCGGTCGCTGAGGTCAACCGCGTTCTCGCAGAGGAGCTCGGCATCGAGCTATAGTTCGGGTTCCTAGCGAACCTAAGACAAAACAACAAAGCCGTTGAAACGTTCAACGGCTATTTTTTTTACCCCTCACTAATTTTAGTAATTTTTTTGTATTACCACAAAGACAGCCGTAGGCGTTTCGCATCGCAAACTCGCTATTTTCTGCGAACATCGCTGAAACTGGTGATGGGGTTTTACGTGTCCCGAACAAGTCAGACGCGTCTGACTTGTTCGGGGTTGCACCTCG
Source organism: bacterium (assembly GCA_043824525.1). Classification (GTDB taxonomy): domain Bacteria; phylum Patescibacteriota; class Minisyncoccia; order Minisyncoccales; family Staskawiczbacteraceae; genus XYD1-FULL-39-28. Next base: position 5,861 of record JBDRST010000068.1, read on the forward strand.
ATTTTTTTTATGTGGAGTTAACCCCATTAGAAGTTCTGAGCGAAAAAATTTAGAATAAATTTTTTCTTAGCGGTATAATTTTAGCCAATTACTAAATTGTCCCTCCCTTTTTTTGACAGCCCCTTGAAAAAAACTTCTAAGGGGTTCACCCCGTTAGAGATTTCAAGAACAACGCGCAGAGCTAACAGGATTGAATAGGCTCCGCAATCTTTTTTGACAGCCCCTTGAAAAAAACTTCTAACGGGGTAATATATAGTAATGGCTAAAGTCAAAAAGAAAAAGATTAAGGTAGCAACCAAGAAATTAAAAACAAAAACTGGGAGGAAAGCAAAAAACCCTGTAAAAAGCAGGAAAGTTTTAGCTAAAAAAGAAAAATCAAAACAAAAACGAAAAAATATACAAAAGAAAGTTATTTTTAAAATCAATAAAAAAATAAATAAAAAGATATTAAGAAAAAAGTCAGTAGCTGGTAGAAAAAAAATTATTGGGAAAAAAAGATTGGCTGTTAAGAGGGCAAGGATTGTAAAAGTAAAGAGACCAGCAAAGATTAGGAGAACCGCTAAAAAAAGATTAAATAAGCAAGGCGCGAAAAAGATATTAAGGAAAACAGAGGCTAAAAATCAATCAGAATTTTCAGCAGAAACGCTTTTTAAGGCAAGAATTAAGGTTGTTGGAGTGGGGGGTGGGGGAGGATCCATTGTTTCTGAAATAGGCAGATCTTTGGAAAAAGCAACGTTTGTCATAGCAGACACCGACATCCGCGCTCTGAAAAAGAAAGCTGGCATAAAGTATTTTTGGTTTGGTGAAGAGCTAACACGTGGTTTGGGCACTGGGGTTAATATTGATTTGGCAAAACAGGCAGCTGAAACAGCTAGAGAAAAAATAGGCGATATTTTTAAAGATCAGGATATTATAATTTTTGTAGCTTCATTGGGCGGGGGATTGGGCTCTGGCGCCACACAAATTTTTGCTGAAGAAGCAAAAAAATTTGGCGCAATTACATTTGGGATATTTACCTTACCGTTTAAGTTTGAAGGAAAAAATAAGACAAGAATCGCTCTGAATGCATTAAGGTCGCTAAGGCAGTCCTTGAATGTTTCCTTAACCATTCCCAACGAAAAGATATTTAAAATTATTGATGAGTCAACCCCTATAACAAATGCGTTTTCAGTGGTCAATAAAAGTTTGATTAATTCTTTGGAAAGCTTAATAGATTTAATTTACAGTCCAGGAATAATCAATATTGATTTTGCCGATTTGCGGACAATTTTGAAAGGAAGGGGAAATCTCGCCTTTTTAAACACCATTGAGGAGTCGGGAAAAAACAGGGCAGATAAAATTTGCGAAAAGACATTTGTGAATCCGTTGTTGCAAAATATCGGATTTGACGCAGAAAAAATTCTTTTTAACATCATGGGCTCTGAAAATCTTTCTATGTTTGAGGTAGAAAGGGTGAGCTCGCATATAGCTGAATTAAATCCAGAAGCTAAAATTATATTTGGAATTTCTAAAAATCCAAAATTAAAAAATAAAATAAAAACAACTATTTTAATGACTGGCGGGGGAGTAAAGGACGAGGAAAGAGAGAAAAAAATATTAGAAAAGCCAGGCAGAGAAACTGCAACGGACGACAAAAAAACTCCTTTGGATGCTCAAAACAATAAATCTGAAGCGCCAAAGCGCAAAAAAACAAAAAGGCCGCCTAAAAAAATAAAAGACAACAATAAAAGAAGAGGGCTTCGTCCGCGCCAAGGCGCCGGTAAAGCAAGGGATAGTGAAATTGCGCCGGTTCAGGCCATTCCCGTATTTAGGAATCCTATGCCGTCGGTTCCGGCTGTCGGGTCAAGCGGCCTGAATATTGTAGCGACATCCTTAGACCCAGCAAAAAATGCCCAAAGCTCAAAGCGCGGAACAATAAGGAGAAGCGGTTTGGAAATAAAGAAAGCTGAAGAGCAAGAGGAGAAAAAAAGAATTGATCAGGAAAAAGAATGGGAAATCCCAGCATTTTTAAGAAGGGTAAAGTATAATAAGTAACAGATATCAGCGCAAATCCGCTATCATCAGCGTAATCAGAAAAGATGGTAAAACACGCAGAAAAGATTGCCACTGATTAATAGCTGATTGCCACGGATAAATTCATGGAAATTAAAAAAGCAATAATTCCCATAGCCGGACTTGGCACAAGGTTTTTACCTTTATCAAGGGTTTTACCCAAGGAGTTTTTTCCTTTGGCTGATAAACCGATTATTCAGCACATAGTGCAGGAAGTTAAAAAATCAGGCATTAAGGAAATTATTTTTGTTGTAAGCCCCGGTCAAAAAACTGTTTTAAATTATTTTAAAAGATCTCCGGAATTGGAAAAGATTCTTACGAAAAGAAAAAAAGAAAATTTATTAAAAGAGCTGAAGGAATTTGAGACGGGGTTTGAGGGAATTTCATTTTCTTTGGTTACTCAAAAGTCGCCTCTTGGCGATGGACATGCCATTTTACAAGCGGCAAAATTGGTAAAAAATGAGGCCGTGGCTAACTCATTTGGAGATGATGTTATTGATTCTGACATCCCTGCGTTGTTGCAGCTTATTGACATATTTAAAACCTGCAATGCCCCGGTTTTAGGACTTAAAAAATTACCGCGCGATAAAATTCCTGCATACAGCTCGCTGGCAGTTGAAAAGATTGCCAACAATCTTTATAAAATAAAAAAGATAATTGAAAAGCCCGCACCTTCTGAAATTATGTCTGACTTCGTTATGGTTGGTAAGCAGGTTTTAACCCCAGAAGTTTTCACTTATCTCAGAAAAGCAAAGCCATCGAAAAAAGGAGAAATAATCTTGGCTGAGGTTTTTGATAAAATGCTGCAGGATGGGAAAATAATTTATGGCTACGAACTCAAAGGAGAGTGGCTGGAGTGTGGAGACAAATTAAAATGGCTAAAATCGTTTTTTTATTTGGCGTTGAAGGACCCAAAATTTGGAAAAGAGTTAAAAGAATATTTAAAAACAATTAAATAGATTACATAACCACATAGCATGAAGATAGTTTTTTTTGAGACAGAAGGTTGGCAAGAAAGTTATCTTAAGGAAAGGCTCAAAGGTTTTGAGCTTTCGTTTTTTGCAGCTCCCTTATCTGAAGAAAACGTCAGTTTAGCTGACGGGTGCTCAATAATTTCCCCTTTTATTTATTCAAAAATAAATAAAGAACTTTTAGAAAATTTCTCGGATTTGAAAATGGTTGCAACGCGGTCAACCGGTTTTGACCATATTGATATTCTGGCAGCAAAGGGAAAAGAAATTGCAGTTTGCAATGTGCCCTTTTATGGTGAAAATACTGTAGCTGAGCATACTTTTGCCCTTATTTTGACTTTATCCAGAAAAATGTTTGAATCCTTGCAAAGAGCTAAATCAGGAGATTTTTCTTTGCAGGGATTAAGAGGATTTGATTTAAAGGGTAAAAATTTAGGCATTATCGGGTTGGGCCATATCGGTCAGCACGTGGCGCGGATTGCTAAGGGTTTTGAGATGAATGTTTTAGCCTATGATCTAAAAAAAGATAAAAAAATGGCGAGAAAATTGGGAATTAAATTTGTTGAATTGGAAGATTTGCTCAAAGGATCTGATATTATAACTTTGCACGCACCTTACAACGAATCAACGCAGTACATAATCAATTCCCAAAACGTAGGGTTAATTAAAAAGGGGGCTTATTTGATAAATACGGCAAGAGGCGGACTGGTGGAAACCAGCGCACTGCTAAATGCGTTGTCTGATGGCACGTTGGCTGGGGCAGGATTGGACGTGCTGGAAGAGGAGTGTTTTATAAAAGAAGAGGCTCAACTTTTGTCAAAGGAGTTTCCAAAAACCTGTGATTTAAAAACTGTTTTGCAAAACCATATATTGTTGAACCAGAAAAATGTTGTTATCACGCCCCACAATGCTTTTAATTCAGAAGAAGCTTTAAAAAGAATTTTAGACACGACAATAGAAAACATACAGGCGTTTGCGAAAGGAAAATCAATTAATCAAATTTAAAATTAAAAATTAGTCATGACATACGATTTAATAATTATTGGAGCAGGTCCCGCTGGAGTTTCAGCTGCAGTTTATGCCGCCCGCCAAAAATTAAATATGCTAATTATCAGCAAGGACGTGGGAGGCCAGGTGGCAAAAAAAGCAGTGGATATTGAGAACTATCCTGGGTTTGGTAAGATTTCAGGACCGGAATTAACAGACCTTTTCTCAGAACAGCTGAAAAAAAATAAAGTTGAAATTGTTTTAGACGAAGTTTTAAAAATTGAAAAAGTTTACCCCCACACCAATCTCGGTGATGATGGTGGTAATACAACTTCGAAGAGCGAAGCGGCTCGTCCCCACACCAAAGTTTCTGCGGAAACTTCTGGTGTGGGGACTTCGCCTGCCACCGGCGGTATTTCAAATCCAATCGGAAAGATTGGTGTGGGGGCAGGTAAATTTATTATTTCAACAAGCCAGAGTAAAAAATATGAAGCGTCAGCTATAATAATCGCAACAGGGGCTGATCCAAGGCCGTTGGAGGTTCCTGGAGAAAAAGAGTTTATTGGAAAAGGCGTAAGCTACTGCGCGCTTTGCGATGGACCGGTATTTGGAGGCAAAACAGTGGCGGTTGTTGGGGGTGGAAATTCCGGATTTGAAACAGCTTTATTTTTATCAAACTACGTTAAAAAGATTTACATTTTGGAATTTAACGACTCCCTTAAGGCTGACGAGGAAAATCAAGAATTAATTAAGAAAAAAGGAAAATCAGAGATTATAACATCAGCTAAGGTTTTAAAAATTGAAGGCGGGCCAATGGTAAAATCTTTAACTTATGAAAAAATGAACGAACCCGCCTCCGCCAAAGGCTCCGGCGAGGCAAGGGAAAAAAAATTGGATGTTGAAGGAATTTTTGTTGAGGTAGGGTATTCGCCATCAACTGCTTTTGCAAAAGATTTGGTTGATTTTTCAGATAAAGACGAAATTTTAACTGAAACCGAAACATACCAAACAAAGACTCCAGGACTTTTCGCGGTGGGTGATTGCAATGAAGGAAAATACAAACAAATTGTCACAGCAGCCGGCGAAGGCGCTAAGGCAGCCCTCGCCGCCTACGAATATTTACAAAGAAAACACTAAGAAATCGAATTACGAATCAATCTAAATACCACTCCTACCCTCCGACGCGTAGGAGTGAAAAACATGCCAGTATTTCATTTAAATGATTTACCAAAAGAAAAGAGAATCCAAATGATAGGTGAGTTTTATGATGTGGTTGATTCCTTAAAAGACAGAAATGAGGTTCGTTTTTTTCTCAAAAGCTTGTTGAGTCCTGAGGAGATCGCGATGTTAATGAGAAGAATTGAGATAGCTGTGCTTTTGTCGGCAAAATACAAATATAGTGAAATAACAGAAATTTTAGGAGTTGGGAACGATAAAATTTCTAATGTCCAAAGAGCTTTTCAGCAGGATGACAGTGGATATAAAATAATTGTGAAAAGACTGATTGAAAACAGAAAAAAACGGCTGAAACGAATTAAAAAAGAAAACAAGGAGAAAGCTGATATGTCGCCGATTGGTTCGTTAAAGAAAAGTCGCCCCAGTTTGTTTGCGTTAGACAGCTTGCTTGACGCGGCGATAGAAAAATTGGAGGAGGACAGCAAGGAATTGGAAAAAGAAGCCATTCTTTATACTCCATCATCAAAATTTTTTAGAACAAAACAATAGTTTCCACTCCTACGCTCCTACGCGTAGGAGCGTAGGAGTGGCGGGGAGCGGAAAATTGTTTTTTAGTTTATTAGCTATTTTTTAGAATAAATCTATCCCCGAGCCTCCGTGCTTGGGGTCAAATCACCACCGGCTTGGTAGGGTTCGTCGGTTAATCTCTCCTGCCAAGACGTCGCAACACAAGTGGATCGTTTGCGACCACGGACTCGGCTGGGGAGAATTCCCCGCCCCTCCGTGGGCGGGGAAGACTTTAATGGCGAAAAACAGATGCTTATCAGCAATGGAAAGAAAAAGAGGATATAAAAAAACTTGAAGACCATGAAGAGTTCGGCGTTTGGCGCGAATGGATTGAACAAACTGACTATAATTATGAAAAAGATTTACAATTAGGAAATAATAAAAATGAGTTAAGGTTGCGAGTTTTCGAGCAACACTTATCCCAGACACTAAAATATAATAAGATGGGAAAAATAAAAAGTATTATTGCTCGCGAAATTAAGGATTCAAGGGGAAATCCGACAGTTGCGGTACATGTAGAAACTGACAAAGGGAGTTTTGTTGCTTCAGTGCCTAGCGGGGCTTCTACAGGAAAAAATGAGGCGTTAGAATTAAGAGATGCAGACGGCAAGGGGGTTAGCTTAGCTATAAAAAATGTAAATGAAATTATTGCACCAAATCTTAAGGGAAAGGACGTATTAAATCAACGGGA
>JBDRST010000069.1:0-21125 GCA_043824525.1 bacterium
CGGGCCATTTTAAAAACCACGAATTAACCATGAATTTAACGCAAAAAATCAATATATTTTTTAAAGAGGTTTGGGTTGAAATGAGAAGAGTGAGCTGGCTCTCAAGAAAGGAGATTTTGAGATACACGTTAATTGTGCTGGCAGTTACAATAGCTGTAGCCGCATTTTTGGGTGGCCTGGATTTCATTCTTATGGAAATAATCCGTAATTTTTTATTGCGATAGACTATTAATTTACTAATCTATTATAAATATACAAATATAGTATTCGTAATTCGTTTGGATTCGTAATTCGTAGGAAAATTTTTCGCAAAAAATTATGGCTAAACAGCAAATAGAACAAGAGCGTAATTGGTACGTGATACATACTTATTCAGGATATGAAGATGCAGTAGCAAAAAACCTCAAACAAAGGATTGAAAGTTTGGCCATGGAAGATAAAATTTTTAATGTTATTGTGCCAAAGGAAAAAAAGATAAAAATTAAAAACGGAAAAAGAAAAACAGTTGAAGAAAAAATTTATCCTGGATACGTGTTGGTTGAAATGGTGGTTACCGATGCCTCGTGGTATGTGGTGAGAAACACACCAAGGGTAACGGGATTTTTAGGGGCAGGAACCACGCCGATTCCGGTTTCAAAAAAGGATATGGATGAGCTTATGAAAAGGATGGAGGTGTCAGAGCCCGAGTTTAAAATTGATTTTGAGGTGGGAGCTAATGTCAAAATTATTGACGGACCGTTTAAGGGTTTTGAAGGAAAGGTTTCAGAGATTGACAAAGAGAAGGGTAAAATTAAGGTTTTGGTGAATATGTTTGGCAGAGATACTCCGGTTGAACTGGACTCTTTGCAGATTAAAAAAGATTCATAAGCGACCCCAATCTACGAATGACACCCGAATTTACGAATATTTTATTAGTATATTCGAGTGCGATTAGTAATTAGTGTCGCTTGGTAGTTATGGCAAAAGAAATAAAAGCAGTTGTAAAAGTAAATATACCAGCTGGCAAAGCAACGCCGGCTCCTCCAATTGGGCCGGCATTAGCCCAGCACGGTTTGAATATCGCTGAATTCTGTCAGAAGTTTAACGCGGCAACCCAGCAAATGTCGGGTTTTAAAATTCCTGCAGAGGTAACAATTTATAAAGACAGGTCGTATGATTTTAAACTAAAAAGCCCCCTAGCTTCAGAATTGCTAAAAAAAGCAGCTGGGATTGAAAAGGGAAGCGGAGTGCCAAACAAAACAAAGGTGGGCAAAGTTACAAAAGCCCAACTAAAAGAAATAGCAGAGAAAAAACTGCCGGACTTAAACACCACAGACATAGAACAGGCAATGAAGATTATTGCAGGCACTGCAAAAAATATGGGGATTGAAATAAAAGAGTAGCTGAAAAGTTACTTTTTTATTTCAATTTTACGCCCATATTTTTGCACAAAGGGGGTCGGGGAAATTGGGTATCCTCCCGCTTGCCCCGCACCAATTTTACTGCTGGTTTGGGTAATACAATTAACGACAGGCAGAGCCGCTTCGCTCTTTGCTGTTTGTACTATAGAGAACATGGTTGAAATTGGTGCGGGGTGAAGAAATTATTCAAAACCGAGGGTTTTGAAAAAGCGAGCCGGAACCGAAGAGCTAGCCCGAACGAAGTGAGGGCGGTAAGGCGAGCGACAGAAAGATGGGTATAGAAATTAAAGAGTAAACACAACAAAAATTTTAAAAAGCAAGGGCAAAAAGCCCTTGCTTTTTGTTTTGCGAAAGTGGTAGAATAATAAAACCTTAAAATTAAAATTAACAAAAAGATATGCAGCCAAGACCGTCAAAAGATGAATATTATTTGAATATAGCCAAGGAGGTAGGCGACAGAAGCACTTGTTTCCGGCATAAAATGGGGGCGATAATCATTAGGGATGACCAGATTATAGCTACAGGATATATTGGGGCTCCCAGAAAAACAAAAGATTGCCTTGAAAGAGGCGAGTGCTTGAGGGACAAGCTTAAAATTCCGCATGGGACAAGATATGAGGTGTGCAGGTCCGTGCATGCGGAGCAGAACGCCATTATCAATGCCGCGAGAGCAGGAGTGAGCCTTTTGGGGGGAGATATGTATATGTATAGCACAAACCCTAAAACTGGCTTAAGAAATGATTCCCTGCCTTGTTTTTTTTGCAAGAGAATGATTATTAATTCCGGGCTGAAAAGAGTTATTTCTTCAACGAAAGAGGGCGAAGTGAAAATTTTTTCTGTGGAAGATTGGGAAAAAGAGTGGCGTGAGAAAGATATCGTTGACGACAAGCAGCAGTACGGCACAGACCAAAATATAAGGGATGGATTGGGAGAAAAACCATTGGAAAGCATTTAAAATTTATAAAATGCACAAAGACTACGAGAAAATTTTGGTGGTAAAGTCAGATATTGTTTTTGGAAAAGGGAAGTGGCAGGGGTTAAAAATTGATAATCTGGATTATTGCGTTGATTTAATAAAAAATAATTATGAATTTAAGAGAAGAGGTGACGTGGAAAATGACCCCGTGTATCAGCAGATAATTCCATATATTGTTTTTAATTTTCAAGATAAATATTTTATTTACAAGTATTTACCAAAAGCCGGTGAGCCGCGGCTTATTGATACTTATCAATTAGGAGTAGGAGGGCATATAAATCCTGGCGACGGCGCTAACGGAGACGTGCTGAATGATGGCATGATGCGGGAATGGTCAGAAGAGGTGGATTATAAAGGAAATTTTTTACAAAAGAGATTAGTAGGCATTTTAAATGATGAAACAAATCCAGTTGAACAAGTTCATCTCGGAATGGTTTATAATTTTACCGGAGACAGTCCGGATATAAAGATAAAAGAAACAGATAAGATGGAAGGAAAATTAGTTGACCTAAGAGATATCGGAGATTATATAAAAGGTAATCCGGGCATTTGGGTAAAAATAGTGCATAGAGATTATTTGTCTAAGATATAATGAAAAAGATAATTGGCTTAACTGGTGAAATCGGAGCCGGTAAAGACACTTTTTGCCAATATGTTAAAGAAAACTATCAAAATGTTTTTGTATTTAGGTTTTCCGATGCTCTGACAGAAATCTTAAAAATGTTTTTTGATGCGGTAAAAAGGGCGGACCAACAATGGCTTGGATCGTCATTAAAGGAAAGATTTGGAGACGATATTCTGGTTAGGGCGCTTATTAGGAAAGTAAACAAAATTGATGAAGGAATAATTATTTTGAACGGGGTCAGAGCTAACGGGGAGGCTGAGGCGATTAAAGAAAACGGAGGTAAAATTATTTATATTACAGCAGAACAAAAAACAAGATGGGAAAGAGTTTGTGTAAGAAAAGAAAAATCGGACGATGATGTTCCTTATGAAAAATTTATGGAAATGGAAAAGGCATCAGCTGAACTGCCTATTCCGAAAATCGGCGCAGCAGCTGATTTTAGAATTGAGAATAACGATTCAGCAGAGTTATTCTACGAGGAAATAAAAAAATTAATGGAATCGTTCGATAATAAAAAATTATGGAAAAAGGCGATTATTCGGGAAAATTTATTGTTATAGAGGGTCTGGATGGCTCAGGTAAAAATGCGCAAATTGATCTTTTAATTGGCTATTTAAATCAAAACGGTAAAGATGTTGTGATTACAAAGGAGCCAACAGTGGAATCTGAATCAGGCCGTAAAATAAAACAGGCCTTGCGAAATGAGATTGTAATAGAGCCTCTGGAGTTGCAAAAATTATACGTGCAGGATAGGGAAGAACACCTGAGGAATAAGGTCATTCCAGCGTTAGAGAAGGGTAAATTTGTGGTCTCAAGCCGGTACGCGTTTTCAACGTTTGCTTATGGGTTTTCCGACGGCTTGGACGTTGATTTGTTGGTAAAAATGAACAATAATTTTTTACTGCCGGATTTAACCCTGGTAATTGATGTGTCTCCAGAGTCTTGTATGGAGAGAATTGAGGGGAGGGGTGAAGCAAAAGAACTTTTTGAAAAATTAGAAAAATTAAAAAGAGTTAATGAGATTTACAAAAGAATTCCCGAAATGTTTGAGAACGTGGTTGTAGTGGACGGAGAAAAATCAATTCCCGAAGTTTTTTCAGATATAAAAAATAAAGTAAATAAATTATTATGAAACAATATCTAGATTTATTAAAAAAAATAATGGACGAAGGAATTGACAGACCAGATAGAACAGGAGTAGGATCTCGTGCCATTTTTGGCCAAAGTATGAGGTTTAATATGAAGGACGGGTTTCCGGCAATGACAACAAAAAAATTAGCTTTTGAGTCAGTAAAAGCCGAGCTATTATGGTTTTTATCAGGGAGTAGCGACAATAAAGAACTTCAGAAGTTAGGGTGCCACATCTGGGATGAAAATGCTAACGCTGACTACTGGAAACCAAAGGCAAAATTTGATGGAGATTTGGGCAGGGTTTACGGAGTGCAGTGGAGAAGCTGGAGGTCGCCTTATACTGATGTGCCGATAGACCAAATAAGCAACATCATAAATCAATTAAAAAAAAATCCAGGAGACAGGAGGATTATAGCGTCTTCGTGGAATCCTGCTGAATTAGATATGATGGCTCTTCCGCCGTGCCACTTGCTTTTTCATTTTTTTTCTGTAGAGGGCAAATTATCTTTACTAATGTACCAAAGAAGCTGCGACACTTTTTTAGGAGTGCCGTTTAACATAGCTTCTTATTCCTTGCTTTTGCATATGGTGGCGCAGGTTGTTGGGCTAGAACCATGGGAGTTTGTGCATATTTTAGGGGACACACATATTTATTTAAACCATTTTGAGCAAGTAAAAGAGCAATTGGCTCGTGAGCCTTATCCCTTGCCAAAACTGTGGTTAAATCCGGAAGTAAAAGATATTTTTGGTTTTAAAATGGAAGATATAAAATTAATTGATTATAAATATCACCCAACAATCAAAGCGCCAATGGCGGTTTAATCCCATGATCTTATCAATAATAGCTGCAGTAGCAGAAAACAGAGTAATAGGAAATAAAAATGCTTTACCTTGGCACTTGCCAGCTGACTTTAAGTATTTTAAGGAAGCCACATTGGGAAAAACAATTATAATGGGATTAAATACCTTTGTTTCAATTGGAAACAAGCCTTTACCCGGTAGAAAGCACATTATTTTAAATAACGACCTAAACTACATTCCACCAGAAGGATGCCTTGTGGCCCATTCGATTGATGAGGTTTTAGAAATGATAAAATCAGAACCAGAAGTTTTTGTTTGCGGAGGAGCCTCGGTTTACAAGCAATTTTTACCATTATCACAAAGATTATATTTAACTTACGTTCACGCAAACCCGGAAGGCGATACATATTTTCCTGAGGTTAATTTGGAGGAGTGGAATGAGATAAAAAGAGAAGATCATAAAGCTAACGAAAAAAATTCATATGATTATTCATTCGTAATATTAGAAAGAAAATAATATGGATAATGTAAAAGCCGTAATAGATAGATTAGAAAAAGAAATAGAGCCGCTTTTTATGTCTGACAGCAGTGGACACGACATATTTCATTTAAAAAGAGTTTTTCATTCGGCGATGAACTTACAAAAAAAAGAAGGGGGAGATATGATGGCAATAGGAGTGGCTGCATTTTTACATGATCTCCATAGCGTTGTGCAAAATAAAAGTGGAAAATATTGTTCCCCAAAAGAGTCACTTCCAAAAATTAAAGAGATATTGATGAAGATAGAATTGCCTGAAGACAAGATAAAAAGAGTTTTGCATTGCGTTGAGTTCCATGAAGAGTATAATTTTTCATCAGACGGTAAAACCGTTGACGACATCGAGACTTTGATTGTTCAAGATGCCGATAATCTGGATGCCCTGGGTGCTGTAGGGATTGCCCGCGCGTTTATGTATGGTGGAGTAAACAACATACCCATGTGGACTCCAAAAATCCCTTTTGGTAGAAAGATTTTTGATGAAGGTAAAAATGACCCGTCCGAAATACACCATTTTTATAGCAAGCTTTTGAAACTCAAAGACAACATGAATACAAAAACTGCTAAGAAGATAGCATTAAAAAAACACAAATTTTTAGAGATTTATTTGAAAGAATTTTTTATGGAGTGGAATGGCAAGCTATAAATCTATTTGTCGCTATTAAAATTTTAAGGTAAATTTATGGAATATAAGCCAACAATTGGACTAGAATGGGTTGAAAAAAGATCTGATAAAACAGGTCTTTTTTATTGCTTTTTGGGCTTTATTTTTTGACTGAAATTTGATATAATTATATGAAAGATGCAATATGGCGAGACCCATAACCATTGTTGTAAATAAGGAAGATTTAGAAAATTTATATCTTAAAAAGAGATTGCCTTTGGATTTAATCGCAAATAGATTTAATTGTGGTGAAAGAACAATTTTTAATCGATTGCATGAATATGGGATTCCTATAAGAGATGATAGTGAAAGGAAAGATATCACAAAAGAAAAGCTTGAATATCTTTATATTGATAAAAAGATGAGCATAGAGGGAATCGCTAAAGTTTTTAAATGCGGTAAGAATACCGTTTGGTCAAAAATATCCAAGCATAATATTAAAATCAGGACAAAAAGCGAAGCGCTAAAAGGGAAGTATAAAATTAATCTGCCGGAGGAAATAAAAATTTTATATAGGGACAACAAATTATCAGTTAGCGAAATTGCTAAGAAATTTAATTGCAGCACTTACACCATATTAAGAAGGCTCCACCGTTTTGATATCCCCATACGAAAGGAAAGAATATTTATTGATTATCAAGAGCTTGATAATTTATATTCGAAAGAAAAATTAAATATTTATCAAACTGGAGAAAAACTGGGTTGCACCGGGGTGACGATTTTGAACAGGTTAAGACAGTATAATATTCCGACGAGGAAAAGGGGAGAGTCAGCGAAAGGAAATTACAAAATCGAAATTTCTGAAGAAAAAGTTAAGAAATTATATGTTGATAAAAAGATCCCAATTTCAAAAATTAAAAAAATGTTTAGCTGTCATGCCGGCACTTTGCGTAAGAGATTAGAAAGAAGCGGTGTTTATGTCAGAAATATAGGAGAAGCTTTGAAAGGAAATCAATCGCCGATGAAAGGTAAACATCATACAGAAGAGACCAAAAGAAAATTAAGTATTTTAACGGTTAACCAGTTATCGTCCGGTAAGATGAAACGGAGAGACACATCAATTGAGAAAAAACTTGAAGAAGAACTTAAATTGAATAATTTATATTTTCAGAAAAATGTCTCTCTATGTAGCGTTACAGTCCCTGATTTTTATATGCCGAATTATAAATTAGCAATTTATGCAGACGGGGACTATTGGCACAATTTGGAATCTGTAAAAAATAGGGACATAAAACAAATTAAAATTTTAAAACAAAATGGGTATCGTATTATAAGATTTTGGGAACATGAAATAAATAAATCTGCATCAGAATGCGTTAATAGGATTAAGAATTTTATTAAAACATGAAAAATATTTACAAAACAACCGTGGGACTCGAAGTCCACGTAGAATTGAATACTAAAAGTAAGATGTTTTGCTCTTGCAAAAATGATCCGGATGAAAAACGGCCAAATTATAATATTTGCGAAGTTTGTTCGGCTCAACCGGGGTCGCTTCCTGTGGCAAACGAGGAGGCAATAAAAAGAGTTATAAAAACTGGATTAGCTTTAAATTGTAAAATCACTGAAGATTCAAAGTTTGACAGGAAAAATTATTTTTATCCAGATTTGCCAAAAGGTTATCAGATTTCGCAATACGACCAGCCATTGTGCGAGGGCGGTTATTTAGAAATTGAAGGTAAAAAAATAAGAATAACAAGAATTCATCTAGAAGAAGACACGGGAAGCTTGTTGCATCTCTACGAGCCTGAGGGCTCTCAGAGCCGAAGGCCAGAAGGTACAGATTATTCTTTGGTTAATTTAAACAGGGCAGGAATCCCTTTGATGGAATTAGTTACAGAACCAGACATTACCTCGGGTAAAGAAGCAAGATTATTTGCTGAAGAATTACAGAGGATTTTGAAATATTTGGATGTTTCTTCAGCTGACATGGAAAAAGGCCAAATGAGAGTTGAGGTGAATATATCTATCAGCAAAGGTAGAACTCTTGGTACAAAAGTTGAAATAAAAAACTTAAACTCATTTAAAGTTGTTGAAAAAGCAGTTGACTACGAAATAAAAAGGCAAGAAAAAGTTTTAGAATCTGGAGAAAAAGTTGTTCAGGAAACTCGGGGTTGGCATGATAAAAAAGAGATCACCTTTTCTCAAAGAGAAAAAGAGGAAGCGCATGATTACAGGTATTTTCCAGAACCAGATTTACCTCCAATGAATTTTAAAAAAGATTATATTATTAATATAAAATCAACTATGCCCGAATTACCAGAGCAAAAAAGAGAGAGATTTAAAAAAGAGTACGGCTTAGATAAAGCCTCAGTTGAGTTTTTTGTAACCAATAAAGATCTTAGCGAATATTATGAGAAAGTTGTCTCAGAGTTTGAAGAATGGACAGAAGAGCAGGAGGATAGGGAAGCTCACAAAAAAGTATCAAAGCTTGTTGCCAATTATTTAATATCAAATGTTCAGGGTTTGTTGGCAGGGAAACCGTTTGTTGAAACAGAGTTTAAAATTACACCGGAAAATTTTGCTGAATTTATTAAGATGATTTATAAAAGCGAAATTTCAAGCAAAATTGCTAAAATGCTTATTGTTGACATGTTTAACACCGGGGCTGACCCTTCAAACATTGTGGACGAGAACAACTGGGGGCAAATGGCAGACGACGGGGAACTGGAAAGGATTATAAAGGAAGTAATCTCAAAAAACTCTAAAGCAGTTGATGATTACAGGGCCGGTAAACAAAACGCACTTCAATTTTTAGCAGGGCAGGTGATGGCAGCTACTCGGGGAACTGCAAAACCAGATAAAGTACACGAGTTATTAAAAAAGATGCTATAGATTTTAATTGGTATAGAAAAAAACTTCCTTATTTTTGAAGGAAGTTTTTTGTTATTTTTTCCGCCTCTTTATAGTTATTTACCCATTTAATTTTTTTATCTTTTTTAAACCAGGTCGTCTGTTTTTTTACAAAATGTTCTGATTCCCTTTGGATTTTATCCATCATTTCTTGTTTTGTAATTTTATTTAGTAGATATTGTGCGACAAATCGATATTCCAAACCAAATTCTTCAAGACGCTTCCATGATAATCCAGATTTACGAAGTTTTTTAACTTCATTTATCATCGCATTATTTTCAAGGCGTTTTGACAAACGTTTTTCTATAAGTTTTTTAAGTTCGTCTGGAGGTTTTATAATACCAATTTTCAGCGTAGCGAACGGGGTCAGGCCTGGGTCAGACCCAGGCCTGACCCCGCCAGGGATGACCCCGCCAGGGACGGGTTTGCCAGTTTTTAGGACGATTTCCAGCGCCCTTATTAAGCGGCGGGGGTTGTGCCTATCAATTGTCGCAGCTCTTTTTGGGTCAAGTTTTTTTAATTTTTTGAATAGTTTTTCGTTACTAAATTTCTCTAACTTTTTTCTTAGATTCCAATCGGGTTTTACTTCCGGGATAGCAATTCCGTCAACAACTGACTGAATATAAAAAGGAGAGCCACCAACTAAAAATGGAAGCTTGTTTCTTTTTTGGATATTCTTTATTGCTTTTAGCGCCAGTTTTTGAAAGTGTGAAACAGTGAATTTTCTTTTTGGGTTAGCCACATCTAAAAGATAATGGGGGACGCCCTGCATTTCTTTTTTTGTTATCTTGCCAGAACCGATATCCATTCCTTTGTAGACCTGTCTTGAATCAGCTGAAACAATCTCCCCGTTATATTTTTTAGCAAGTTTAATTGACAGGTTTGTTTTACCAGAGGCCGTAGGCCCTAAAATTACAATTAGCTTATT
This sequence comes from bacterium, assembly GCA_043824525.1. GTDB lineage: Bacteria > Patescibacteriota > Minisyncoccia > Minisyncoccales > Staskawiczbacteraceae > XYD1-FULL-39-28. Next base: position 9,917 of record JBDRST010000069.1, read on the forward strand.
GCTCATTTGTTAATTTTCCTTTTAATATAAAAGGGGAAGCGTCGGTAATTTTTACTTTGGTCAGCTTCCCCAGTAAATTTTTATTTGATATTATTTTAATTGTTTTATAATGATCGTTTTTTCCAAAATAAAAATTATTTCTTTTTGAATCAACTAAGACGTTTGTTGTTTTCCCGATAATTTTTCTATTTTTTGCTAAGGCGGTTTGTTTTAAAACTTTTGTTAAAGCTTTTTCCCTGCGTTTTTTTTCTTTTGTCGTAACATTGTCTTTTAATTTTGAGGCAGCAGTACCGGCTCTCGGAGAATACTTATTGATATACGCCATATCATATTTTATTTCCCGAAAAAGCTTTGCTGTATTTTCAAACTGTTTTTTTGTTTCTCCAGGAAAACCCACAATTATATCGGTTGACAGGGCAATGCCAGGTATTTTCTCCCGCAATTTTTTTATTTTATTTTTATAGTCTCTTACAGTATAGCGCCGGTTCATTGATCGTAAAACTTTGTTATCTCCAGCCTGTACCGGCAGATTCAAATATGGCGTAACTTTTTTATAGCTTGCCATAGCGCTTATAACCTCGTCATTAAAATCCTTTGGGTGGGAAGATGTAAACCTTATCCAAAAATTTCCCGGAATATCATTCACCATTTCTAAAAGTTTCGGAAATCCGACTATTCTATTGTTCTCAAGAACATTGGAATAGCTGTTTACGTTTTGACCTAAAAGCCAGATTTCTTTGTAGCCACCTTTGATCAGATTTTTTACTTCAGAAATAATTTTTTTTGCCGGCCTAGAAATCTCTCTATCCCTGGCGTAGGGGACAACGCAATAGGCGCAAAAATTATTGCAACCGGTCATTATCGGAACATTGGCTGAAAATTTTGAAGTATATTTTGGCGTGATGTCCAGATAGCCGTCCAACTTGTAAAGTGTCCGATCGGACACTTTACAAGTAAAGGGGTTTTGTAAAATTTCGGGGAGTTTTTTTATGTCTTTGATATCAATCACATAATCAAAACCTTGAACAAATATTTTTTTATCTTTTTTTAGGATGCAGCCGGTTAGTACAACTTTTAGCTTTTGGCTTTTAGCTTTTAGTTTCTTGATTTTTTGGACAAGGCCGTGCACGCGGTCTACGGCTGACTGGCGTACCGAGCACATTGTAACCACAATTAAATCCGCCTTCGCTAAAGCTTCGGCGGACACGTCCGCCCCCAAAGCATTTGAGGCTTTTTGGTAGCCAATATTTTCTAAAACAGCAGAAACCCTTTCCGAATCTGATATATTCATCTGGCAACCAAAAACAATTATGTGGTATTTCATACTAGCTATAATACAATGAATTTTGCATTTTGAAAAGGTTGCACTTTCATAATTTGTAGTGCTAAACTTATGTATATGTGCGGAATAATCGCTTATTTTGGGAATAAACAAGCTTTCCCTGTTTTGATTAACGGGTTGAAAAAACTGGAATACCGGGGTTATGACTCGGCCGGAATTTGTATTAATGATAATTACCAGCTGACTCTTAGCAAGAAAAAGGGAAAGGTCAGCGAATTTGAAAAAGAGTTTTTAAATGTGTACGGAGTTTGTTCTGCTGAAGACAGTAATTTGTGCGAAATTAAAAGAGAGCTCAAAGAGGTTAAGGGAAACGTAGGTATCGCCCATACTAGGTGGGCGACGCACGGAGAGCCAAATGAAGCAAACGCTCATCCTCATTTTGATTGTCGAAAAGAAATAGCAGTTGTCCATAATGGAATTGTTGAGAATTACAATGCCCTAAAAGAAATTTTAGAAAAAGAGGGGCATATTTTTGTTTCAAAAACAGACACGGAGGTTATAAGCCACCTAATAGAAAAATTTTACGCAGGCAATTTAGAAGAATCTGTTGTAAGGGCGCTAAAGCTAATTGAGGGCACGTTTGGCTTGGCAGTAATTTCTAAAAAAGAAAAAAAGATTGTAGTTGCCAGGCGTGGCTCCCCGGTTGTTTTAGGAATCGGAGATGGCGAGAATATCGTTGCCTCTGATACCGTAGCAGTTTTACCATATACAAAAAAAGTTATATATTTGGATGACAACGAAATGGTTGTTTTGTCTGAGAATAATTATACAATTAAAGATTTTGACGGTCAGGCAGTTGATAAAATAATTGACGAAATAAAATGGACCGCCGATGAAATAGAAAAGAAGGGGTATAAGCATTTCATGTTAAAAGAGATATATGAACAGCCAACGGCAATAGAAAATACTTTAAGAGGCAGAATAGACCAAGATTTGAACGTGAGATTAAGCATTGATGTTAATCTAAATTTTATAAAAAAAATAATAATAGTTGCTTGTGGAACGAGCTGGCACTCGGCGTTGTTAGGAAAATATCTAATTGAAAAAATATCAGAGCTCCCCGTAGAAGTTGATTATGCCTCGGAGTTTAGATATAGAAATCCGATTATGTCTCCGGAAGATTTGTTTTTAGTGATATCTCAATCGGGAGAAACGGCAGATACTTTGGCCGCATTAAAAGAGGCTAAAAATAAAGGGGTTAAGACCTTGGGCATCGTGAACGTAGTCGGTTCTAGTATAGCTAGAGAAGTTGACTTCGGTGTCTATCTTCACGCTGGTCCTGAAATCGGGGTAGCTACCACAAAGGCTTTCTCCTGCCAGGTGACTGCCTTGTTGTTATTTGCTTTATTTTTAGCACAGAAAAAAGGTAAAACAATAGAAAAGGAGCTTTTTGACGAGCTTCGTTTTTTACCAAATAAAATTGAAGAAGTTTTAAAGCAATCTGAAAAAATTATTCCTCTGGCTGAGAAATTTAAAGATAGTAAAAATTTTTTGTATCTGGGCAGAGGGGTAAATTTTCCGGTGGCTCTGGAAGGAGCTCTAAAGCTAAAAGAAATATCATATATTCACGCCGAGGGATATCCAGCAGCTGAGATGAAGCACGGCCCTATCGCTCTAGTCGATGGTAATATGCCGGTGGTTTTTATCGCCACAAAAGACCATACTTACAGCAAAATTTTGAGCAATATGGAGGAAATCAAAGCAAGGGGTGGCGAAATAATAGCTGTGGTGAATGAAGCTAGTAACGATATACTTAATCTGTCAAAAAATATAATAAAAGTTCCGGAATGCAGGGAGGAATTGATGCCAATAATAAACACAATTCCTTTACAGATATTAGCTTATCACATAGCCGATCTTAAAGGGATAGACGTTGATAAGCCAAAAAATTTAGCAAAGTCGGTAACTGTGGAGTAGTCATGAATATCACAAGAGCTAAAATAAAAGACTTGGATGGGATTGCTAAAATAGCTTCGGGAAATTTTTCGGGGCTAAACAACCTAAGAAAAGCCAAGAAGTGGGTTGCGTGTAATTTTTCTGCTTTTCCCAGAACTCAATATTTTATTGCTAGAGAAAAAGATAAAATATCTGGTTACATCTTCTGGATGGAGAAAGGAGGATTCCGTAAAAAATCTATTTTTGAATTAGAACAAATAGCGGTCGCCAAAAATTTTCAGGGTCAAGGGGTGAGCAGCCAACTTATAGAAAAATCTTTATTAGAAATAAAAAAATATTTAAAAAAAAGAGGGTCTAAATTAAAAGCGATAGAAGTTACAACTGGAACGGAAAATAGAGCGCAGAATCTTTATAAAAAAACACTGGGAGCTGAGGCTGAGTGCGTGGTAAAAAATCTTTTTCGAGGAGATGAAGTGATAATGGTTGCAAGGTTCAAATAATAAAAACAGCCCCCTCAAGGCTGTTTTTATTAAGATATTTTAGATATCAATCATTAATCAACACACAGAGTACCTCCTATAACTTTTCCATTTTGGATAAAAACGCGACATCCATAAGTTGCTTTCCACTCACTGCATTTTCCTGAAGTAGATTCTTGGTTTTCTCCGATGCATTGCCCGTCGCATTGGCTTTTATCTGTGCATAGTTTGCCGTAATCACTTGTTCTTAAATTGCAGCTTTCAAAGTCTGCTATTCCCCATTTTCTCCAGACACCGCCCCGTTCAGTGCATTCCTCTGCTTCACTTTTTTTGAGTTTTATCGGAATGCATTCGCCCCCTGAAGCCACTGTTGCACCAGCTGTTTCTGCCATGCACCTGTTGCTATAGGTTTGTCCGTTTGTCCCACAGACCGGCGCGTATTCTGCAGTACAGACCCTCACCTGATTTCTTATTCTTTCTTTTAATTGGTTAAGCTGTCCCTGCATGCTGTTTGGCATTCCTTTTATTATTTCATCTAAAATTTCGCTGTTGCCTTGCCTGTTTTGAAGGGCGTTCTGAATTCTTTCTGTTATCCTTTCCTGATTGGCTTCAAGTTTTTGCATAACCTCGCCAAATCTTTTTAGGTGCTGTTCTCGCGCCTGCCTAATTTTTTCTAAAACGTCATCAGGGACCTTTTCCTCTAATCTTTGCAGAATTTTTTCGTGGAGCACCTGTTGGTTTGTAAATTTTTCTAAGAATTTGCTCACCTCTTCATTCTCGGTTGCGTTTTCTTTTATTTTATCTGCCCGTTCCTTTATTTTGTCCATTGTTCTCTCATATTTTTCAGTTGCTTTTTCCAGGATTTTAGAATCCAACTTTCCTTCTTCCACTAATTTTTGTATTTCTAATAATCTTTCGCTGGCAAATTGTTGTTGCAACTCTGCTTTTTTGAGCTGACCGAAAGCAAAGAAGGACTGTATGCCCCGTCGCCACTCCTTTAAAAAATAAAAAGGGTTATCAGGGAGTAGGGTCGGGTCAGACACTTCAAGGTCTTCAGCTGTTATTTGGTCTGTTGAGTCTGCTGTTGTGTTGTCTTGAGCCAAAGCAAACCCCGCAAAGGATATTGAAAGGCAGATTAGAGTTGACGCAATAATTATTTTATACAGTTTTGCCATAAGACCTCATAAACTCTAAGCTCTAATATCCAAAACTCTGAATTTGGGTTTATTCGAAATTGCGGATATTAATACTTACCTTGAATTACGAAATGGACTTCAACGCTTTGTTTTTGTTTTGGGCTGCAAAAGCATAAAAATTCGTCGGTTTATACTCTGTATAAACCTCCTCATTTTTCTGCTCTTTCGCCCGCAAGCCAAAAAAAACAAATCATTTGGAAGCCATTTCGTGATTCAAGGTAATTAGAATTTTTTTAAAAGATTTATTCTTTTATTATACATCTAAAAATAGATAGTTCAACCCGATGTATAATGCCCCGGCGCAAGGCCGGGGCATTAGGGCCCCTGTTGTCAGCTTATGCTTCCAAAAGTTCAATCAGCTTTTGGATATCGTTTGCTTTCAAGAGCAGTTCGGCCCTTATTTTTCTTAGGGATTTTATAATTTCTTCTAAATTTAGACTTTTATACCCTGTTATTTCAAAGGGGTCGTCGCTTTCATCCCAATCGGAAGATATGACATTTGAATTTGCGCTTGGCGTTTCTTTACAACCGACGCAATCAATTTCTAACGCAGATAGATAAAAAGGGCTGATTCTAACAAGATAGTTTTTTCCGTTCGGAATGTCGTCTGAAATTCGCCAGTTATAGCTTCTGTCCCACATACTTACCGTGGCTATGTGTTTTACAAAACGGGGTAAAGCGCAGGTTTCAGCATATCCGCAGGGCACGGAAGTTTTATCGTAAATATCAATGGAAACTCTGGCTCCGTCCACTCGAGACGATTGTTCATCCTGCCTATACGTTGGCGCATATATCTGCCATGCTATTTTCCGCGTTTGATTCCTCTCCCAGACCTCTCCGCCGTTGGGCGATTTGACTTCTATCCTGTAATATGGATATGGTTGAGGGGCATTAATAGTTGAAGTTATAAAATCTTTTATTGCCTGTCCTGTTTCGGAAATCCAGGATGGCATGCTGATGGCTGAAACGCTTCCAGCCATTGTTAGCGCTATGGCGCACAGCACTAATAAATAAGTCGTTAGTTTTTTCATAAGTATTTTTTAGGTTAAATTTTTTTGCCTTGTTGCCGACCCTTTGCAGTAAAAATAGAACGCAACCTCAACAAAAAGGTTGCGTTTCCGGCCTTTTTGCAGGATTTTAATTATCTTTCTCCACTGTCCGTACTGATTCCACAGACCCTTTTGTTATATTTATTTCGGCTTCTTTTTCTGTCCCTTCTGTTTCGTATCTTATTTTAGCGTTTTGCTCATCTGTGGAGGAAACTTCGGCTCCGCCGTTTTTTGAGACAATCTCTAATTTAGAAAAGGACGGGGCGGTTGGTATAATTTCTTTAATTTTTGAGTTTCCATTAACAGCCGAGCTTTTAAATATCTCTTCTGCCCTTTCTTTTTGCTTATTAGTCAGGGGCCTTAGCTTCAGAATTACTTCTTTTATTTCAACAACCGTTCTTTTTTTGAGGGAAATTTCTGCCAGCACAGCGGTTTCTTTTCGGTTTTCTTCCAACTCGCCGGACTGAAGCAGGAAAGCAGGCAGGTTTATTTTTTTTGAGTCAGTTATTAGCACGTATGCTTTTTTATCAATTATTTTTATGTCCTGTATTTTTCCTCCTTCAGAAATTAATCCCCTGATTTCCTGGTTTTCCAAAGCAATTTGTTCGACTTCCGCTAACGCATATTGCGGCTCAACGGGAAAATTAAGCAATATCGTCAAAAGCAATAAGGCCACAATCCCTCCAGAAAGGGAAAACGCCAGGCTTCTTTTGGAGAATAGAGACGCCGGCTCCCAAAAGCGCCTTTCTTTTTTGCCGTATTTAAAATCAATAAGAGCTTTTTTCAGATTGGCTTTATGTCCGGGAATTTCAATCTCAGGAAATTCCACTTTTTCTAATTTTTTTATTAAATCTTCCTCCATATAATATAACGGTCTTTGGATTAAAAAGTTTCATGCCGTCACTTTTGCCTCAGTTTTTTCAACGCGCGATGGATTAACGACTTCACCGTCCCTTCTTTTTTACCTAAAATCAGGCAAATTTCTTCAATTTTTTTCTTCTCAAAAAACTTGAGCGCAATAACTTCTTGGTATTTTATCGGTAATCCAGAAATTTTTTTGTTTAATTCTAAAAAGTCTTTTTTAAATTCAAGCTGTTTTTCCGTCTCGGCAACCTCATCATAGGGGGTTTTAAAATACGCAAGTTCCGGTATTTTATCAAGACACACGGGAGTATATTTATTTTTTCTATAGTAATCCGTTATTTCGTTGCCGGCAATTCTGTAAAGCCAGCTTGAAAAAGGAATGTTCCTCCATTTAAACTTTTTAATATTCTTCAGAGATTTGAAAAATGTTTCAGATGTTATGTCTTGTGCTACCTCAATATCAGCGACTCTTTTTAAGATGTAGCCAAAAATTTTTGAATAATTTGCTTCGTAGAGTTCAGAAAAAGCATCGGGATCGTTTTGAGCCCTTTTAACAAGCTCTTTTTCGGCCTTTAAATCCATAAGCTTAAAGATTAGACCCGTTTTCCAATAAGAAACAGGTTTATCAGCGGATGTCTTCTTTTCTTTCTTTTATAAAATATCTCCACCTTTCAAGAAACTCAACCATCGCTGAAAAAGGCATATCTATTAAGGCGTTAAAAAATACGGCAACGGCGTTGTACTTTTTCCATTTATGGGAAAGCCATCTGCCGAGTCCATGTATTGGTAAAAAAAATATGTCGGATAAGAAGGTCAAAAATCCTTCTTTTTCTTCTTCCATTGTAAGCTCCTGGGCGCGCTTTGCAACCGCTGTTCCTGCAAATAGAATTAGCGCAATGAATATAATATCTATGATGATGGAAGTAAGAGGGAAGCCAAGCAACCTTAAAACAGAGTATATTGCCCCAAAAGTTACAAAAGCCGACAAAACATATAAAACCGACAGAAGGGTTTTAGCGACAACTCCTCTTTTTCTCCGCGCTTTTATTTCATACGCATCCTCTGCCGCTCTCTTATATGCCACTTTCATTGTTTCCATTATAACGATATTTATATTTTTTTTGGATGGTCGTTTGACTGAAGCCACTATTAAAAACATCAAAAAGGTGGGGATTAAAACGTCAGCCGCCAATATAAGAAAATTTATCTTGCTTCCCAGCGCCTCCTCAATCAGGATTTCTAAAATAACCAATGAAAGAATTTTGGTGAGGAAAATTGATATTGTGGAATAAATAGCGGCTCGAGAAATTCGGGATTTTAGGGTGGATAATCTTTTAGAATAGGCGTCTCTTATAAATGCCTCTAAAGCCGGGGGCTCTGAAATTTCCTTTCCAATTTCTGAAGCTTTGTTCAAAGACAGTACATCGCCCATAATCAGATAAGGCGCATCGTGTTTTTCGCATACAGTATAAAATTTATTTGCCAGTGGGTGAGATAAATCTTTTTCAATTTGTCGCCAAATTATAAATATATTTTTTGATATTTCTGAAATTAAATTCTCGTTGGCTTTCTCCCAGTAAGGGTACCTAATCCTCAAAAGATTGTAGCTGATTATAGGGTTGTCAAACTTAAAAAGCGCCTGGCAAGTGGCAATGTAAATTTGGATGTCTGCATCTTCGGGCTTTAAATCCCTGGATTTATAAACGGCATCTGAAATTTTTATCTTTCCTTTCATTGATTCAAACATGTAGTCAATCAAAGCCATTTCTTTAATGGACGGGTCTAAGGTTTCCTCTATTTCACAGGCTGAAACTTCTATCAACCAGTTATAAAAATTAAGCCCGGCTTTGCCAGCTTTGTTTTCTGGATTGTTTTTTAATATAAAAATGTACTTATTAATTATTCTTTGGACATCTGATATTTTTGATTCTTCAATCCTGTCATTTGGAAAATGTCCGCCCCTTATCAATTCTAAAACCAAGGATTCTGCTACATCTTCAGTATCTGAAAAATTATTAAGCTCTAAGTCAAAAAATCTTCTTTTCAGTTTTCTGATAATTGCCGCCCTTCTCATCAAATGCTCCTCTTTCCAGTCAACGATTGTCCGTATTTGCTCGTAAAAGGCGGCAACTCGGAGAGCAACCTCATCAACGTGTATTGTGGTTTCCTTGGTTTTTAAACCATCCTGCTGTTTGGCAAGATTGTATTGGCGTATGAGTTTTTTTGTTAAATCTGATAACTCCACTTTTTAGAATCTAGAATCCGGAAGATAGAAATTAGAATAGAACACGGAATTTAGAATAGAGGGAACGTAAATCCCAAAATTCAATATTCTAGATTCTATTCAAAATTCAAAATACAAAATTCTAAATTCGATAAGCATTATTTTTTGGCGTTGATTTCCTCCTTAATTTTGTTTAAAAACTTATCCACCTCCAACTGTCCCATATCTCCCCTTCCCCTTTCTCTAATTGAAACCGTATTTGCAGAAATTTCTTTATCTCCAACAATTAAAAGATAGGGAATCTTTTGCGTTTCTGCCTCCCTGATTTTTTTGCCAAGAGTTTCGTTTTCTGATTTTAATTCTACGCGGATATTATTGTCCTTTAACTGCTTTTCAATTTTTTTTGCGTAATCATCGTGCTTTTTTGATATCGGGATTACGGCAACCTGGATGGGGGACAGCCACACGGGGAATGCGCCGGCATAGTGCTCTATAAGCAAGGCAATAAGTCGTTCGTATGAACCAAGTATTGCTCGATGAACCATTACCGGAGTTTTTTTTGTACCATCTTTGTCTGTATACGATAGTTTAAATCTTTTTGGGGTGGCAAAATCAATTTGCACTGTTGGGATTTGTATCTCTTTGCCGATGGCGTCTTTAAACATAAAGTCAAGTTTAGGACCGTATAAAGCCGCTTCCCCCGGGCATTTTTTGGCTTTAAGACCCATTTCATCTGAAACTTCTTGCAGAATTTTTTCGCATAAATTCCAATCCTTTTTTTCTCCGATATATTTACTAAAATCTTTTCCTCTTGTTGAAAGTGAAACCCAATGATTTCCCAAAAGGCCAAATAAAGTGTAAAACTCTTTTACTATATTAATCAGCGTCTTGATCTCATCCTTTACTTGCTCTCTTGTACAAAAGACGTGTCCATCCTCAACTGTAATTGCATAAACGCGCGTAAGTCCGCCAATCTCTCCGGGTTTTTCGGCTCGATATTGTTTATCTGATTCCATATATCTAATTGGCAGGTCTTTGTAGGATCTTGGCTTAGAGGCGTAGATTTGTGTTTGATGAGGGCACTGCACTGGTTTCATTACAAATTTATGTCCAGTTTTTGAGGTAACATAAAAAAGCTCGTCTGCAAATTTTTTAGCATGTCCTGAAGTTTCAAAAAGGTCTATCTTTGCCAACGAAGGAGCTGAAACTTTTTCAAATCCGTGATTTCTGCAAATTTTTTCAATTTTTTTTTGGAGTTCTTCTTTTATAATAGTTCCTTTTGGGGTATACATTGGTAATCCAGGCCCTACGATTTCAGAAAATGTAAATAAGTCTAATTTTTTTCCCAAAACCCGATGGTCTCTTTTTTCTGCTTCTTCCATCATTTTTGTATAATCTTTGAGTTCTTTTTCAGTTTCAAAAGCCAAGCCATAAATGCGGGTTAGCATTTTATTTTTTTCTGAACCTTTCCAATATGCTCCTGCAATTTTTGTTAATTTAAAAGCATTGGGGTTTATTTCTTTTGTGCTTTTAACATGAGGGCCTTTGCATAAATCAACAAATTCTCCGCTTTTGTAAACAGATACAGTTTGACCTGGCAAATCTTTTATCAGTTCTAATTTATAAGGTTGGATTGCAAATAGTTTTTTAGCTCTTGATTTTGAAATTTTTTGTTTTTCAAATTTTTGTTTCTGCAAAATTAATTCCTTCATTCTTTTTTCTATTTTTTCTAAATCCTGTTCCTGCAGAGGCCTTATGAATTTAAAATCATAATAAAACCCGTTTTCTATTGCAGGACCCATTCCTAATTTTGCTTTAGGCCAAAACTCCAAAACCGCCTCAGCCATAATGTGGGACAAGGAATGACGAATTCGCTCGATATCTTCGCTCATAAGTTTAAAAATTAAAGATTAAAAATCAAAATTACAATCCAAAATTCAAAATTGATTTTTTATCTTTTATCTTTTATATTTGATTTTTGATATTGTATTATCTTACCACCTTTATTTTTGAGAATAAAGCATTGACAGTGTTATAATAGCGTGGTAAATTAAAGTATTGTGCATTTTAGGTTTTTTTTGCTCTGCTTGTAGCAGGAACAGCAAAGAACCAAAACATAAGGAGGCAAGCTCATGACTAGCGAGAAACTGGAGTTGGAA
>JBDRST010000070.1:0-7490 GCA_043824525.1 bacterium
GAGGAAACAGGAAAGCTGGATAAAAACTTAATGGAAATAGTTAATTTTTATGGCAAAGAAATAGACGCGTCTATCGCCACCTTTACAGCATTATTAGAGCCAATATTAATAATTTGTTTAGGAGTAGTAGTGGCGCTTTTGGCGATTTCCATTCTTGAGCCCTTATATGGCGCTCTGGGAACAATATAAATCACATAACACATAACACATAACATGGAACACATAACACATAACAAAAACGCTGTCGGTTGTTCCATGTTCCATGTTCCATGTTCCATGAAGCGGGGGTTTACCCCGTTAGAAGTTTACGATGAAATACCATCGCGACAAAAGTCCAGCTGGACTTTTGTCGCCAAGAGTAAAAATAAAACTATCAATGACTACAAAAAAACATGCTAATAGCAGTAAACTTCTAACGGGGTTTACGATTATAGAACTGCTTATTGTCATGGCAATAATAGCTATTTTATCTGGGATTATATTATTTTCTATTATTCAGTACATAAGCTCAGGTAAAGACGCCAACATATCCGGCAATTTGTCAGTTTTAGTTCCGGTTGGCGAGATTTATTATAACAACAGTGGTGAGACATATAGTGATTTTTGCGACTCTGAAGTTGTAAAAAACGCTTTTTCTCAGATGCCAAAAAATTTTACAGGTAGCTGTTACGACGAATCAAACAATCCGGCTGGCGCCTGTTGTGGAGTTAGTGTTATTGGGGACAAATGGGCTGCTTGCGCTCGTAAATTTGCGAATTCTGAAAAAGCTTTTTGCGTTGACAGCAGGGGGATAAAGAGAGAAATAGTCGTAAGTTTTTGCCAATCCGGTATCATGGAGTGCAAGTAATGTAGTACTGTAACGCACCGCCATTGTTAATTTAAAGTAATATGTAATATAATAAAACCATAAAGCTTAAAAATTTTAATATAGTTTTTAGAAGCCTGCTTCATGCTTCTAAAAAGCTAAATTAAAAAATGTTATTATACATGAAAAAAAACATAAGAAATAGCGCGGGGTTTACCATTATTGAATTACTGGTGGTTATTGCTATTATCGGTGTGTTGGCCGCAATTGTGCTTATCAATGTTACCCGTTACATTGATAAAGGAAAAGACGCTGCGGCAAAAGGAGATTTAGCAACCTTGCTCACAAATGCTATCACATACTACAACACAAACAGTAGTTTTGCTGATATCGCATCAGACAAAGACTATGGGAATGTTTTAACTTCTCTTCAAGGCGAAAAAATGGGTTATGCAGTTACAACAAAATGCGATAATTCCGAAAAATGCGATACAGATGACCAGGCATGGTGCACTTCCATACAGGAAAAAGCCGATGACTCTATATACTACTGCGTTGATTCAAGCGGCGCTAAAAAGGAATCAGCAACAGCGATTTGTGGCGCAGGGGTTTGCCCGGATTAGCATTAGACCTGTTGCTTAATAAGACAATTAACGAAATTTTCAGATTTTGAGGCGAAAATTTGGAAAAATGAGAAGGTTTGCCCTTCGGCAAGCCGACGAATTTTTACAAACTTGCAGCCAAAATACGGAAATTGTCCCGATGAAATCGAGGATGCTCGATAAATTCGGCACAGTAAAAGTCTTATTAAGCAACAGGTCTATTACACGATAAACTAAAATACCCCGAATCGCCGGGGTATTTTTAATAAAATGATGGATTTTTTAACTTTTTTTGTTAATGTTTTTATTTTTATTTTTGGACTTTGCATTGGCAGTTTTTTGAACTGCGTAATATACAGATTGGAACAGAAAAAAACTCTAAAAGGGCGCTCTATTTGCCCTGTTTGCAAGAGTAAATTGTTGTGGCGGGATTTAATTCCTGTTTTCAGCTTTCTTTTTTTAGGCAGAAAATGCAGATATTGCAGGAAGAGCATCTCTTGGCAATACCCAATAGTTGAACTGACCACTGGAATACTGTTTCTAATAATTTTTAACCTTAGCACTCAACCTTTTATTGTGGAGCTAAGTTTGAACAATTATTTGCAAACAAGCATATCTGTTATAAATTTTTTAAACCTTGCATTTTTATTTTATATTACCGCAGCTCTAGTTGCTATCTTCTTTTATGATTTAAACTATTATATAATTCCAGACAAAATTTTATTCCCGGCAATAATTATAGCTTTTTTATATCGTTTGTTTGAAAATTTAATCATTGAAAATTGGATATTGAATTCAAATTTTAAATTTCAAATTTCAAATTTTTCCGCGGTATCCGATTATCTCTTCGCGGCTGTTATTGCCTCCGGGTTCTTTCTCGCGATTTTTTTTGTTTCCCGAGGGCGTTGGATGGGTTTTGGAGACGTAAAATTAGCTGTTTTAATGGGGCTTTTGCTTGGTTTTCCTAACATTTTAGCAGCTTTGTTTTTAGCTTTTCTTTTTGGCGCTGTAACAGGAACGGCATTGATGATTTTTAAAGGAAAAAATTTGAGAAGCGAAGTGCCATTCGCCCCATTTTTGATTGCCGGGACATTCATTGCGTTGTTTTGGGGCAGCGAAGTAATAAATTGGTATTTAAGCGCAACTTTTTTTATTTAGTCTTGTGTGTTAAAATGGGGTATAGGATGTTATGAAGGTTGATTCTTCAAAGCTCAAAAAATTTTTGTTGGATTCGGAATTGGTTACGGAAGTCCAGTTTGAAAAAGCGGTGAAGGAAAGCAAAAACACGGGCAGAGATGTCGGCGAAGTTTTAGTTTTAAATAAAACCCTTAACAGCGAAGATTTAGGCAGAGTGCAGGCGCACATTTTAGGGATTCCTTTTATAAACTTAGAGAAGCAAACGATTGAGCCCGAAGTCTTAAAAATAATTCCAGAATCCATTGCAAGGGTTCATAACATCGTAGCTTTTAGCAAAAAGAAAAATAATCTTGAAGTGGCCATGTTAGACCCCGAAGACTTGAGGACAATAGAGTTTATGAAAAAAACAATGCCAGCTTTAAAAATTTTACCCAGAATAACTACTCAACAGAGCATAAAAAATGTTTTAACCCAATATCAGAAAACTTTAGAAACAGAATTCGGCGAATTTATAAAAGAGGAAACAACGGACATAAAACATATAAAAGAAGAAAACGTTTTTGATAAAGAAGAAAATAAAGGATTAGAGAAAGCTGCCGAGGAACTGCCAACAATAAAGATTGTTGACACTTTGTTAAAACACGCCATTTTAGAAAGAGCGTCAGATGTCCATATTGAGCCCTTGGAAAAGGAAGTGATAGTCCGCTACAGGGTAGACGGAATACTCCATATTGTAATGACCCTTCCAGTTTTGTCAGGGCCGTCCATAGTAGCAAGAATAAAAGTTCTTTCTAATCTTAAGCTTGATGAGCACAGATTGCCGCAGGACGGCAGATTTAAAATTGAAACTGAGGATTTCAAATATTCTATCAGGGTTTCGGTTTTACCTGTTTTCAACGGCGAAAAGGTTGTGATGAGGCTACTTCCGGAGGGTAGCAAAAAAGTTGGTTTAGATGGTTTGGGGTTAACAGGAAAAGCACTGGAAAAATTTAAAGACAGCATAACCAGGCCCTCTGGAATGATATTGGTTACAGGGCCAACGGGTTCAGGGAAAACTACAACCCTATATACAGCAATGGAAATATTAAATACTCCGGCCGTGAATATTTCCACTGTTGAGGATCCTATCGAATACAGAATGCCCGGCATCAATCAGACGCAGGTTAACTCAAAAATAGGATTAACATTCGCGTCAGGATTAAGGGTTTTGCTGAGGCAGGACCCGAATATTATTATGGTTGGAGAGATTAGAGATAATGAAACAGCGTCCCTGGCTATTAACGCCGCATTAACCGGGCATTTAGTTTTATCCACCCTGCACACAACTGAAGCCGCCGGAGCTATACCTAGATTAATTGATATGAAAGCTGAACCGTTTTTGATTGCCTCCACTTTAAATTTAATTGTAGCTCAGAGGTTAGTAAGAACGTTTTTTGGCGAAAAAAAACCTTACAAATTTAGTCAATCTGATTTAAAGGATTTAGGCAAACATTGCGATCTCGAAAGGATTTTAAAAATTTTAAAGGAAGAAAAATTAGCAAAACCCAGTGATGGATTAAACGATGTGCAGTTTTATAGGCCAGAGCCATCAGAGGAATCAGCTGACGGCTACAGGGGGAGGATGGGTCTATACGAGGTTCTGCCCGTTACAGAATCAATAAAAAATTTAATTGTGAAAAAAGCATCAACAAGTGAGATTTCGGCTCTGGGCATAGCTGATGGCATGAGAACGATGATTGAAGACGGATTTGTAAAAGCGGCCCAAGGACTTACCTCAATAGAGGAAGTGTTGAGAGTGATAATCGAATAATTCTAAATTCTAAATTCTAAATTTTAAATGAATTTTAAATGACAAAATGAATAAAATAAATCATAAATATGATTTGGAAGAAAGAACAGCTGTATTTGGAGAGGATGTGATTGAATTTGTAAAACTGCTTTCTAATAATTATATAAACCGCCCACTTGTAAACCAAATTATAAGAGCTGCCACGAGCATAGGAGCAAACTACATGGAAGCGAATGGGGCGAGTTCAAGAAAAGATTTTAGAAATAAAATATGTATTTGTAAAAAAGAAAGCAATGAAACAAGACATTGGTTGAGAATGATTTCTAAAGCCAATTCCGATAAATCAGAAGATTGCAGAAAACTATGGCAAGAAGCGCAGGAGCTAACGATGATTTTTGCTAAAATAATTGTTTCTTCTAAGTGAGTAAATCAGTTCAACTGTTTAAAAATTTAAAATTAAGATTTCAATTAAAATTTAGAATTTAAAATTTATAGCGATGGCTAATTATTTTTACACAGCTAAATCAATTGATGGACAAACGCATACCGGGAATGCGTTTGCTGATGACCTTCGTCAATTAGCCCACAAGCTAAAGGACGAGAATTTGATTTTGATTAAAGGGATTTCAAATGAAAAGGAAGACGGGAGGGGGGCGTTGAGTCGCCTGTTTTCAAAAGTAAGGGTTTCTGCGGCTGAAAAAATTCTTATGACCAGAAATTTGCATATTATGACCTCCACGGGGCTTTCTACGGTAAAAATTTTTGATATTCTGTCCGTTCAGGCAAAAAATAAAAATTTTAAAAAAGCTTTGTTGGATATTAAAGAGAAAATTAATAAAGGTCAGGCGCTTTCTACAGCATTAGCATATTATCCCGATATTTTTTCTGAACTTTTTTTGAGCATGGTAAAAGTGGGGGAAGAGTCGGGCACGCTTGACGAAGTTTTTAAGGACTTATCATTGCAATTGGAAAAAGAACACTTGTTAAAATCCAAAGTGCAAGGCGCCATGATTTATCCTGGAATAATTGTTTTGACAATGTTGGCCGTAGGAGTAGTGATAGTGAGCGTGGTAATACCTAAATTGAACGTATTTTTTAGCACCCTTAACGCGGAGCTCCCCATTTACACAAAATTTGTGTTGGGATCAGGGAATTTTGCGGCGCAAAACTGGCCATTTTTACTCGCGAGCCCTTTTATTCTTTTGGTTATTTTTATGGCGGCCTTAAAAACCAAGCAAGGAAAATGGGTTATTGACACCGCTCTTTTAAAATTACCCTTTTTTTCCATTTTAATTAAAGAAAATGACTGCGCCATTTTAATCCGCTCTTTGAGCTCTCTTATCTCTTCTGGCGTTCCGCTGGTCAGGGCGCTTGAAGTTACATCAAAACTGATGGGAAATCATTATTTTAGGGAAGCGGTTGAGGATGCCCAAGAAAAGCTAAAGAAAGGTGAAAGTTTATCTTCGGCATTAAGAGTTAACAAAGATTTATTTCCGTTTGGAATGGTAGAAATGGTTGAAGTGGGAGAAGAAACCGGAAAGAGCTCAGTTATTCTTAAAAAATTGGCTGAATTTTACGAGCAGGAAGTTATTAACGCAGCTGAAAAAATATCAACCGCAATCGAGCCGGTCTTGATAGTTATTCTAGGAATAGCGGTGGGCATTTTTGCATTTTCCATAATCCAGCCGATGTATTCTGTGTTAAACACAATAGGATAATATTACATAACACATAGCATGGAACACATAACATGGAACACATAACACATAACATGGAACACATAACACATAACAAAAACGCTGCCGTTTGTTCCATGTTCCATGTTTCATGTTCCATGAAGCGCGGGTTTACCCCGTTAGAAGTTTACGATGAAATACTATCGCGGTAAAAGTCCAGCTGGACTTTTACCGCCACGAATTAACAATAAAGTTATCAATGACCACAAAAAAACATGCTAGTCGCAGTAAACTTCTAACGGGGTTTACCTTAATTGAGGTTATTGTTTCAGTGGCAGTGCTTATGATTTTATTTCTGGTAATGGTTGAGGGATTTGTTCTTCTTCCCAAAAAATCTGATCTAAGGAATTCTGCTGAAGAAATAACGAGTATTTTAAGGCTTGCCCAAAGCAAAACCGTTTCTTATAATTTAAATAGCCGGTACGGAGTTTACTTCGATAACACAGTTTTTCCAAACAGCTATACGCTGTTTAAGGGAAGCGATTACGCGTCTCGGGATGTTTTAGCCGATAGGGTTTATTCTCTCCCCAGCGCCGTTGAATTTTCCAGTATAGATTTTCAAGGGGGTAGCGAGGTGGTTTTTAACCGACTGACTGGTTCTGTAGATAATTGGGGAAGCGTTTCTGTAGAGCTTACAGAGGATGCTTCAGAAACCAGGTCGGTTTATGTAAGCAACTTAGGAGTCGCGGGTTTTACCCAGCCTCCTTTAGCGAGCGACGACAACCGAGCAAAAGACACGAGGCACGTTCACGTGAACTACGACAGGATTATTGATACACTTTCTGAAGACATTGTTTTAGATTTTAACAGTGGAGAGGTTGTGCAAGCAATACCAATTGCGGCAAATATGGCGGGCGGTCAGTTTACCTGGGAGGGGACAGTTATTGCGGCAGGTCAGGATCAGACAATAAAAATACATACCCATTTGCTAAATAGCGCTAGCCCTCCATATACCCAGTTTTCCATTCACAGAGATATGCGGCTTAATACAGCCCCTCTTAAAATTACTGTTTCCGGAGAAACTATTGCAGAATACCCCGCAGATGGGTTAAGCGTAACGTACGGCTCTTTTTACGTTTCTGGTATTGAGTGGCAATGAAATTTATAAAATAAATATAATTATGGCTAAAAAAATTAAAATAAATATGTTAAATCAGAAGAAGGAAGCTGGCATGGCGGTTATTGAAGCTATTATAGCTGTTGCTATTATATCTATTGCTTTTGCCACTCTTTTAGAGGTTGGCGCGTCGGCCTTGGGAAATTCAGCTTCATTGGAAAGAAAAGAAAAGGCTCTGCTTTTAGCAAAAGAGTTTGTTGAAGGAACAAGGAGTTTTCGCGATGGAACCAATTGGCCGGTTGACGGAGTTGGTTTAGTGGAAACCGGCGGCGGATACCCTTATTATTTGGCTGTAAGCGTGGGG
>JBDRST010000071.1:0-5771 GCA_043824525.1 bacterium
TTCGCTTGCTCCCATAGTTCATCAATTTCGTTTTGTAGTTTTGACGAACCAACTGTTTTAATTACATAATATTTACTCCTAAACTTTTTTATGATTTGCACACTTGTGCTACCACTTTTGTTTTTCTTTTTTCGCGCATACATATAGAGAAAGTATACAATATTCCCTTATGGGACACCCAAGAAAAAAAAGCATATGGCTTAGATAAGCCATATTTTACAAGATTTTAAAGAATTTTTGAGGGAGTGACGAAGTCAGGTCTCTCATACTGGGGTTGGGGGGAACGCCCCGAAGGATTCGCTCTGCGACCCTACGGGGTAAAAATTTTTGCCCGCCCTCGCTTTTCCGCCGCCGCCGAATTTCGTTTTTTGCTTCGCAAAAAGCGCCGCCAAAAGAGATGTTGCCCTTGCCCCAGCCCTCCCGTGCGCGGGCAACGATAAGGAACTCCCTTTTACTAAATTATTAAAATCTGGTATCATAGTAGTATAGATAATTTCTGAACAATAAAACACTATCTATATTATAGTATAGATAATACAATATCACAATGGCAAAGATAATTTCAACAATCGCTAAAAATATAAAGAGGCATAGAAAAGAAAAGGGTTTATCGCAGGATAAACTTTCAAGATTGGCAGATGTATCTCACGCCACCATTATTAAAATTGAATCGGGCGGGATACAAAGCCCTACTATTAGCACAGTTCAAAAAATCGCCAAGGCGTTGGGGGTTGGTGTTGATGATTTAATAGGTAAATAGAAAATTATGCCAAAAATAAAAGATCTACCCGAAGATCAAAGACCAAGAGAGAAATTATTAAAATTTGGGCCAGAGACGTTGTCCGATAAAGAACTTTTGGCAATTTTGATTGGTCATGGATTGAAAGGAAAATCCGCAATAGATATGGCGGAAGAATTATTGAATGAATACAAGAATCTGAAAGGGTTGGCAGGTAGACGCCTTGATGAATTTATGAAAATTAAGGGGATAAAAGAAGCAAAGATTATTAGAATTGCTGTAGCGTTTGAGATAGCAAAACGAATTTATTTTACATAAAAATATGTCAAAAGAAGAAAACAACATTACAATTACCGACCCGTTCAAAAACAAAAAGCATATCAATTATGCACTTGTTGAATCAGTCCGCCCGATGATGTACAAGGCTCTAAAATATTGGGGCAAAAAACCGCATAATATCTTTAGAAAGTATATAGAAAATTATACAAAGGAAAACGAAATCGTATTAGATGCATTTGCTGGTAGTGGTATCACTCCATTGGAGGCAGTACAAGCGAATAGAAAAGCGGTTGCCATAGATCTCAATCCAGTTTCTACTTTTATGATTGAGATATTAGCCAAGCCACTTAATTACTCAAAATTTGGAAAATACTATAACGAAATACTTAAAAAACTTATCGATAAAGAAAAAGAGCTGGGGCTTTTCATTACTAAATGCGAGAAGTGCAAGAATACCACCAGAGTTACGGGGATTCACTGGGACGATAGTATGCCGATACTCATAAGATATGAGTGCTCTTGCACGAAAGGAATTCAAGGCAAAATCCCTGATGATTTTGATAAAGAAATTATCCAAAAAACAAACGACATAAAAATCTCTTACTGGTACCCAAAAGATGAATTTCCAAAAACTGATTTTTTCAAATCTGTTCGTAAGGGAGTTGGAAATCAGTATTACAAGCTTTGGACAAACAGAACACTTTACCTGCTTTCATTTTTGTATAAAGAAATTGAGGATGTTGATGATGAAGAAATAAAAGATTTTTTGAAGTTTGCTTTTATTTCAATGATACACCTCGTTACGATTATGGTTTCTGCGAGGAGACCAAAAACTAAAAGGCCAGATTCTGGAAGTTGGGGCAGGCCAGCGTTTATTCTGCCGAAAAGACACATGGAGCAAAATCCGGTAATACTTTTTCAGAGAGCGGTTGAGGACAGGCAAGGCGTTATAAAGGCAAAAAAATCATCGGAGAAATTACTCGCGAATAAGGTAAAAATGGCAAAAGATTTTCAGGAACTATCCGATGATAAAAAGGATAAAAATTTGCTCATTTTAACAATTGACGCCTTGGATTTATCAAGAAATATCCCCGAAAACAGCGTAGATTATGTATTAACTGACCCTCCTTATGGCGGACTCATTCAGTATTTTAGCTTGAGCAGTCTTTGGGCAATTTGGCTGAAACACAACAATCCAAAATTTGAAATTCCCTATCAAGATGAGATAACCATTGAAAATAGGAAAGATTTTGAAAGATATCATCAGTTACTCACCAAGGCATTGAGAGAAATTTATAAGGTACTAAAGCCCGGACATTATTTAACGCTCACTTTTCACAATAGAGAAATTAATGTTTGGAATTCGGTTATTAAAGCTGGTGCATATTCTGGTTTTGTTTTTGAAAAAATTCTATATCAACCAAACAAACGAGCTTCCGAGGCGGGAGTTGCCATGCCGTATGGAAGTGCAATCAGCGATTATTATTTACGATTCAAAAAACCGGAAAAGGCAGGAGTATCTGACCATCAAAAAATGGATAAGCAAGAATATGAAAGAATTGTTGTTAAGGCCACAAAAGATATAATCGCGTTAAGAGGTGAACCGACAGAAATGACATTTATTTTGAATGGTATTTATACTGAACTATTTTCAACTGGAAAATTTTTTGAAGGCAGTCATGAAGATATTGTAAATATTCTCAAGGATAATATCGACAAGGTATTTATTCTTATTGAAAATAAAGGAGGCAAACTTGGACCAAAATGGTGGCTGAAAAATCCGGAGGATATGCTTTTCAAGCAAGTACCCCTGTCAGATCGTGTTGAAAAAGTGGTTATAGATATGTTGCGAGGGAATATCAAAGTTACCTTTGATGAAATATTACAAAAATTATTTATCACTTTTCCAAACGGATTAACGCCCGACACCAAAGGTGTCATAGAGGTATTGAAAGAATATGCGACAACAACTGGCGACGGCCGATGGCGGTATAAACCAGAGGTGAATTACAGAGATTCGGAACACAGCGAGATGATTTATTATTTGTCTGAAATTGGCAAAAAGGCGGGTTATAAAGTTTGGATTGGGAGTAAAGAACAAGGTGATACTTTCAAAAATGAAAAGTTATCAAAGTATTGCACGGAATCGAATCTCGGACTTGCCGGATTTTCCTGCGATGAACTTTGCCGAATCGCAATGATAGATGTTCTTTGGTACGAGGGCCTTTCCGTTAAATTTATTTTTGAAGTTGAAAATAGTACCAGTATTACATCTGCCATTGAAAGAGCTTCACATATTCCCGAGGAGTATGAGGTAAAGAGGTTTATTGTCATTCCAGAAGAAAGGCAGAGAATGCTTGAAAGAAAAATGAATGAACCAATGTTTCAAGAGGGCTATAATAAATACAAGTGGCAAACCATTCACTATGACGCACTGAAAGATTTTTATAACTTGCACAAAGGTAGTAAATCGCTTGAACGAGATGACTTGAATAAATTGAAATAAAAATTTATGCCCAAAAAGAAGCCAGAAAAAAAAGAAAAATATGATAAGCGCAACACTCTCAATGATTTATCTGGTAGAGAGTGGCTTTTACTGACCAAAAGTATTTGGATAAGCGAAAAAAACGGGGATGATAAGTTTGCATTTCAACACCCAGCACCCTTTTTAATCAACGACATACGAAAATTGATTAGATTTTTTACTAAAGAAAATATGGTTGTTCTTGACCCTTTTTGTGGCTCCGGAACAACCTTAGTTTCTAGTGCCAGAGAAAACCGAAAAGGAATAGGGATAGATCTAAACAAAAGATATTGTCAGATGAGTCGGAAACGCTTGCAGGATTTGAAGTTAAGGAAAAATCAGCAGATTATTTGTGGCGATTCGCTTAAAAAAGTATCTGAAATTAAGGGAAAAATCGACTACTGCGTAACCTCGCCGCCATATCATAATATCCTAAGGCATAATGGCGGCGGACTAAGAGAGATCAAAGACAAAGATGTTAGAAACGGTGCAAGGATTGGCGTTGAATATTACTCTGATGACAAACGGGATTTGGGTAATCAAGCACAATATAAAGATTTTCTCACACTATTAAAAAAAGTGATGGTAGAGGTTTATAAAAAATTGAGAGAGAAAAAATACACCTCAATAATTATTAGTGATTTTACAGTAAATAAAAAAGAGACGAATGCGTGTGGCGATGTCATAAGGATAATGCAAGATGTAGGTTTTGGCTTTGAGGGAGCGATTGTCTTAGTACAAGATAGTAAGCCACTATATCCTTTCGGCTATCCTTATGCTTACAAAATAAATCATCATCATCAATATATTTTGAATTTTAGGAAGACGTAACGGCAGAATATAATTTATGAAATTTTCAAAGGAAATATTTAATATATTGGGTTGGTCCGAAAAAAGCGATGATTTTATTATTGGAAAGGACAATTTTTCAGACCTTCAAATAAATTCGACTCCGGCAATTGAGCAGTTTTATTATTTTTTTCACCAAAAAGACAGGAGATTAATAAAACAATTTGTTCTCAATGAGGGAAAACAAGTGGACTATATATGCAGAGTAACTTTAATAAAAAAGGACGATAAATTCACGCCGCGATTGTCATTTTCTGTCCGAGATAAAACGAAAAAAATAATCGAGAATACAGAAGTAACGCCCACGAATATAAAAGCGAATGTTAGCTTAGACGAGTGCTATGATAATTTTTGGAAACTAATTTCTTTTCTTAAATCATTACAAGACATTGAACTTCCCAAAGACAAATTTTCTCTTATGTCTCAAGATGAGGGAGAAATTGTATCTGCGTTACGCAGTCGCGGGACAGACAGCATTTTAAATATTGTTAAACAATTATTTTTATCCCCCGATATTTCTCTAACGCAAAAAGATATAAACTCTCTTTTAAAGAGAAGGGAGAGGCTGGTCGATTTTAAAAAAGCTTTAAGCGAACATTCAACTGATGAAGGGTGGTGGCAAAATTTTTTCGAGCAAAACAAATGGATTTTTGGGTATGGGTTAAACTACGAAATTTTAACGCAACAACAATCTCAACCAAACTATGGCGGCACTCGAATTAATGGGACAGGAGGTCAACGCGGTGATAACCTTATGTCTACAACGGGAGATTTAAATTTTACAGTTCTCGTTGAGATTAAAACTCCGGCTACGCCACTTTTACAAGGGACAAGAGAGATTAGGAATGGTGCATGGAGCCTTTCAAAAAATTTAACAGATGCTCTTTCTCAAATTCAAGCAAATATCCAAACATGGGAAAAACATGGCTCTGAGTAACCCGATAATAAAGATGAGTTAGAAAAAATGTCTGTTTTCACAGTTAAACCAAAAGGAATTATTGTAATTGGATCATTAAGTCAGTTAGATGATAGACATAAGCGCGAAACTTTTCAGCGTTTTAGAAAATCAATCCACGGGATTGATACAATTACCTTTGATGAATTATTTGAAAGAGCAAAATTCATTGTTGAGAATGATTAGTTAAAAATTTTAAGGCGGCGCGCCAGTTTTCAACTGGCGCGAAATTCGGCGGCGGCGGAAAAGCGAGGGCGGGCAAAAATTTTTACCCCGTAGGGTCGCAGAGCGAATCCTTCGGGGCGTTCCCCCCAACCCCAGTATGAGAGAAAGTACTCTACTGGGATTTTTGTTTTCTTGGTAGAATGCGCAGAGACGAGGCGGCATTACTTACCCTAACCCTGTCGTCCAGCCCCTTGCTCGCA
>JBDRST010000072.1:0-6181 GCA_043824525.1 bacterium
TTGGCAAAATTTACCGTATCCTGAAAGGTTGCTTTCATTTTTGAAAATTACTTTGTTGCTCCTCGTCAGCGTATTAAGATTTAATACAACTTCCTCGTCGCGCCTCGTAATTTTCAAAAATGAATTAGCAACGCGGTTTGAGAAAATCAGCAAGGCAGGCTCCTACTCTTTATATTTTGGTTTGGGCTACAAAGCCATAAAAGCTCCTCGGCTTATACGTTGTATAAACCTCGTCGCTTTTCTGACTTTTCGCCCGCAAACCAAGAATAAAATAGTTCGGAAGGCATTTCGTAGTCCAAGGTAGGTAATATCTGAAGGCTTATTTTTATGACAAGAAAAAAAATAATATATTCCGCTTTAATCTTACTGGGTTTTGCTGGGTTTTTTAGTTTTGGAGTGTGGCTGGGAGTAACCAAAATTGCATACCATGTGCCGCAGCCCGGTACTATTGATTTTTCCCTGTTTTGGGACGCTTACGGTAAGCTTCAGGAAAATTTCATTGATTCTTCAGAAATAGATAATCAAAAAATAATCTACGGAGCTATTGGGGGTATGACAAATTCTCTTGGAGACCCTTACACCGATTTTTTCAACCCAGAGCAGGCTTACAGGTTTCAGCAGGATTTATCAGGATCTTTTGAGGGTATTGGAGTGGAAATTGGAATTAAGAAAGATATGCTTACGGTAATAGCCCCCCTGGAAGGAACGCCGGGCAAAAGGGCAGGACTAAAGCCAGGCGATATAATTGTAAAAATAGACGGCAAAGACACCTCTAATATGACAACGGATGACGCAGTAAGTCTGATTCGAGGCCAGAAGGATACACCAGTAACCTTGGGCATAGCAAGGAATGGATGGACTAGCACGCGGGACATTAAAATTATACGAGCTACCATAACGATTCCACCAATGAAATGGTCGCTTAAAGATGCGAACGTAGCTTATATACGAATTTACCAGTTTGATGATTCCCTTACTTCTGATTTTAGGTCAGCTGTGCTTCAAATTTTACAAAGCCCTGCAAAAAAAATTGTCTTAGACTTAAGAAACAATCCAGGAGGGTATCTTGAAGTTTCCCAGGGTATCGCGGGATGGTTTTTGCAAAAAGGTCAGACCGTAACAATTGAAGATTTTGGCGACATAAAAGAACAAAAAATTTACGTAGCTGAAGGAAGCGGCAGTCTCAAAAATTACCCGACCGTGGTATTAATAAATGAAGGATCTGCCTCGGCGTCTGAAATTTTAGCAGGAGCGCTTAGGGACAACAGAAATGTCCAACTGATTGGAGAAAAATCCTTTGGCAAGGGTTCGGTCCAGGAAGTTATAAATTTGCGAGGCGGTTCATTTTTAAAAATAACCATTGCAAAATGGCTTACACCAAACGGAAGCTCAATCTCTGAAGTCGGATTAGAGCCGGATGTTAAGGTTTCCATAACCGCACAGGATATTGAGCAAGAAGAAGACCCCCAATTAGACAAAGCCCTTGAAATCATCAAAAGTTTAAGGTAAACTAACTATGAATTTAATAAAGTGCCTCAAATTAATAATCAATACGAATATATAAATTCATATATTCATAAAAATTCGTAATTCGTAAAGAATATGAAGATAATTCTTTTAGAAGACGTTGAAAACCTAGGAAAAAAATACGAGATAAAGGAGGTGAAGGACGGCTATGCCCGAAATTTTTTATTGCCTAAAAACCTAGCCAAGGCCGCAACAAAGCAGGCATTAAAATGGCTGTCAGACCAAAAAGAAGTCATAGAAAAGGAAGCTGAAGAGGACCTTAAAAAAGCGCAGGGCTTGGCTTCAGGTTTAGATGGGGCTGAAGTAAATATCACAGTTAAGGTGGGTGATGAAGGTCAAATGTTTGAATCAATTAACAACCAAAAGATAGCTGAAAAATTAAAGGAAATGGGATTTGATGTTAAAAAATCTCAGGTAACATTGGAGAACCCGATTAAAGAACTTGGAGAGTTTTCAGCGAGCATAAACCTGGCTCATAACCTTGAAGCAGACATAAAAGTAATAGTGTCAGCAGAGGAAACCAAGGAAAAAATAGAGGAGTAAAACGGGAATTTAGTATCTGGAAGCTGGAAGATAGAATAGAATACGGAATAAAGAATAAAGGAAAAAATCCAAAATTCAATATCCAAAATTCTATTCAAGCTACAAGATACTAGATACGAGATTCAAAAAAAGATGAAGTATATTTTTGTTTCAGGCGGAGTAATGTCGGGTATAGGCAAAGGCATCGCAACAGCTTCAATTGGGAGAATATTAAAAAGCAAGGGATTTAGCGTAACGGCAATAAAAATTGATCCGTATATAAACGTTGACGCTGGCACAATGAACCCAATTGAGCACGGAGAAACTTTTGTGACTGAAGACGGAACAGAGTGTGACCAGGATATTGGAAATTACGAAAGGTTTTTAGACGAAAATATCTACGACGAAAACTACATGACAACCGGCCGCGTTTATCAGTCGGTGATAACCCGGGAAAGGAACTTAGAGTATGGTGGCAGGTGCGTTGAAGTGGTGCCGGACATTCCAAATGAGGTAATCTCAAGAATCAAAAAGGCGGGGAAAAAAGCAAAAGCAGATTTTGTTTTAATTGAAATTGGCGGAACTGTCGGCGAATACCAGAATATGCTATTTTTGGAAGCCGCCAGAATGATGAGACTTGCACATCCAAAAGACGTGCTTTTTGTTTTGGTAAGTTATTTTCCGGTTCCTAAAATAGTAGGAGAAATGAAAACAAAACCAACTCAATACGCGGTCAGAACCCTAAACTCTGCCGGAATACAGCCAGATATAATTTTAGCGAGGTCTGTTTTGCCCTTAGACGAGCCCAGAAAACAAAAAGTTTCTATGTTCTGCAATATTGAAAAGGAAGATATTATTTCAGCTCCTGATGTGAAATCGGTTTACGAGGTGCCGATTAATTTTAGCAAAGAAAATTTGGGAAAACGAATTTTAGAAAAATTTGGGATGAAGCCAAGGGCAAATGATTTAGAAGAATGGGCAAAACTGGTGAAATTGATAAAAAGTCCGCTTAAAACTGTAAATATAGGAATTGTAGGAAAATATTTTGGGACTGGAAGCTTTACTTTAATGGATTCGTATATTTCGGTTATAGAGGCTGTAAAGCATGCTGCGTTTTCGCAAAAAAGAAAGGCAAAAATTTTTTGGCTTTCAGCTGAAGAATTTGTCCCGACTGTATCGAGGTCCGATGACTCGCGACTCCTGTCGGAGATCCACGATGGTAAAGCCATCGGGAAAAAAGATTCAAAATCACTCTCAGGCTTAAAAAAATATGACGGCGTAATCGTGCCAGGAGGATTTGGGAACAGGGGAGTGGAAGGAAAAATAAAAGTGATTGAATATTGCAGAAAAAATAAAATTCCTTTTTTGGGTTTATGCCTGGGATTACAGTTGTCGGTAATTGAATTTGCGAGGAACGTTGCTAAAATAAAAGACGCGAATTCAAGGGAGTTTAGCAAAGGCGCAAAAAACCCGGTTATTGACTTGATGGAAGAACAAAAGAAATTATTAAAAATGAGGCACTATGGCGGGACAATGAGATTGGGCGCCTACGACTGCGAGCTTAAGCCTGGTACAAAAAGCTACCGAGCCTACAAAAATTGGTTAAAATCTGGCAAAGGTGAACATGTAATTTCTGAAAGGCACCGCCACCGATACGAGGTAAATAATGCTTACCGAGAGACTTTAGAAAAAAAGGGGCTCGTAATAGCTGGTGTGAATCCAAAAGCAAATTTAATTGAAATAGTTGAAGTCAAAAACCATCCCTTTTTTGTTGCAACCCAGTTTCATCCTGAGTTTAAATCAAGGCCATTGCGTCCGCATCCGTTATTTAGGGAGTTTATAATATCGGCTATAAAATCTAAACCATAAACAAATAAAAACCGCCACAAAGGACGATTTTTAAAAACTGTTTTCTATTTAGCCTCGACGAAAACAATGCTCGCATCTCTCCTTGACCCGTTATAAAGCTTTTTGGTTTTTGAGCCAAAGCGAACAACTCCGCTTTTCATTGCGTAAATAGTGTCGTCTGAACCCCTTTTGGTATTCTGGCCAGCAAGATATTTTGTTCCACGTTGCCGGATAATTATCATACCGACTTTTATCTTTTCCCCGTCGTGGACCTTAACGCCAAGCCTTTGGGACCTGGAATCCCTTCCCAGCCTACTTGAGCCTCCTGATTTTGTTTTTGACATGCGAACGTAGTGAAGCACCCCGCCCTCTAAGCTGTCTCAAAAAGCAGGATGAACCTAAATTAATTAATTATTTTTTATATTTCCTCGCCCGCAAATTTAGCATAGAGGGCGGGGTTTCGTCGAATGTTATTCTCCTCAATCTTAACAAAAATTATATCCTTTGTCAAATCGCATTTTTATGATATAATTTTATTTATAATCGTGGCTTTTTTAGTAATGCTTTCATTCGCGACAGGTTATATTATCGCAAAATACCAATCAAAGGAACCAATCAAAATCGAAAAAATGCAAAATAATAATTACCTTGAATTACGAAATGCTTTCTTGGGATTTTTTTTAAATTTTGAGATGAAAGTTTGATAAAGAGAGGAGGACTACCCATGGGGTAATCCGACGAGCTTTAGCAAATCTTTCAGCCGAAATTTGGAAAAAAGACCTGAAAAAGCGTTTTACGCGGCATTTCGTAATTCAAGGTAATTAAGAATATAAAATTCATCCCGCCTCGGCGGGATACCTTAATTTTACATTTTGATTTTTGCATTTTAAATTATCGCAGATGAATATTCCAACGCATATTGTTTTATTCCCGGACGGCAACAGGCGCTGGGCAAAACAAAAGGGACTCGCATCGTTAAAGGGACACAAGCAAGGGTATGATGTCCTTCTGGATTTTGCTGAGTGGTGCAAAAATAGGGGAGTGAAGGTGCTTACTGCTTTTGGGTTCTCAACAGAAAACTGGAACCGCTCACCCGAAGAGGTTAATTATTTAATGAAACTGCTAGAGGATTGCCTTGTTAATAATTTGGCTAAATACCAACGAGATAATGTGCGCGTGAGAGTTATTGGGCAAAAGGAACGACTGCCAGAATCTTTACAAAAAGCCATAAAAACTACAGAAGAGGCAACTAAAAAAAATTCAAGCTTATTTTTAAACCTTGCGATTAGTTACGGCGGAAGATGGGATATTCTGAACGCCGCAAAAAAAATTATTGAGAACGGGGTTCCGGCAGAACAAATTACCGAAGAACTATTTGAATCTTACTTATCAACTGCGGATTTACCAGCTCCAGATTTTATAATACGGGCCGGGGGCGAAATGAGAATGTCTAATTTTGTAATTTGGCAAGGAGCTTATTCCGAGCTATATTTCTGCCAAAAATTATGGCCAGATTTTACAGAACAAGACTTAGATGAAGCTTTAACAGAATTTGATAGACGCCAGCGTAGGTTCGGAAAATGAAGAATACAAAAAACCCCGCTAAAGCGGGGTTTTTTGATGGTTTTATTTGATGGTTTTAATTGAACGGCTCACACGCTCTTAGGGGCGTGTGAGCCGTTCAATTTTAGCTTGTTTTTGTTAGTGTTTTTGCCATTTCTAGCCACTTACAAGATCGAGGATTATTTTTATATTTTGCGCAAGATTTTTGAATTTGTATTAATTGGTTAATCTCATTTTTTTTCCAATTAACTAAATTTTTTCCTTTATTTTTATATATTGTTTCAATCGCTTTTGACCATAAATCAAAATCTTTTTTCTTTTTATCTTTTAGCTGATTTTTTCTAAAGTAGGGGAGTATTACATCATAAATATCACAAATTTTTTGCACAGAGAACCTAGCTTGTCCACCTGAAGCATAAACCTTTCCGCAATTAATTTCTTTTTTTATTTTTTCTAAAATTTTTAAGTTTGATTTTGGGGCTGTTACAACAAATTGTGCCTTCCATCTGTAGTAAGTAGGGGAGTTGGTTCTTTCATGCCGTGTATCTTTCCTAAACTGCAAATCAAAGCATCCATAATTATTTACTAAATTTGCGACATTAAACTTTTGGGACTTCATTTTATTAAAAGTTTACTAATATAAATTTATTGTAGCAGATAATTAATTGTGCGACAAGCAACTAATTGTCGCACAATAAAAATAGGCGAGGTAGCCGTGGGG
>JBDRST010000073.1:0-3430 GCA_043824525.1 bacterium
GAAAGAAAAGAAAGCCAAAAAAGTCCCGACGACAAAGTCGTCGAGGATCCTCGATGGCAAAGCCATCGGGACAAAAAAATCAGAGAAAAAAGATAAAAAAGAGGAAAAAGAGTCAGAGGAAAAACCATCTGCCTCCGCTAAAGCTACGGCGGACAAGGAAGAAGCCACTTCCGCTGAAGCTTCCGCCTCCGATGAATCTTCGGCGGGACAAGCCGGCGAGCCAAAGGAAGAAAAAACTGAAGAAAAATCTGAATAGATCCTTATTAGGGTAGAAATATACTATAGTTATAGTATAAAATGACTATAAGCGCTGTTGTTCCCGCGAAGCGGGAATCCAAAAATATGACAGACACTTATTACATCAGAAAACTTAATTGTGCTTATTGCGGTAGAAAAAACAATCTTGTGAATAAAAAAGAGATGTTTTATGAAATAGGTTTACCTTATCAAGCGGGATTCGGCAACGATTTTATATGTAAATTTTGCGGGAAGAAAAATGAGGTAAAGATGGAATTTATAGCGACAAAATTAAAAAAAGAGAGAAACAAAAAATCCGTCGAAAAATGACAGATTTTTTGTGCGGAGGGCAGGAGAGTTGAACTCCATCCGATGTAAATCGAATCGATGGGTTATCAATCCACGTCCGCATCCGTGCGGCAACACCCTCCGATGCCTCCGCAATTATAATTTTAGCATAAAAAAACAGCACCCCCAAGATTTGAAGATGTTGTTTAAGAATGTGATTCGATTCACCGAATGAATTCTGGATTGATAACCCAATTTAAGTATATCAGGTTATAAGCACTTGTCAAGACCCTAACAAAATAATAAAAGTAATTAAAATTTTTAAAATTATGCCAGGTAGTGAAAATTCGACAGCCCGCCCTAAGGCGGGAAAAAACAAAAGTGTGCTTGGCATAATAAAAAATAGGTGATAAATATAATTAACCAATAGATTTTCGATTGTAAAAGTCGAATTTCTACTACCTGGTATGCCAGAACCAAACCCAGAAAACCGCGAGATAGAAATAAGTCCAAGGGAAAAATTACGACTTATGGAATTAGAGGGAAAGTATGTTTTTCACGGCTCAGCTGGTATGGTTGATATTTTAGAGCCCAGCCAGCCACATAGTTTTGAAGAATCAGAAGGAAAGATGAAAAAACACGGAGATCCATCGGTTTGTGCTTCAGGCTTTGCCGATGTTGCGATTTTCACAGCTATAATAAACTCAAAAAATTTTCCTAAAAATCATTTTAGCGCATATGGTGTCAGAGAGGACGGAACATTACACTTTGAAACAACAAGGGACATTTTAGAAAACGTTAAATCAAAAAAAGGTTTTGTTTATGTTTTAGATAAAACTGACTTTAAGGAATTTGAAGACTCCACGATGGAGTTGAGGAGCGTAAAAAAAACAACGCCAGAAGAGGTTGTAGAAGTGGCTACAGACGATTTGCCTCCAAATATTGATATAAAAAATAAATAAAGTTAAACAATTAATTTAATCATCAGTTTTCTTTTGAAAATTATTTCATTAAAAATTTAATGAAAATTGAAAATTGAAAATTGAAAATTCTGCAGCATGCAGTTAATTTTTTATCCAATAATCGTTTCGGTTTTTGCCATAGTTTACGTTTGGTTTTTGGTAATACAAATCAGAAAAGCTCCACCAGCTGGCGATAAAGCAATAGCTATCACAGCAGCCATACAAGAGGGGGCAATGTCGTATTTAAAAAGACAGTACAAAACAATTTCTATAGTTGGGATTGTTATGTTTATTTTGCTTTTCTTTTTGGGATGGAAAATTGCAGTTGGGTTTTTATTGGGAGCGGTTTTATCTGGAGTTTCAGGATTTATTGGAATGATTGTTTCAACACAGGCAAACACAAGAGTTGCAGAGTCAGCAAAAAAAGGATTGGCAAAAGCATTGGATATTTCTTTTAAAGGCGGGTTAATTACAGGGTTAATGGTGGTTTCCTTGGGATTGCTGGCTGTATCTGGATATTATTTTTTAACAAAGGGCGACATTCAGGCGTTGATTGGATTAGGATTTGGAGCCAGCTTAATTTCTGTTTTTGCTCGCGTGGGCGGAGGAATTTACACAAAGGCAGCTGATGTGGGCGCTGACTTGGTTGGAAAAGTTGAAAAAGGAATTCCAGAAGACGACCCAAGAAATCCAGCTGTAATAGCTGATCAGGTTGGAGATAATGTTGGGGATTGCGCTGGTATGGCAGCTGACATTTTTGAAACTTATGTGGTAACAACAATGGCAGCTATGATTTTGGGAGCGCTATTATACCCCACCAGCTCGCAGTTTGTTTTATTGCCTTTGATTATCGGAAGCATTTCAATTTTAACTTCAATTGTAGGAAGCTTCTTTGTAAGATTGGGCAAAAGCCAGAACATAATGGGGGCAATGTACAAAGGAGTTGCAGCCACAGTAATTTTGTCAGCAATTGCTTTTTATCCTGTGTTCACAAGATTAATGGCAAACCAGGCAATTCCGGCAATCAGATTATACTTTGCGTCTTTGGTTGGACTGGTAATTGCTGTTGGAATGTTTGTTATCACGGAATATTACACTTCAAAAAGTTATGGCCCGGTAAAATCAATTGCACAGGCCTCTGAAACCGGGCACGCAACAAATATAATTAGGGGGATTGGATTGGGAATGCAGTCAACTGCTTTTCCAGTTTTGTTAATTGCATTTGGAACAATTTTAAGTTTTTGGTTGGCAGGAATTTACGGAGTGGCGTTAGCTGTAATGGCAATGCTGTCAATTTCCGGAATTGTTGTTGGTGTTGATGCTTATGGCCCCATTACAGACAACGCAGGAGGAATTGCAGAAATGGCAGGAATGCCAGAATCCGTCAGAAAAATCACAGACGCATTGGACGCAGTTGGCAATACAACAAAGGCAGTTACAAAAGGTTACGCAATAGCTTCAGCTGGTTTAGCAGCATTAGTTTTGTTTTCTGCGTATTCTGAAGAAGTTAACGTGGGAGGATTTTCAGGATTTGTTTTGTCAGACCCAAAAGTTATAGCAGGTCTTTTAATTGGAGGACTACTTCCCTATTTATTCGCTTCATATTTAATGGGAGCTGTTGGAAAAACCGCAGGAAAAGTTGTTGAAGAAGTAAGAAGGCAGTTTAAAGAAATAAAAGGTTTAATGGAAGGCACAGCAAAACCAGAATATGGAAAGTGCGTTGATATTGTTACAAAAGCTGCAATTAAAGAAATGATGCTTCCAGCTTTAATTCCAGTGTTAGCCCCAATTTTAGTTGGAGTATTTTTGGGAGTTGAAGCTTTAGGAGGATTGTTAATCGGGAGCATAGTCACAGGATTGTTTGTTGGAATTTCAATGACAACCGGCGGAGCCGCATGGGACAATGCCAAAAAATACATTGAAGGCGGAGCGCACGGAGGCAA
>JBDRST010000074.1:0-6925 GCA_043824525.1 bacterium
AAATCAGAAAAATAAGAAGGTTTGCCAAGGGGACAGGATTGGAACTGTAGTCAATTGAGCGGAGCGAATTAAGGCAAGATTCAAGGCGCGAGGAGCGTAGCGTACCCTCTGCGGTACGCAAGCTCCGAAGCAACGAAGAAGCTTGCCTTAATTCGCCCGCACGGAGTGAAGCCAAAAAATGGCTGATTTCATCGTTGAGGCTTCGTCGGCGTAGCGCAGAGGCTACAACCTCCTTGCCTCGCCTTGAAATCATCTCATTTTTTGGCTTCTCAAGCTGACTACAGTTCGGACCCTGTCCCCTAAGGCAAGCTGACGAATTTTTATGATTTTACAAACAAAATTACAAATTGTCCCGATGAAATCGAGGATGCTCGGTGAAATCGGCACAGCATAAATCCTTATTACGCAACAGGTTTAATAATATGGAAAAAAGTGAAACAAATTTTTTTGGATTGACTAATTTCAGGAATGAGAGAAAAAAGTTTGGTATAAAAACCGATGACCGCCGGCGTCATTTTTACTGTATAGGGAAAACCGGTATGGGGAAATCCAATATGATGGAAAACATGGCAATCCAAGATATACAGGAGGGAAGGGGGATGGCTTACGTTGATCCGCACGGAGAAGGAGCTGAAAAACTGCTTGATTTTATTCCAGCTAAAAGAATTAATGATGTGGTATTTTTTAATCCAGCTGACCTTGACTACCCAATTGCTTTTAACGTTATGGAAAGGGTTGATTTTAGATACAGGCATTTGATTGCAGGCGGATTGATGGGGGTTTTTAAAAAAGTTTGGCCGGATGTTTGGTCAGCTAGAATGGAATACATTTTGAATAATGCGATATTAGCGCTTTTGGAGTACCCCGACGCAACTCTATTGGGGATAAACAGGATGTTAGCTGACCCAGAATACAGAGAAAAAGTAGTTTCTAAAATTAAAGACCCGATAGTAAAAGCATTTTGGGTTACAGAGTATGCCAGATATAACCAGAGATATGAAACAGAGGCGACAGCTGCCATACAAAACAAAGTGGGGCAATTCATTTCAAATCCCTTGATAAGAAATTTAATAGGCCAGGTGAAATCTACAATAGATATGAGAGATATTATGGACAAAGAAAAAATATTCATTATGGATTTGTCCAAAGGAAGAATTGGAGAGGACAACTCAAGATTAATGGGGGCGCTGTTAATTACAAGGTTGCAACTTGCCGCAATGTCCCGCGTTGATATTCCAGAGGAACACAGAAAAGATTTTTATTTATATGTGGACGAGTTTCAAAATTTTGCAACCGAATCCTTTGCCAACATATTATCTGAGGCAAGAAAATATAGATTAAATATTACTTTAGGCCACCAGTACATCACCCAGATGGAGGAGGAGGTTAGGGATGCAGTTTTTGGTAACGTTGGCACGCTGGCTGTATTTCGCATTGGAGCTGAAGACGCAGAATTTTTAGAAAGAGAATTTACCCCTGAATTTACCGCAGAAGATTTAGTAAATTTACCCAAGTACAATATTTATTTAAAATTAATGATTGACGGAATCGCCGGGCATCCGTTTTCAGCTGAAACCCTTCCTCCGCCCTTGCCGCTGGAAGATTCAAACAGGAGTAAAATCATTAAGGCCTCAAGGGAAAGGTATGGAGTAAAAAGAGAAATAGTGGAAGAAAAGATTTCTCGTTGGTCGGGTTTTGTTGACGGGAAGGATGTCAGAGAGGAGGGTGGTCATCCAATCATAAATAAATCTAACCAGGGTAAAAGTTTCCAAAGAAGCGGTGTTTCTGCAAGCAACGCACCTCAGATGGATGGACAAACAACGCTTTACGACGCGGTTTGTTCTAGCTGTGGAAAGCCAACAAAAGTTATTTTTCCGCCAGAAAAAGGAAGAGCTGTTTATTGCAAATCCTGTCTTAAAAAATTGAAGTCTGACAAAAGCATCGCGTCTGATCAAATTCGGGGAGCTCATGATTTAATTTCGCCCAATCAAAGTCCGCAAGGCAAGGAAAGTTTGCCTGAAGCGGTTGGCAAGAGTGATGTGGTTAGAAATCAGGATGATAAGGACGTAAAAATACAGGATATTCCTTTTCATAACCCAAAAAAAGTTGGCAAAGAAGACAGAAGAGACCTTGATCCTAAAAAATCGCGTACGAATTTAACCCAGCACGTCAGGAAAGAAATTAATTTATCAGAATTGCGAAAAGCCCTGGAGGAATCTTTAGAAGACAGCAAAGATAAAAAACAAAAATTATCCGGAGGAACGCAGGAAGAATTAGAAAAACAACCACAGAAAAAAAATCCAGAGGAGGAACTAAAAGATAGGATAGAGGAGGAAAAGGCGGAAGATTCATCCCCCACTAACTTTGGGTATGAAGACGCAAAAGAAACGCAAAACAAAAAGCCTCCAAAGTTAGCGGGGGACAAGGCTCAAGAAATTTTAGAGGGCGGTCAAGAAGAACGCGAAAAAGAAGATAAAAAAAGAAAGGCGTAATAAATCCCGGAGAAAAAATAAATCTTTAAAAATAGAAAACCTAAAGATTATTTTTAGATTTTTATGAAAGCTTTAAAGGATCTCAGCGTAACAGATAAACGCATCCTGGTAAGATGCGATTTTAATGTGCCGGTTGATGAGAAGGGAAACATTACAGATGATTTTAGGATAAAGAAAACCTTACCTACAATTAAATATCTTGTTGAAAACAGGGCAAAAATAATTTTGATGAGCCATTTAGACCCGGAAAGCACAGGCGTTGTGGCAAAGAAATATACTTTAGACAAGGTTGCTGAAAAGTTGTCCGACTATTTGGGTTTTTCTATTGCCAAGGAAAGCGATTGCGTGGGACCGGAGGTTGAGGGCGTTGCCAACAAATTGGAGCCCGGGCAGGTTTTACTGCTGGAAAATTTAAGGTTTTATAAAGAAGAAACGGAAAATGACGCAGAGTTTGCAAAAAAACTTTCTTATCTAGGGGATATTTATGTGAACGATGCCTTTTCGGTTTGCCACAGGCGACACGCTTCAATTGTTGGCGTTCCTGAGCTTTTATCAAGCTGTGCCGGGCTTCTGCTTTCAGCGGAGATTGAAACCTTAGACAAAATTATGAAAAACCCGGATAAGCCAATGGTGGCAATTGTCGGCGGAACAAAAGTGGAGACTAAATCAAAGTTTATTGATAAAATTTCAGAGAAGGCCGATATTATTATTGCTAGCGGATTGATAAAAAAACAGATATTAGAAAAAAATATCCAGTTCAAATATCCAGAAAAAATAATTGGGCCTGTAGGAGAGCTTACTGCTTTAGATATTAATGAAGAATCTGTAAAAATGTTTAAGGAAAAAATAGCAACCGCCAAAACGATTTTATGGAACGGTCCGTTTGGCAAGTTTGAGGAAGAAAAGTATGGGAAAGGAACCTTGGCAATAGCTAACGCAATTATTGAAAGTAAGGCGTTTTCGGTGGTTGGTGGCGGGGAAACCATTGAGTTTTTAGAAAATCAGGATATAATTAGTAAGTTCAGCCATGTTTCAACTGGTGGCGGAGCAATGATGGCATATTTGGCAGGAGAGAAGTTGCCGGGGATAGAAGCGCTAAGGTAAACTACTAAATTACGAATAGTTACTAATATACGAATACGTTTTTGTTATTAGTATATTCGTATTTTATTAGTATTTTAGTAGTTTTATGAAAATCAAAAACATAACTAAAGCCGCAGACAGAATAAAAAAAGCGGTCGCCAATAACGAGCGCATTATTTTGTATGGGGACTCGGATTTAGATGGCATATCCTCTGTTGTGATACTTGAGGAAGCCATAAAAAATTTAGGCGGTAAAATTTCTTGCGCTTATTTTCCAGATAGGGAAAAAAACGGTTATGGCATAAACGTACACGCTTTAGAATTATTAAAAGATAAAAGCCCCGCGCTTTTTATTACGCTGGATCTTGGTATCGGCAACATTAAGGAGGTTGATATGGCAAATGAAATGGGTTTTGAGGTTCTGATTATTGACCACCATGAAACTCTTGCTGGAACCCCAAAAGCTTCAATTATTGTTGACCCAAAACAACCAGAAGACAGTTATCCTTTCAAGGGACTGGCTAATGTGGGAATCACTTATAATCTTTGTCTTGAGATGCTATCTGAAAATATTTCAGAAAATTTAAAAAATAGTTTTGCTGAATTAGCCGCCTTAGGAACAATTTCTGATATGGTCCCGCAACTTGAGCAAAACCAGGAGATTATTGAAAAAGGTTTATCTTCCCTAAAAAACACTTTCCGCCCGGGTTTAAGGGCGTTTTTAGATATTTTACTTTTTGAAAACAAATTTGCAAGAGACGAAGAGTTAGTTCAAAAAATAAACTCCGCGCTAAATGCGGCAGAGTCAATAAAATTTAAAAATGAAGCTTACTTGCTTTTAACCTCGTCTGATCCTGAAAAATGTAGGGAGCTGGCGCAAACGCTTTTAAATAAAAATTTTGATAAACAGCAGCAAATTAAAAACATTGTGAGGGAAATTGAAAGGAGGATTTCCAAAAATCCCGATGAGGCGATTATTTTTGAGGGCGATCCGGCATGGCGCCTGACTCTGGCGGGTTCTGCTGCATCAATAATATCTTCAAAATACGAAAAGCCGGCTTTTATATATAAAAAAATGGATGAAGAATCCTGCGGTTCCGTAAGAAATCCAAAGGGCACAAATTCTGTTGACGCCATGAAATCCTGTGATGAATTCTTGTTGACTTACGGAGGCCATGCCCAAGCATCGGGATTCCGCGTAAATAACCAAAATTTAGAAAAATTTAAAGGTTGTCTAAACGATTATTTCAGCAAATAGCAAACTCCGGGCCACACCCCGGCTTTTTCATTTTAAACAGCCCAGACGCGTCTGGGCTGTTTAGTTGTGCGAGCTACCCTGCATGCATGCTTCACAAAAGTCAAAAAAGGAGGTAGTATAAAGCAATAATTAGCCTTTTCGTTGCCTTCGGCTATTCCAGCTTTCCGCGGAAAGCTGGAATAGCGGTATTAAACTAAAAAATGAATAAAAGTTATTACCAAATAGAGAGGATGGTGAAAGGGTTTTCAAATCACAGGAGAATTGAGATATTGGAATTACTAAAAAATAAACCAGAGTTAACACTTTCGAATATATCGGAAATTCTAAAAACAAATTTTAGAACAGCGTCTGACCACATAAAGAAAATGGCAACTGCCGGGCTTGTTTTAAAGCGGACAGACGGATTTAATGTGCGTCACCGAATAACTGAAAGGGGGCTTAGTGTCTTGAAATTTTTAAAAAGTTTAACGGATTAGGGCAATTAAACTATTCCAGCTTTCCGCGGAAAGCTGGAATAGTTTAATTGATAATTAATAGGGAATATGGAAAATATTAAAAATTTTAAACAATTATCAAACAAGGACTTAAAAACTGCGGGCGGGAAAGGCGCTTCCTTAGGTGAAATGGTCGGGTCAGGATTTTCTGTTCCGCTGGGGTTTGTTACTCTTTAAACAGCCCAGACGCGTCTGGGCTGTTTGGTTCGTCTCTTCCTTGACTTTTCTAAAAAATAGCGTCAAACTAAAATAATCTAATTAAAAATTCGTGAAAACCTTTATTAAGGACAACTGGTTTAAAATAGTAGCCATAATACTCTTATTGTGGGCATTAGCAGATAATCCTTACAGTTATTATCAATTTTTAAGGTGGGTTGTGTTAGTAATCGCTTGCTATACCGCCTATGTGGCCTATAATAAGCAGAAAATCGGCTGGGCTTGGACTTTCGGCATAATGGCAGTTTTATTTAATCCTATCTTTCCATTTTATCTTTCTAGAGATACTTGGCAACTTATTGATGTCGCCGTTGCTATAATATTTTTTGTTTCATTTTTTAATAAACACAAAAAATAAATTTATGGAAGAAAAAACTAAAAACTGTTTTAAAAAGAATAAAGTAGTTTTGACAATTATACTAGCGACAGTGTTTGCCTTTGTCTTGGTGGGTTTTTTTATTATTGACTTGGGCATAAACAGTAAATTTTTTATCAAAAAAGATTTTAATCAAGCTTTCTTATATAGAACGACCGGTGATTGCGATGCTTTTACATATTATTTAAATAGTGATATCGAAAGCTGGAAAGAGAGGTGCCAGAAAGAAAAAAACCACGACAAAGAACCAATAAGAGATTTTTCAATCCAGAAGGTATCACATAATTTTGGAAACGACCGTGCATTCCTTCAGGTCGAACTTAAAAGAAATAATTATTCTTTTTAATGTGTTTTTGTTTGGATATATCCAAGAAAAACAAATAAATTATTATATTTTAGTGATTGTTTTTTCGGGATTTATAAGCTCTTTACTTTACGGTTGGAAGGCTGTTGTAATATTTGGGTATCCTAAAAAGGACGACGAAATGCCAGAACACGCAAATAGTTGGTGGATACATCAATTTTGGTTTAATTTTATAGGCTCACTATTCGGTTGGTTTTTAATAATTCTTTTTATTTATATTATAAAAATAGTTGGCATTGAAGAGATAACATTAGCACATCTCTTAATTTTAATTTTTGGAGTTTTAGGAATTACCGGTTTGTTTCCCTCTTTTCTTGCTCAGATTCCAAATATTCTTCATCTACTTACAAAAAGGTTTGGGGATGAATATTTTAAAAAATAAAAATTTATCCAAAATTTTATTTGTGCGGGCGGGTTAAATTAGTGTTAAAAAATAACAGCAAATCGCGGGGGAGGGATGTTGTTGAAATTTTAATCAAGTTATAGCAATATTATTACGATATTGTTGACACGATGTTTTAGTGCTATAATAAAATTGAAACTATGAAAAAAGAAAAAAATCTACAATTTTATAAGGAGCTTATGCCCCCAAAACTTACTTTAGAAATCCATAAAACAGAAGAAGGGTTGTGGGCAAAAGTT
>JBDRST010000075.1:0-7879 GCA_043824525.1 bacterium
TGCGCGCCGGATTTGAGTTCCAAGAAACCCCCGACCAACTTCAGGCGATAGAAGATATTGAAGAGGACCTAAAAAAAGAAAACCCAATGGACAGAATTGTGTGCGGAGATGTTGGATTTGGAAAAACAGAGATTGCCATGAGAACAGCTTTGCTGGCTTCAGCTAATAGCAGGCAAACCGCCATAATATGTCCCACAACAATTTTAGCAAACCAGCATTTTAATTCTTTTAAAAAAAGATTTAAAAAACTTCCCGTAATTATTTCTATGCTTTCCAGATTGCAAACAAAATCAGCGCAAAAAAAGACAGTAAAAGACCTGAAAGAAGGCAAAATAGACATAATTATCGGCACCCATCGGCTTTTGTCAAAAGATATAGAATTCAAAAATTTGCAATTGCTGATTATTGATGACGAACAAAGGTTTGGCGTAAAACAAAAAGAAAAACTGAGGCAGCAGCATCCTGAGATTGATATCTTGAGCTTATCGGCAACCCCGATTCCAAGAACCATTTATTTAGCTCTTTCGTCTTTTAAAAATATAAGCTTGATACAAACTCCGCCTTCAGCCAGGCAGGCAATAAAAACATGTGTTCTGCCCTACAATCCAAAAATAATAAAAAGGGCAATAAATTTTGAATTTAAGCGGAAAGGCCAAGTTTATTTTTTGCATAACAGGGTGCAAACCATTGAAACTGCGGCAAAGGAATTAAAAATTTTATGCCCAAAATCCAAAATCGGGATTATGCACGGCCGGCTCCATGAAAAAAAATTAGTAAAAATAATGGACGATTTCCAGAAAGGCAAAACAAACGTTCTGCTTGCCACAACAATTATTGAAAACGGCCTGGATTTGCCCAATGTGAATACCATTATAATAGAAGACGCAACGCGACTGGGGCTTTCGCAGGCGCATCAAATAAGAGGCAGAGTTGGCAGGTCGCATAAACAAGGGTTTGCATACTTCATGTTTAGCCAAAAATCACTAACCCCCATGGCAAAGGAGCGTCTTAATGCCCTGCAAGACGCGCAAGAATTGGGAGCCGGCTATAGAATTGCTATAAAAGACCTGGAGCTTCGGGGGGCCGGAAATATTTTAGGCAAAGAACAATCAGGCGCCATAAACAGAATCGGGTTAAATTTATACTCTCAAATTTTATCAGAAGCGGTTGAAAAAACAAAAATTCTTAAACCCGCTCCGTAGTGAACGCAAAGTGTTCTGCTACTGGGGTTTTATTTAAAGCAGTGGGAAAACCGAAAAATCAGACCTTTAAATTGTTATATTTAATTGCAAAATTTGTTTTCTCAATTACGCCACATATCTGCTATAGCAGATATGTGGCGTAATTGTTATTTCCATTCCATCCATTTTTATTTTCACTTTTACGGAAAACATGTTTTATAAAAAATATATTCATGCCCCGATTGGGGTATATTTTTATTTTTGTGCTATAGTTAAAAAAATTATGCACGAGACAAAAATCGTAAAAATTGATGATGCAGAATATCCAGCAGAACTTAAAAAAATAAAAGATGCGCCTAAAATTTTATATTATAAAGGAATCCTGCCAACGTCAGATGAAAAATGTTTTGCAATTGTAGGCACAAGAAGATGCTCGCCTTATGGACAGCAGATTTCTTTAAAAATTGCGGGGGAACTGTCTGACGCTGGGCTAACAATAGTTTCGGGTTTGGCTCCTGGCATAGACACGTTTTCGCATCGGGCAGTTATTGAAAAAAGAAACCCTCCTTCGCATAAAGCTACGGACGGGCGAGGACGAACAATTGCTGTATTGGGAACGGGGCTTGATGAAAAATCGCTTTATCCTCAGCAAAATTTAGATTTATCCAGAAAAATTTTAGAATATGGCGGGTGTTTAATTTCAGAACTGCCCGAAGGAACAAATGGCTCAAAATTCACATTCCCCCGACGCAATAGAATAGTCTCTGGCCTTAGTTTAGGCGTATTAGTAATAGAGGCAAAAGAAAAATCCGGCTCCCTAATAACAGCAGATCTTGCCAAAAAACAGAATAAAAAACTATTTGCTGTGCCTGGCCCAATTTATTCTTTAAATTCTTCTGGCCCAAATAAATTAATAAAACAAGGAGCAAAATTAGTTGAAAGCTCTGACGACGTACTAAATGAACTAGGATTGGAGCAAAATAAAATTCAATCAACACTTGAAGCAGAAAATAACGAGGAAAAATTAATTTTAAGCGCATTGAAAGAAGGGTCATTACAAGTAGATAAAATAATTGAGAAAACTAAACT
Source organism: bacterium (assembly GCA_043824525.1). Classification (GTDB taxonomy): domain Bacteria; phylum Patescibacteriota; class Minisyncoccia; order Minisyncoccales; family Staskawiczbacteraceae; genus XYD1-FULL-39-28. The sequence goes on from JBDRST010000075.1 coordinate 2,271, forward strand.
AAATGCTCCCACTGTAGCTACAACGCTTGCCTTAATGGAAATTTCAGGTAAAATACGAAATCTTGGAGGCAACGTTTATGCGACAGCTTAAATGCAAAATATAAATATCAAAATGTTCCGATTCCATCGAGAATCCTCAACGAGGTCGGGACAAAATGACAATTAAAAATCCTAAAATAAATGCCGCCGAGGGTGGCATGCCAAAATTTTACATTTTGCTTAATTCCGTAGAATTATGCCGATTTCATCGAGCATTCTCGACAAATTCGGAACAACTATGTAATAAGCGATTCATTTTTGATTTTTAAATTCACAAATATTATGCAACTTCTAATAGTTGAGAGCCCAACAAAGGCGAAAACTCTGGAAAAATTTTTAGGCAAGGATTATAAGGTCCTTGCGTCTTTTGGGCATGTGCGTGATTTACCAAAAGGAGAGCTTGGCGTAGATGTTGAGAATAATTTTGAACCAAAATACGTCATTCCAACTAAAGCCAGAAAAAATCTTTCGGCGCTAAAAAAAGAATCGGCAAAAGCAAAAAACGTGATTCTGGCGTCTGATGAAGACCGCGAGGGAGAATCCATTGCTTGGCACTTAAAAGAAGCATTAAAACTAAAAAATCCGGAAAGGATTGTTTTTCATGAGATAACAAAGAAAGCAATTGATGAAGCTTTAAAATCTCCCAGAAAAATTGATATGAATTTAGTTGACGCCCAACAAGCAAGAAGAATTTTAGATAGAATTGTAGGATATAAGCTTTCTCCGTTTTTGTGGAAAAAAATTTCCAAAGGGCTTTCGGCTGGCAGAGTGCAATCGGTTGCAGTAAAACTGATTGTTGAAAGGGAAAGAGAAATTGAAAAATTTGTAGCGGTAGAATACTGGTCTGTTGAAGCTTTGTTAAAAAAAGCAGAAAACGAATTTATTGCGCAGCTTATAAAAAAAGATGGAAAAACAATAGAAAAATTGGAAGTAAAAAATAAAGTAGAGGCAGATAAAATTCTAAATGGTTTAAATGGCTCAAATTATATTGTTGAGTCTGTAGAAAAAAAAGAAACAAAAAGACACCCCTTCCCCCCGCTTACAACAAGCACATTACAGCAATCAGCCTGGCAAAGATTTAAATTTCCTGCAAAAATGACAATGTCTTTAGCACAGCGGTTATACGAGGAAGGACTGATCTCTTATCATAGGACGGACTCATTAAATTTATCGGATACGTCTTTGCTTGCTGCAAAAAAGTTTATTACTGAAACTATCGGCGACAATTATTATGCAGGGAAGCCCATAAGATATAAAACAAAAAAAGCCGGGGCACAGGAAGCCCATGAAGCAATCAGGCCTGCTTACGCAGATAAAACTCCAGAATCATTAAAAGAAATAGACTCAAGACAACTAAAACTTTACACATTAATTTGGCAAAGATTTATTGCTTCTCAAATGGCGCCGGCTGTCTTTGATTCGGTGTCAGTTGATATTGAGGCGAGTAATTACATGTTCCGCGCAACCGGCCAAACATTAAAATTTGACGGCTTCCTAAAAATATATCTTCACCCCCACACCAAACGGGCAGGAGATAAAAATTTTGACAAAAATCCTAGCAATACTGCCCGTTATGGTGTGGGGGCAAGGTTTGAGGAAGCAAATTTGCCAGACCTGGAAAAAAACGACAAATTAGAGCTTATAAAATTAGATTCCTTACAACATTTTACAGAGCCGCCCGCGCGCTACTCAGAAGCCAGCCTAATAAAGGCATTGGAAAAACATGGCATAGGAAGGCCCTCCACTTACGCCCCCACATTAACCACAATACAAGATAGAAATTACATTGAAAAAAATGAACAGAAAAGATTTATCCCCACTGAAATCGGGGTCGTAGTTAATGATATGTTGGTTAAAAATTTTCCGGAAATCGTTGACATAGATTTTACCGCCAAAATGGAAAAAGAGTTAGACGAAATCGCAGAGGGCAAAGATACCTGGCAAAAAACTTGCAAAAATTTCTGGAAACCGTTTTCAAAAAATCTTGAAGAAAAATATGAAAAAATTCAAAAGGCAGACCTGATTCAAGAAACAGACAAAATTTGTCCAAAGTGCGGGTCAGCAATAATTGAACGCTTTGGGAGGTTTGGAAAATTTTATGCCTGCTCAAAATTCCCTGAATGTAAATATACAGAATCCATAGAAAACAAAAATAAAGTTTTAGGAATTAGGTGCCCAAAGTGTTCCGACAATATCGCGAATCCTCGATTGCAAAGCAATCGGGACAAAGATGGGGACATTATTCAAAGAAAAACCAAAAAAGGAAAAATATTTTATGGTTGCAACAGGTTTCCCAAATGCGACTTTGCTTTGTGGGACAAGCCCATAAATGAATTTTGCCCAAAGTGCGATTCTATTTTGGTTGAAAAAAACAAAAAAACAATAAAATGCTCGAATAAGGAGTGTGACTATCAAAGAACGTGACTACCAGAAATAACATACAAAAGATAATAGAACGCAGCCCTGATCCAAAATTAATTGAGGACGCTTTTGAGTTCGCTGAATTAGCTTATAAAGATAAGCTAACGGCCTCTGGTGAAAATTATATTCACCATGCGGTAAGGGTTGCTGAAGCGCTGGATAAAATGAGCCTTGACCCCGCAACAATTGCTTTTGGGCTTTTGCATGACGTGGTAGATGAAAAAACCAGCACCGTAAGAGAGGTTGAAATAAAAAACATTGAAAAAAAATTTGGTAAAGAAATTAGCCAATTAATAAAAAAAATTTCAGAACTGAGAAAAATCCGCTATTCGCTGGAAATCAACATAAAGGACAAAAAAAAGTTTACAAGAGAACGAATTGAAAATATAAGAAGAATGTTTTTGGCCATTGCGGGTGATCTAAGAGTTGTGCTAGTAGAGCTTATTTCTCGGCTAGACGGATTAAGTTTTTCAGGTTATCTTCCAGCAGACAAGCAAAAGCTACACTCTCTTGAAACCTTGCGAATCTTTGTACCCATTGCGCATAGATTAGGTTTAAGTGAATTAAGAAGAAAATTAGAAGATATTTCTTTCTCCTATTTATTTCCAAAAAGATTTCAGTGGCTGAAAGAAAACATTCAAGAAGAGTACGAAGAAAGGGAAAAATATCTCAGAAAATTTATTCCCCGCCTAAAAAAGATATTGGGTAAAGAAAGGGTAAAAATTATTGATATAAATTATCGCGTAAAATCATACTGGAGCACCTATAAAAAACTCGTCAAAAAAAATATGGATTTTGACAAAGTCCATGACCTTTTGGCTATAAGGGTAATTGTTAAAGATATTGAACACTGCTATAAGGCGCTTGGGATAATACATGAACATTTTAAACCCATATCAGAGGAAATAGACGACTATATAGCAAAACCGAAGTTTAATGGGTATAGGTCGCTGCACACAACAATTTTTTCTGATTCACCCCCCACTAACTTTAGGCGGGAAAAAGGATGGGGTGAAATAATGGAAGAAAAAAGCAACCAAAAGTTAGTGGGGGGCAAGATTACTGAAGTTCAAATAAAAACGGCGGAGATGCAAAAGGAGGCAGAATATGGAATCTGCGCCCATTGGTCTTATAAAGAAAAAATAGACCTTAAAAAACAGCGCAAAAATTTTGAGTGGATTCAAGACGTGTCCGAATTTTGGAAAAATTTTGAAATTGATTTTTTTCCTGACAAAATATTTTCCTTTACCCCAAGGGGAGATATTATTGTTCTGCCTAAAGGATCAACCCCTGTGGATTTTGCTTATGCCGTACACTCAGATATAGGAAACCATTGCGAATCTGCAAAAATTAACGGAAAAATTATCCAGTTGAACCATGTTTTAGAGAATGGCGATATCGTGGAAATTACAATAAACAAAAAAAGGAACCCGTCAAAAGACTGGCTAAGGTTTGTAAAAAGCTCTTTGGCGAGAACCCACATAAGAAAACTTATATCAGAAGGAGAAACAGGCTTTAGGCTGCCTATCCCTGGTTTTATAAGACGGAAAATTATAGAGATTTCAGAGGCAGCCAAAAAGAAAAAAGAAGAAAAAAAACTTATTAAAAAAGAGGGACCGAGACAGATTTATTTAGCCGGACAAAAAGGAATGCTTACCCATCTTGCAAAATGCTGTAACCCACAGCCAGGAGACAAAGTTAAAGCATACATAACACAACACAGAGCCGCTGTGATGCACAGAACCTCCTGCGAAAATTTTAAAAAAATATCAGAAAACTTCCCGGAAAAGATAGTTGACGCCTCATGGGAATAACGCTCGGGAAGGGTGTTTAACAGCAACCCTAAAAGTACTGACCGTCGAATCTGCGTAAACCCGCTCACACACGCGTGAGCGGTTTAAATTTTCAACGGCTCAACAGCTTTGAGCCGTTGAAAATTAAGGCAAAATGTGGTAAAATTATTTCAAATTGCCGAGGTGGTGAAATTGGCAAACACGATGGACTCAAAATCCATTGCCCTAAAAAGCTTGAGGGTTCAAGTCCCTCCCTCGGCACAGCAACAAAAAGACAGTCAAACTTGGCTGTTTTGTTTTACTTGTAAAGTGTCCGATCGGACACTTTACAAGTAAGGAGCTATAACAGATATTCGTCCATCGGCTCCGGGATAATTATTTTTAATCTTCGTCCGCCAGCTGCCGGATTTATTTTATCTCTGATTTTTGGCAGTTCATTTTTTCTAAAATCTCTATTCATATGGGTTAGCGCCAAACACTTCACGTTATTATTTTCAGCGAATTTTATTGCAGAAACTATTGAGGAATGCCCGATAATTTCTTTATCATACAAATAGGTTTCTAAAATTAGCATATCTAAATTTTTGTAAAAATCACTCCCTGGTACAGGGGAGCCGTCTCCGCTGTATGCTATTGTATTTTTATTGTCGCTTATTTTTACAGCCAAATTTTCACCAGAATGCACGGTTTTTGTAAAGGATAGTTTTAAATCCTGGAGTTCAATTTCTTCGCCATCTTTTGATTCTATTAAATTAATCTTATACTCAAATTTTTTCTGAAAACTTTTATACGCATAATCCATAAAATCTCGTAACCCTTTCTGCCCGATTACTGCCAAGTCTCTTTTTCTGCCATCCTCCCACATACGCATAAGCACTGGTGGTAAACCAAAAAAATGATCTGCGTGCTGGTGGCTGATATAGATAACATCTAAAAAATTTGGGTTGTTATTAAATTTCCACAACTGCTGTGGGATGCTGTATCCGCAGTCCAAAAGCAGTTTTGTCTTATCGGTTTCTATTAAATGCGAATTGTTTGGGGTATTTTCGTCAAACGCCTCGCCTACCCCTAAAAATATTACTTTCATATAAATAAAATTATTAATGATAGGGCTAAACAATAAACTGCAAAATAATGAAGCTTGCCTTTCAATATAATCTTTTCTAAAATTTTAAGGGATAAAAACCCAAAAACTGTAGCTGCTACAAATCCGACAAAATTTGCTAAAAATCCACTGTTTAAGTTGTTCAGGTTAAAATCAAACCCTTCACCTTTGGCTAAAGATGAAGGGTCAAATAACTGCAAAACCATAGCGCCAAAAATTACAGGAATTGCCAATAAAAAAGAAAATTTAAA
>JBDRST010000076.1:0-12791 GCA_043824525.1 bacterium
CACGATCGTGAATAATCGGAACAAATGAGTTAACGATGAGTTAATGAGTTGTTGTACATTTTAGTTGTTCAAACGTTGCGCTTTTTAGTTGCGCTTTTTAGTTGCGAGAGTTTTGATTTAGGATAAAAATTATTGTAGAATGGGCTAATGGCGGGACTTATTTTAGGAATAATTTTATTAGTCATTCCGTTTGTGTTATTGGACCAGTTTTCTGATAAAAAGAGGGGATTTGTTTATATCCTATTTTTTTCATTACTGTTTCATACGGTTTTGGCTTTTTTGTCCCAATTTTTTGGAATATTCTATTATCAACTTATACTCGCAGCAGTTATAATAGCTGACATAGCCACCATAGTAGCATGGTGGAAATTTAAAAAAAATATTTCTTTTAAGCTTTCCAGTATAGAGTGGACACTGTTTGTAGTTATAATTGTTGCATTTTTGAGCTTATATCAAGTTCATTATAATTACACAGGTAAAATAAATTTTGCCACTGATATAGAGGTTTCGTATCATGAGGTTAAAAATATGGAATATGTTTATCCATATTTTTCCGATGAGTGGTACGCTGTTTTATTTATTGAAAACTCTATTGGCTCTGGCAACCTTCCTTTAGCGGGTTTTGGGGGAGAATATTTTATGAATTTGGAAATGTTTTTCCATTCTTTATCAGCTGAGATAATGTTGATTTTAGGGCTTGACCCTTTAACGCAATATACCCTGTTTTCCATTTTTGCTAACATTCTAATTATAGTTTTAGCTTACATTTTTTTAAGAATAAACAGGGTCTCAAAGCTGTCTGCAGGACTGTCTTCCCTCCTAATCCTTTATATTACTTCTGGTGCAAACCTACCGGGTATTTGGAATTTTATTCCCTTGCACTTAGGAATAATTTTTTGCCTGATTGGCTTTTGCTTTTTGGCGCTTGGGAAATTTGGTTTAGCTACCTTTACGTCTTTTTTTGTGGCAATTTTTTACGCGCCCTTAGTTATTTTTTACGGAGCAGGGTTGATAGTTTTTTGCATATTCAGATTTAAGGAAAAAATAAAAGAGCATCAGATATTAATAATTTATTCTGTTGCTTTATCAATACTGATTTTGCCTGCCGCTTATTTGATTTTAATGGTTTCTCCATTATCAAGCTTTGTTTCGTATGTTTTTACAAAAATACTTTACACTTCGTTTTACGGCGCCAACTTAAACGTTGACTTTCCTTTTTATAACGTAATTCCGCTATCTGCAATTTTTTTGGCTCTGTGGGGCCTGCGCTCTATTTATAAAAACTTAAAGTGGTTTTTTTCGGTTTTAATTTTAGGAGCTGTTTTTTGGTTTTTTTATTCCTTCACAACAACCAGGTTTTTGATAGAATACGAAAGAATCGTTTTTTTTGTTTCTATTATAGCCTGCATAATTTCTGGATTTGGTCTAAAGCGTATTGAGCTTTATGCCGGTAAATTGAAGAATGCGTTTAAATATTTGGAGGTTGGTTTTATTGTTTTGTTTTTGTTACTTGTGCCTTTTTATACCCAGAGTGAAAGTTGGAAAAAATTTATTGTTCGGGATATTGGCGGCAGTGCAACGGAGTTTTTTCCCAAAGCTCCGGCAAACAATTATCTTGCACCTGACGACTTGAGGGTTTTTGAAGGCATAAAAAATAAAAGGTTTTTAAGTATCCCGTGGAAGGGAACTGTAATAGGTGTTGCCACAAAAAATTATCCGCTCGTAACAAAGGAGGGTACAATTTCCATGGGAAAGGAAAGCGATGTTTTCAGATTTTTGGCGTCTGACTGCGACGGTAAAACCAGTATGGCAAAAGAGAAAAAAATAGATTATGTTTATTTATATGAGTTTAACTGCACTGGATTTGAAAAAATTGAAAAGAGTTCTGAGGGTTTTAGTCTGTATAATTTTAAAAAATGAAAAAAATACTTATTACCGGAGGGGCGGGATTTATAGGGCATCACCTAGTGGAGGCTGTTTTGAAGGATACGGATTTTGAAATAGTTATATTGGACAGGCTTGATTGCTCTGGAAACCTAAACAGGCTTACAGACATTTCAATGTGGGAGGCGCAAAAACATAGAGTTAAATTTGTCTGGCACGACTTAAGAGCAGAAATAAATTCTTTTGTAGAAAAAGAAACTGGAGACGTTGATTACATAATACACCTGGCGTCATCAACTCATGTTGACAGAAGCATTGAAGACCCAATGATGTTTGTGATGGATAATGTTGTGGGAACTTGTAATTTGCTTAATTTTGCCAGAAAACTTCCAAACCTTAAAAAATTTATTAATTTTTCAACCGACGAAGTATTTGGCCCCGCAGAGGCTGGAGTGTTTTTTAAAGAAAACTCTCCCCACAAGCCATCTAATCCTTATGCGGCAACAAAAGGCGGGCAGGTTGATTTGGGATATTCATTTTTTGTTACATATAAACTTCCAGTTATCAATACTTTTACAATGAATAATTTTGGAGAGCGCCAGCATCCAGAAAAATTAATCCCAAAAGCCATCAGAAATATTTTAAGCGAAAAGCCAATGCCAATTTTTTCTGTTTTAGATCCAAACACCCACGAGTTAAAAGCGGTCGGGAGCAGGTGCTGGTTGCATTGCAGAAATACAGCTTCGGCAATTTTATTTCTGTTGGAGAACGGAAAACCCGGAGAAGAATATAATATTATTGGCGAGGGGGAATACACTAATTTAGAAATATGCGAAATGGCAGCCAAATTCGTCGGTAAAAAATTAATTCCGGATTTTGTAGATTTTCATTCTTCGCGTCCTGGCCACGATATCCGTTATGCGTTAGACGGGTCAAAGTTAAGAGAACTCGGATGGAAACTTCCCATGAGCGTCCAAGAATCTTTGAAAAAAACAGTTGAATGGACTTTAAAAAATGACAAATGGCTATACGAAACAAATAAAGCTAAATATGAAAAATAAAATAATATGAATGGCGTAATTTTAGCCGGCGGGCTTGGAACGAGGATGAAACCGCTTACAGAAATAACCAACAAACACTTGTTGCCAATTTATGACCAGCAAATGATAATGTTTCCGATTAAAACATTAGTTAATTCTGGAATAAAAGATATTTTGGTAATTTCTGATAAACAATTTATTGGAGATTTTTCAAAATTATTAGGTTCCGGAAGCGAGCTTGGAGTAAGTTTAACTTATAAAACGCAAGACAATCCAAAGGGCGGAATAGCAGACGCAATGAGAGTTTCTAAGAATTTTGTAGGTAAAGATAATTTTGTTGTTATTTTAGGTGATAACATATTTGAAAATAATCTTAATCCTGATATAAGACAGAGCAAACTCGCAAAAGTTTTTTTAAAAAATGTTATTGATGTAAAAGGTTTTGGAGCAGCGCATATTAAGGACGGAGAGCTGATAAATATTTTAGAAAAACCAGATTTGCCGCATTCTAATCTTGCGGTTTTGGGCGCCTATGTTTATGGCCATGGAGTGTTTGATATTATTGATAATTTAAAACTATCTAACCGAGGAGAATTAGAAATAACAGATGTTAATAATTATTACGCAAAAATAGGTAAATTAGATTACGGAGAGGTAAAAGGTTTTTGGGCTGACGCGGGAACTTTTGAAGGATTGTTTGAGAGTTCTGTCTGGAGAAGAAACAATATGCAAAAATAAAAACTATTGAAATGGAAATTAAAAAATTCTGGCATAAAATTAAAAGCGTAATTGGACTGAGCTTTCAAATAGCAAAAGCGAATTTTAAAGTTAGAAACGAAGGGAGTTTTTTGGGAATTTTTTGGTATCTTCTTGAGCCTTTAGCTTTTTTTGTAATACTGCTTTTTATCGGCGGTTTAATATCGCAAAATTCTATAGAAAAATACCCGATGTATCTATTTTTGGGTATTATGATGTTTAATTTTTTTACAGCTGTTACGATTTCTTCAACAGAAATTATACAAGGTAATGCAGATTTTATAAAGTCTCTTAAAGTCAACAAAGAATCTTTTGTAATTTCTGTTATGCTGCAATTTATTTTTTCTCATTTTTTTGAGTTTATAATTCTTGTTATTTTAACAATATTCATGAAAATAAATATATTATTCCTTTTGTCCTATCCCATAATATTTTTTCTTTTTTGTCTTTTCACAATGGGCATTTCTTTTATGCTTTCTGTCTTTGGAGTATATGTTAACGATCTTAAAAATGTATGGTCAGTATTTGTGAGGCTTCTTTGGTTTATGACACCAGTTTTTTACACCATTGGAGGTTCTGGGTTGATACATAAGATAAGCATGTTTAATCCGTTGTATCATTTTATAAATATATCCAGAGACATAATAATTTATCATAGATTGCCACAAATTAACACAATGTTATTGGCTATTTTTTATAGCGTATCAATTTTTTTGATAGGTCTTTTCATTTTTGAAAAAAATAAAAATAAATTGGCTGAAAAAATATGAGGAATAGCAATATAAAAAGAATAGAGGTTAAAAATGTTTCTAAAACGTTTCATGCAGACATCAGAAAAAACGAAAGCGCGTTGTCTCACCTCGTTAATTTTTTATCTGGAAAACCACAAAAAAAAGAGATATCTGTGTTTAAGGACGTGTCATTCGATTTATATTCTGGTGAAGTATTGGGCATAATAGGTAATAACGGTTCTGGCAAAAGCACTTTGCTCAGGCTTATAGCTGGAGTATATCAGTTGGACAAAGGAAAGATAGAAACCAACGGTAAGGCGGTTTATTTGACGGGTTTGGGCCAAGGATCAATTCCAAGACTTACGATGAGAGAAAATATACATCTTATGGGTTCTACTATGGGTTTGGGCCAAAAAGACATAAAAAAAAGATTTAATGAAATAGTTGAATTTTCTGGGCTTGAGGAATTTGTAGATATGAAAGTTTTTCAGTTTTCAACTGGCATGGTTTCTCGATTGAGTTTTTCAGTAATAATATATTGTATAAAACATCAAAATCCCAATATTTTATTGATCGACGAAGTCTTATCTGCCGGCGGGGATATTGATTTTCAGCAGAAAGCAATTAAAAAAATGGAGGAATTAATTCAGTGCGGGGCAGCAGTTATAATTGTCAGCCACGATTTAAATTCAATAAAAAAATATTGCGATAAAGTCGTTTGGTTGGGAGAAGAAAAACTTTTAAAAATAGGAGACCCATCAGAAATAGTGGATGACTACATAAATTCTCAATAGGTTCATAAATAATAAAAATAGATTTAAGATGGAAAAAAGACTATTTAATAATGAAATAATTTTAGAAACGCCTAATAGAATAAAAGAACCATTGGGCTGGGTGGAGCACATTCCCTTCGCCTTTTTTTTGTTAGAAATGTTAAAACCCAATATATTCGTTGAATTAGGAGTCCACACTGGCAATTCTTATTTTTCTTTTTGTCAGGCGATTAAAAAGATTGGATGTGGAACAAGATGCCTTGGCGTTGATTCTTGGGAGGGCGATAAGCACTCTGGATTTTATGATAAAAGAACATACGAAGATGTTTTAAATTACAATCAGAAAAATTATGCGAATTTTTCTGTATTAATAAAAAAATATTTTGATGATGCTTCTGCAGATTTTAAGGAGCAGAGCATAGATTTATTGCATATTGATGGAATGCACACCTATGAGGCTGTAAAACACGATTTTGAAACTTGGCTTCCAAAGATGAGCAAAAAAGGAGTTGTAATCTTACATGATACCGTTACGAGGTTGAATGATTTTGGGGTTTGGAGGCTGTGGGATGAATTGCAAAATAAATATCCCTCATTCAATTTTACACATAATTATGGGCTGGGCGTTTTAGCGGTAGGGAACAATGTTGATGAAAAGTTTTTAGAGTCAATGGATATGCTGAAAAATAGCCGTTTTAATAAAAAATTATTTGAGAAATTGGGAGTTGGTATATTAAATGACAAATTAGCAGATATTAAAAATACAGAATTATCAGCGGTTCAAGATGAGCTGATAAAAAAAGACGCAGAGCTCTCGTCTGCGTACAATGATATAGCCGACCTAAACGCTATATCTATATCAAGAGACTTACTATTAAACCAGCTAAAAGAAAATTTTATAAAAAAGGAGAGCAAAATAACAGAATTAAATAATGCCCTAAATTTTAAAGATTTAAAGACGCAACAGTTGTCGGATAATTTTAACAGGAAAGAAAAAGAGTTACAAGAATGGAAAAAATTAGAACTTGCTAAGGAGGAATATATAAAAGGACTTGAGAGAAGTTTGACATTTAAATTATTAAAAGTTTATCAAAGATTATTAGATTTTATTTTACCTGAATGGTTTTTCTTGAGGGGTTTTTATAATAGAATAATTCGTTTTAACCAGATTCTTATAAACGGCGATTTTATAAAAAATGTTGTAAAAAATAAACTTAATTCATCTTCCAATATAAAAGAAACGGAACAGCCATATTATCTGTGGATTAAAAATAATGAGCCCAAACTTGAAGATTTTCTCGGGCTCCAAAAAGAAATATCATTCTTGCCCTATAAGCCGCTTATAAGTATTGTTATGCCAACTTATAATATTGACGAGGTTTATCTTCGGGCCGCCATTGAATCTGTGCGACGACAGCTCTATCCAAACTGGGAATTGTGTGTCGCTGATGATGGTTCCACTGAACCAGCTGTGAAAAAGATATTGGAGGAGTACCGACGCCGAGACAAGCGAATCAAAATTATCTATTTAGCGAAAAACCAAGGGACAAGCGGCGCCTCTAATGCCGCGCTCTCTTTAGCCACGGGCGAATTTGTAGGATTGCTTGACCACGATGATGAACTTACGCCATGGGCCCTGTTAGAAATAGTGAAGCTTTTAAACCACAACCAAAAACTGGACTTCATTTACTCAGATGAAGATAAATTAGAGCTTGATGGAAGCCGCAGCGAACCATTTTTTAAGCCGGATTTTTCACCAGACTTACTTTTAAGTATGAATTACATCACTCATTTTAGCGTTTTCCGGCAGAAACTCCTTAACCAGATAGGCGGTTTTCGCAAAGGATTTGAAGGCAGTCAGGATTATGATTTATTGTTGAGATATCTTGAAAAAGGGAACAAGGTTTATCATATTCCTAAGATTCTTTATCATTGGAGAAAGATACCGGGCTCAGTAGCTGAAAACTTTAGTTTTAAGAACTATGCTTGGGAATCAGGAAAAAAAGCTCTAGAAGATGCTTTGATTAGAAGAAAAATTAAGGGAGATGTTGTTTTGGGTAAAAATCTTGGTGTGTATAGGGTAAAGAGAAAAATTATAGGAAATCCTAAAGTAAGTATTATTATTCCATTCAAAGATAAAGGAGAGTTGCTTGAGAAATGTGTTGATTCAATACTTAAAAAATCTACTTATAAAAATTTTGAGATAATTTTAATAAGCAATAATAGTAAGGAAAAGAAAACTTTTGAAGTTATAGACGATTTGAGAAATGATAAAAGAGTGAAGTTTTATGAATATAATATTCCTTTTAATTATTCAGAGATTAATAACTATGGAGTTTCTTTGTCAAAGGGAGAACATGTTTTGCTTTTAAATAATGATACAGAGGTAATAAATTCAGATTGGATGGAGTGTTTACTTGAACATTCACAGCGGGAAGATGTTGGAGCGGTTGGGGCTAAATTATATTACAAAGATGATAGGATACAACATGCCGGGATTATTATTGGTATCCAAGGGACTGCAAGACATTCTCATAAAGGGCTTTCAAGGGACGATTCAGGGTATATTTCAAGAGTCGTTATGATACAGAATATAAGTGCAGTAACTGGGGCTTGTTTAATGATTAAAAAAGACTTATATGAAAAGATGGGGGGACTTGATGAGAAGAATTTAAAAATAGCCTTTAATGATGTTGATTTTTGTTTAAGATTAAGAGAAGCAGGTTATCTTAATGTTTTTACACCTTATGCAGAGCTTTATCATTATGAGTCTGTTTCAAGAGGATTGGATGATAGTCCAAGAAAAATAGAGATGGGTTTAAGGGAGTTTGATTATATAAAAAAAAGACACAAAAAAATTTGGGAGCAAGGAGATCCTTATTATAATCCTAATCTAAGTTTAGAGTTTGAAGATTTTAGAGTAAAATAGATACAACTTGTTTTAAAAATGATTTTTTAAATCTTTTTCATTTGGAAGATAACTGTTTTTAATAGGACAATCCTTGCAACGATGGTCTCCATCTTTTTTAAACATGTTCTTTCTTACTTTTTTGAACTCTTCTCCAAAAAATATTTCTAATAACGGTTTTTTATCTTTTAAATTTCCAAGCGGAGGTCCTGCGAGAAAAGGACAAGGTTTGATAAACTCCTGTTCTATAATCATAATTTCATTAAAAGAAAGTTTACAAAAAGGATTGAGCCTATCTAGCAATATATTCTCTTTTGTGATATTCTCTTTTTTAATAATATTTAGGTTTTCTGTACTCCTATTTTCATCAGGTTTAACACTTAAAATTTCTTCAATACTTATTTTTTCATTTTTTTCAGGCAACCAAATATCATTTGTTATAAATTCTTTAGGTATCAAAATAGAAGTTTTATATTCCTCTGCTTTTTCAATTATTTTCTTTCTGTAATAATTAAATTTTGCCTTATAGTTAAAAAGAGTTTCCCTATTCAAATCAAGATGAGCTGTTTCAACCACATGCTGGAAGCTGATATGATTTATTCCAAGAGATTTGCAGACTTTAATGAAAGAGGGTGCTTCAGAAATGTTTGAATTCATTATAACAAAGGTTAAATTTACTACTGGAAAAATTGTAGTCATTTTGTCTTTTAATTGTTTTAAGGCTAAAATATTTCCAACAACTTTTTCAAATTTTCCCCCACTCCGAATTCTTTCATAAGTTTCTTTTGTAATACCATCCATTGAAAATATCAATGCATGAACTTGATTTTCAACAATTAGTCTTCGTATCTCTTCATTTAATAGCATAGCATTTGTACAAAAATTTATCTTTATATGAGGATGTTTATCTGAGATAAATTTAACAATTTCAGAGAAATCATTTGAAACTAAAGGTTCATGTCCGCACGATAACATAATCCAATCTACGTATTGCCCCGTATCCTTGAGTATAAATTCTATGTCTTTTTTGGTTAATTTTTTTGGAGGAATATCTGGGAGTTGGGGTAAGTTATGGTGGCAATAAGAACATTTTAAATTGCATTGATTTGTTAAATCTAGTCTTATGCTCAAATTTCGCCTTTTTTCAAGATTCTCTTTAAAATTTTTCTCAAATGTTTCAAAGTTTTTTTCAAGATTCTTTTTGAATCTCCACTCAGATATTTTAAATATTTTTTCTCTAACTTTATGCCTTATTTTATAAATTAGTTTCATTTTTCTTTGTGTTTATTTTTTAGGAGTTTTATAATCTATTTAAAGTTTAATATTCTTGATGATAGTTTTTATTTCTAATAATATTTGTGCATGTTGAAGGTTTTTTTCATAGTAGAATATCTCTGTTTCACAATTTTATGAAAATATTGTATAGTTGAATGACAATTTATTTTTAAACTAAGAGGTTTCTTATTGATTTAACAATGTTGTATGAAAATAATTTAATTAAGAATAGAGAACTCGAGATCATTAAAGAGGAAAACTATTCTTTAAGGATGAAGATTCAGAATCTTGAAGATAGTCTTACTTGGAGGACAGTACAAAGGTTTGATTGGTTGATTAAGCCTTTGCTGATTGACACTGGAATTATTAGAAAAAAAAGTAAGGTAAATAAAATAAAATCTGGTGAAGGAAATATTTTCTTAAAATTAAGGAGAGAGGCACTTGAGGATTTTAAATGGCGATTTCCAAAGGCAAATAACCCATTGGTATCAATTGTTATACCTGTATGCAATAAATTTCATTTTACTATCAATTGTTTGGCGAGTATTTTTATAAATACAGATGTTTCTTACGAGGTCATCATAGTAGATAATGGTTCTAAAGATAAGACTAAATTATTAGGTAAGAAATTGAAAAATATTAAAGTAATTAAAAATGAAAAGAATATGGGTTTTGGAAAGGCATGTAATCAGGGGGTGAAAGCATCAAAGGGCAAGTATGTTTTATTTTTAAATAACGATACTATTGTAACTAAGGGGTGGCTTTCTAGTTTAGTTAAGAGTATTGAGAATAATTCCAAATATGGGGCTGTTGGCTCTAAATTAATAAAGCCAGATGGCAGATTACAAGAAGCAGGTAGTATAATTTATAGCAATGGATTTACTAAAGGGTATGGGAGGGGTGAAAATCCAGAGAAACCAGAATTTTGTTTTTTAAGAGAGGTTGATTATTGCTCTGCAGCTTGTTTGTTAGTGAGAAGAGATTTGTTTAATCAAATTGGAGGATTTGATGATATTTATTCTCCTGCAAGATTTGAAGATGTTGATATATGCATGGAAATAAGAAAGAGGGGCTATAAGGTTGTTTATCAACCAAATTCAATTGTTTATCACTATGAATTCGGGAGTAGTGGTTCTCAGGAGGAAGTAGGAGAATTAGATGGGAAAAATAGGATTAAATTTGTTGAGAAATGGGGGGATATTTTAAAGAAAGAATATAATGATTCTAGTTTGAGTGAATTATTTTTAAGAAGCAGGGGGGATAGAAAAAAAATTCTTTTTATTGATGAAAAAATTCCTACACTAGACAAGGGGGGAGGATATCCTAGGGCACATGTTATTGTGAGCTTATTGAGGGAATTAGGTTATGATATAACAATTTTCCCTCTACAAGATTCTTTAAAATATTCTTCAACAAAAGAACTGCAAGAATTAGGAATTGAGGTGTTTTATGGTGATGATTTGAATTTTGAAAGATTTTCTTTAGAAAGAAAAAGATTTTATGATGTAATAATTGTTAGTAGGCCTAACAATATGATGCAAGTATCTCAATATAAATCTTTTTTAAAAGATTCAATTTTAATTTATGATGCTGAAGCCTTATTTTCTGTAAGAGAGGTTATTAAAGATAGATTAATGGGGAAGAAAATCAATAAAAAAGATGCCGAAAGTTTAATTGATAAAGAGATAGGTTTAACTAAGGGTGCTGAAATTGTGACTACTGTTTCTGAAAATGAAAAAGAAAGTTTTGTTAAGAGGGGGATTAAAGATGTTTTTATTTTAAGTCATGGGTGTGAGATTAGGGATAAAACTCCTGGTTTTAAAGAAAGAAAAGACATTTTATTTATTGGTGGTTATTTGGTTCCTGATTCTCCTAATGAAGATGCTATATTGTATTTTGTTAAGGAGATATTCCCTAAGATTAAAAAAGAACTTGATTGTAAGTTATATATAGTTGGAGATAATAAATCTGAGGAGATTGAAAAACTATCTTCTGATTCAATTATTATTGCTGGTTATGTTAAGAATCTTGAAGAATATTATGATAGATGTAAGGTATTTGTTGTACCCCATAGGTTTTCTGCTGGGATACCTTTGAAGTTGTTTGGGGCAATGGCTAATGGGATTCCTTCTGTTATTTCAGAATTAACTGCCTCGCAGATGAGTTTTAAGAATGAGGAAATATGTTTAATAGGAAGAAATAAAGATGATTTTGCTAAGAAGGTGATTCAATTGTATGGAGATGAGGAAGTTTGGAATAGTTTAAGAAGGAATTCTCTTAAATTTATTAAAGAAAATGGAAGTTTAGAAAAAATGAAAAAAGATTTGAATATTATGATGAATTTTGCCTTGAAGAAGAAGGGAGATTATTGTTAGTAAAATTCAGAATCCGGTTTTTAGTTTGAGCTAATTATATTTGAAGATGATTGAATTTTAGTTCCTAAACCATCAACTATTTGAATTCCTAATCTTTTGCAAGTTTCTGCTTCTGGTATTTCATATGCAAACCTATCTGCTCCAACTGCAAATATGTGGGGCTTTATTGATTCAAGGGATTTTTTTACACTTCTATCTTTATCAATACTGACAAATACTTCATCTATATATTTTATTGATTCAGGGATGGCCTTACGATCTTCTAATAACATAAATGGCCTTCCTTTTTTTAATACTGCTTGTTCGTCGTTGTTTAATATGACTATTAATTTATCTCCTAGTTGCTTGGCTAGTTTGATGTATTCTATATGTCCTTTATGAATGAGGTCAAAATATTCTGAAATAGCAATTGTTTTCATTTTTTGTTTTGAATTGATGATTCAATCTCCTGTTTTATTTTATCAATAAATATTTCTATGTCAAACTTCTTAGCTTGTTGTATGCAGGCTTGTTTATATTTATTTGGGTTTGTTTTTAGTTTGTTGCTAATCTGTTTAATAGCTACGACTATTTTATCAGGATTTATATCATCTATAAGAATTCCTGTTTTACCGTTAATAATCGTTTCTTTATATCCTCCTTCGTTCGGGGCGATGACTGGTTTGCCGGAAGCCATTGCTTCTACAACGCTCATGCCAAAATCTTCTTCTAAGGATGTGGTTATAAATCCTTTGCACTCCGCGTATAAGTTAACCAACTCCTTATCTTGCACCCAGCTTTTAATTTCAACGTTTTCAGGCTTTATTCTTTGGCAGTAATCCGCATATTTTAAAAAATGTTCTGATTTTTCATAGCTTCCCACAATGATTAATCTTTCCTCGGGCAATTCTGCAAAAGCTTTTAATTGCATATCAACCCTTTTGTGATTTATCAGCCGGTTCACTGAAAGCCAATATCCTTTTGAAGGGGCAAAATGATATTTTAAAACCTCGGTTGGAGGATAAATAATTTTAGAGTTTTTGCTTAAATATCTTTTTACGCGACTTTGG
>JBDRST010000077.1:0-3456 GCA_043824525.1 bacterium
CTAATTTTTCAGCTTGTTTTTGCGAAAGCCCAGCATTAGCTTCTATTTTATCCCTAACTTTACCGTTTATCTGCACAATAAGCAATATCTTTTTATCCTCAATCAGCTTTGCTTCAAACCTCGGCCATTTTTGGCTGCAACATAATCCTTTAAACCCGGACTGACCCCACAACTCCTCTGCTAAATGCGGGGCAAGAGGAGAAAGGATTTTCAAAAAATCTGAAAAATCTTTCTTCGCCAAGCCGAAGCCTTTGGCGGAGGCTGGTTTGTTCCATGCATTAACAAATTCCATCATTGAGCTGACCGCTGTGTTAAACTTCATTGATTCAATGTCCTCTCCAACTTTTTTTATTGTTTTATGCAACGTCCTTTTTAATTCGTCATTTGTGTTGTTTATGTTAAATTTGTGCATATTCGCGAGCTTCCAAACTTTCTCAATAAATCTGCGCACCCCAACCACTCCTTTTGTATCCCAAGGAATCATCTGCTCAAAAGGCCCCATAAACATTTCATAAAGGCGGAGAGCGTCAGCTCCATATTGCCTTACCACGGTATCTGGATTTATAACATTTCCCTTTGATTTTGACATTTTAATTCCTCCCACTCCTAAAACAATTCCATGGGAAGTCCTTTTTTGATAAGGTTCTGGACCTATTACTTTTGAAGTAGCTCCGATATCCCACAAAAATTTAAAAACAAATCTTGAATACAAAAGATGCAAAGTTGTATGTTCCATGCCTCCGTTGTACCAATCAACCGGCATCCAATACCTTAATGCCTTTTCATCTGCCAAACTCCTATTATTTTTTGGGTCTGCATACCTCAAAAAATACCAATTGGAACCCGCCCAATTTGGCATCGTGTCTGTTTCCCTTACAGCTTCACTTTTGCATTTTGGGCATTTTACATTAACCCATTTTTTAATTGCTGAAAGCGGAGACTCGCCCGTATCTGTTGGCTTATATTTTTTAACTTTTGGCAATTCCACAGGCAAGTCTTTTTCTGGCACAGGATGCCACCCATGAGAACCCGGGATTCTAGCGCAATTTTCGCAAAAAATCATTGGAATTGGCTCGCCCCAATAATGCTGTCTGGAAAAAACCCAATCCCTTAGTTTATAGGTAATTTTTGGCTGGGCTGATCCCTTTGCCCCAAGCCACATTAAAATTTTGGTTCTGGCTTCTGAGGAAGAAAGCCCGTCAAACTGCATTGAGTTGTATAAGGTTCCTTCACCCTCATAACACTCTTCTAAATTTTTTACTTTAATGGACAGCATCTCGTCGCTTGGTTTTATGGAAGTTCTTAGCGGTATCCCGTATTTTTTAGCCAGCTTAAAATCTCGCTTGTCGTGGGCATCGGCAAAAACAGCGCCAGTGCCGTAGTGCGACAAAACAAAATCTGCAGTCCACACCGGCATTTCTTCATTTGTGGCAGGATTCCTGGATATAATCCCTTTTAATTGAACGCCGGTCACATCTTTATCCTGGTTTGCTCTGTCTATATCAGAAATGCTTTTTGACTCCTCGCGATATTTTAAAACTTCGTCAATGTTTTCAATTTTATCTTTATATTTGTCTATAAAACTATGCTCTGGAGAAACAATCAAAAATGTACCAGAAAAAATAGTATCTATTCTGGTTGTAAAAACCTCAATAACTTCTTCAATGGAAGCTACCTGAAATTTTAGCAAAACCCCGTGAGATTCTCCTATCCAGTCCTTTTGCTGTGTTTTTATTTTTTCTGAATAGTCAACTAAATCCAAATCTTTAATTAATCTGTCAGCATAATTTGTAATCTTTATCATCCATTGCTCTTTTTCTCTTTTTTCAACTTTTGTACCGCATCTTTCACATTTACCATCAATAACTTCTTCGTTTGCTAACCCAATTTTATCTTTAGGACACCAATTAATTGCAATCTTATCTTTGTAAGCTAAACCGTTTTTAAATAACTGAATAAAAATCCACTGCGTCCATTTATAATATTTTGGGTCAGTGGTGTTTATTTCTCTTGACCAATCAAAAGACAGCCCCAAGCTTTTCATCTGGCGCCTGAAGTTATCGGTGTTCTTTTTTGTAACAACAGATGGATGAACCCCTTTTTTAATTGCGTAGTTTTCAGTGGGCAAACCAAAAGCATCCCAACCCATTGGGAATAAAACATTAAAACCTTCCATCCTTTTTTTTCTGGCAATTATATCTAAGGCTGCATAGCTTCGGCAGTGGCCCACATGAAGCCCGTCTCCTGAAGGATAGGGAAACTCCACCAAAAGATAAAACTTCTTTTTTTTAGACCCATTTTTTGCCTTAAATGCTCCAGAAGAATACCATTTATCTTGCCATTTCTGCTCTATTTTTTTTGGATTATATCTTTTCATCTATAAATTATAGTTGGAGCTAAATAACTCAACGCCGTTGAGTTATTTAGCTCCAACGCGGCAATTTCTAATTTCTCTATTTTACCAAACAAACCCGGCTCCGTAAACCTTGACGCAACCATCACAATATGCTATTCTTCACTCAGCACACAAAAGGCATGTCGTCTTTTAAAAAAAGTCTCCAGCCCCAGAGGTGTAAAATGAATCCCCACTGGAAAGCCACCATGTGCAATGCGATTGTGCTTCCCGTAGTCGTTTTACTAATGACAATAATGAACCTTTTGCTTTTTGTGAAGATACAAAACCAAAAGCGTCAGATTGACCAGCTCTGCCAAGTAACTTTCGCGTTGGCACGACTACAAGGAGCCGAAGACCAAAACGGATTTGAAGGAGGCAAAGAATACTGCTTCTTCTTTGGCGACTACAACAAGGGCATGGCTTTGGTTGGCAAATTCGATGATGGCCTTAGCTACCGCAAAAAGCCGCGGATCATTATTATGAGCAGTCTTGATGCAAAGCTGCTGAATGAGTGGAGCAAACAACCCCTCTTGTACGGCAGATACAGAAAAATCAGGTAAGCTCAGTGATGCGAACCAAAACCGCCCGGTTCTTTTTAGAACCCGGGCGGTCTTTTTTTTATTTCTAAATTATCCCCGTGCCTTTTTAACTACGTTTTAATCTGCTATAGCAGATTAAAACGTAGTTAGTTTAATTTAAAATATTTTTTATACTCTTTGTCCTCCCCAATGTCTCTCACTGTTAATAATCTGATTTCCTTTCCCGATAATCCAAAAAATGATTTCAGCGCCTTTGCTTCCTTAGAACAATCATAAGGAATAATCCAAACGCTTTTTTGAAGCATAACAAATCCCATGCTTATCAATTTTCCCCGAAATGCTTCCCTGTATAGTTTTTTCAATTCCGCTATATCAAATATTAATATTCTCCATTTACCATCCCATTTTTCTGGTTTTTTTATCTTTAAATCATCTACTTGCATCCACCCGGCTTTTTTTCTGCCCTTTGCGGTAAGCGAAAAATAGATTTGATTATTCTTTTCATAAAAATTAATAAATCCC
>JBDRST010000078.1:0-10838 GCA_043824525.1 bacterium
AAACCGCTTTCTTCTTTTGCCTCCCTTTTTGCCGCTTCAAGCAGAGTTTCACTAGCTTCCACTTTTCCGCCGGGTAAATCCCAAAAGTTCGGACAATACTTTTCAGCCAAGCTTCTTTTTAAAACAAGAACTTCACCCTTACTGTTGGTTATAACAATGTTAACCCCTTGTTTCATGTTTATTGGGAGGATTTATAACTGCCTGATTTTAGCTTATACAAATCAAGATATGTTGTCAATAGTTATGACAACAATTTTATATTATTGACGTTGTCTTATTTTTAGGGTATTATGTACTATCTATGATTTTTAAAAACGTGTTATGATTATCCAATAGATATGGTGACAAAAATCAATAAAAAAAATCAACAATTGGAAGGTCTGCTAAATATCCTTGATTTAAGGGGTAAAGAAAGAGATGTTTTTTCTCTCTGCTTTTTTAGTGGTCCCCTTCCCGCTTCAACTATTGCAAAAGAGCTAAAAATCAATCGGGCGGCGGTTTATCAAATGATAAATCAGCTGATCGAAAAAAATCTTTTGCAAAAAGAAAATATTTTGGGGAAAAAACGGCTGTTTGATTCTGTTTCCGTTGACGACATTAAAGAAATGCTTTCGCAAAAGCAAAAGCAAATTTCTGATATACAAGAGCAACTGCCTAACATTTTACCTGACAAAAAAACCCTGCAGGAAAGCGACTCTTTGTCTGTTGAAACCTTTAGCACCTCCCTATCTTTAAGACAAATGCTGTATAGGGCGATGGATAACTCAAAATCAAAAATGTATTTAATAGCCAGCGTTGACAGCCCTTATAATATTTATGAAAAAAAAGTTTTTGATTCCTTTTTGAAAGAATTGTCTAAGAAAAAAATAACTTTGAATGTATTGGTGCCAAAAGAAGAAAATTCAGAAAAAAATAGTATGTGGAACAGGGAATCAATAAAAGTTAAATTTTTGGAAAAAAGTGACTATCCGTTTTCCGACGGACTTTTGATTTCAGATAAATTTTTATTTATGTTTTCGTGGAATCCCCAAAACCCAAAGGGCTTAATGATTTCCGACAAAACAATCAGGCAAACATATTTATCTTTATTTTTATTGCTTTGGGAAAAAACCATTTATTCAGAACAAAAATCCGATGATAAAAAAGTTTTCCCAAGCGAAATGCAATTGATTCCAGGCGGTTATTTTTATTCCGGTGACGAATTAAATGCGCAAAAAATATTTTTGGATTCATTTTTAATTGATAAAACGCCCGTAACCAACATAAAATACCAAAAATTTATTAAAGCAACCGGCTACCACCCTCCAGAGCACTGGAAAAACGGACAAATGCCAAAGGGGCAGGAAAACCATCCTATTTATAATGTTTCCTGGTATGACGCTAATGCTTACGCTTCTTTTGCCGGGAAAAGACTGCCCACAGAAGAAGAGTGGGAAAAATCCGCGCGCGGAAGCGATAAAAGAATATACCCCTGGGGCAATAATTTTAATGCCAATTTTTGCAATATCTTAAGAAAAAATAAAGGCACCACCCCTGTTGACAAATATCCGCTGGGAAAAAGTTATTACGGCTTGTATGATATGGCGGGAAATGTTTGGGAATGGACCGAAACTCCGACCGACGAAACAAAAAAATTATACATAATCAAAGGAGGGGCATGGAGCAATAATGAAACAACTGCCGAGTGTTTCTATAGAACAAAGGAATACGCAGAAAAAAAGTATGACAATATTGGTTTTAGGTGCGCGAAAGACATAGTATGACAAAATCATTTATCATAGCTCATAGAATTATAAATGATAAAATAAACAGCAAAGAGATGCTAAAAAAATTGCTGTCTGATTTTGAAAATACAAGCATAAGAGGGGTTGAATTTGATGTGAGGCAGACTAAAGATTATGAATTTGTGGCTTCCCACGACAAAAAATTTACCCCATTTAAAAAAAATATAAAAGACTGCACTCTCGCTGAATTAAAAAATGAATCTTTCAAACGAGGGTTTTCTTTTTTAACTATGACCGAGGTTATAGAAATAATTCCCAAGAGCCTTAAAATTAATATAGAGATAAAAGATCCAGAAACAAAAATAAACAAGTTTCTTAAAATTATAGAATATTACGATATATCAGATCGCCTTATAATTTCGTCTTTCTACCCAAAAATTATTTTCAGTTTACGGTCATCAAACATAAAAAAACGATGGCTTTTGACGAATTTTTCTCTGAAAAGAAATCCATTGCATTTAATTTTTGCTTTATTTCCGATTGGAACCGCACTTTTATGCAAAGCTACCGGCATAGCGCCCTATTTTTCCTTAATAAATAAAAAAACCGTTCAAAAGGCCCGGAGGAAAAAAATGACAACAGCCACTTGGACCATTAATGATAAAAATCTAATCCCGCTTTTCGAAAAAATCGGTGTTAATTATTTAATAGTAAAATAAAACAACCTCGGCTTCCGCTGGCGAAAGCCCAATAGGGCATACTAGAACTGCATGAGCAGTGTCGGCGCGTGTTGCCTGAAGGCAGAGAACTGGGGTGGCGGCTCTTAATAACCCCCCCCCAAGGTCCCACCTAAACCGATTGGTTTAGGTGGGATATTTTTAATTAAATGGTATTATAAATATAATGGAAATAATAACTTATCAAGATAAATATAAGGATGCTGTTATAGAGTTAATTTCTGAAATTAAAGAAAAAGAATTTGGCAACCCAAGAAAAAACCGCCCGGATTTGTTGAACATTAAAGAGTTTTATCAAAAAACAGGAAGGGGAAATTTTTGGATAGCGTTAGAAGAAGGCAAGCTAGTGGGAACACTTGGTTTATATGAATTGAGTCCGGATGTCGGATATTTTGTGCGGCTTTATGTGGATAAAAGTTATCGTAGAAGGGGCATTGGCAGTAAATTATTTTTTACTTTAATTGGGTTTGCTAAAAAGAATAACTATAAAAAAATATTTTTGACTACCTCTAGTTATCAAGAGGCCACAAATAAATTTTACATTAAAATGGGGTTTAAAAGAGTTTACTCGCCGCCCAAAGAGCTTCCGCATACTCCAACTGACGACACTTTTTACGAAATATATTTTTAAAATTTTATGGCCAGTCCGTGCCCTTAATCAGTCGTCCTGCCGATGCATCCGGACCAATTTTACAAAAAAATTTCCCTTTTTTAAAAATGCCTGTCCATATTAATATTGCTCATTTTTATTAAAAAATTCTTCAATAGTCGCGGTTACGCTTAGGGTATATTCAAAATTTTTGTATTCGTCCTTAGATATCCATTTAAATTCTGTGTGGGCTTCGCTGAGCGTTACGCTTGCGCTGTTAGTTTCTGAAATCATGCCGTACACATAAAGATCTTTATCTTCATAGTGATAAACATAGAAGCAATCTTGAACTGGCTTAATTTCCAAGCTAACTTCTTCCATCGCTTCCCTTTTGGCTGTCTCTTGGAGAGTTTCCCCTTCCTCCACGCCCCCGCCAGGCAAATCCCAAAGCCCAGGATAAGCTTTTTCTTTCCTTACAGTTCTTTTTATTATAAGTATTTTGCCACCTTGATTAATAATGATATTATTTACTGCTTTTTTCATGTTTTTAATTTAATAATCTAGTGTTTTGCTATTTTGATGAAGGTAGAATTATCTGATGCCGATATCTCTGCTATCCCGCCAATAGGATAAGTAATTATCGGTGAAGTGTGGCCGAAGTCAACATTTGCTATGACTGGCAAGTTATTCAATTCCTTTTTAGTTTTGATTATTTTAATAAGCAAGTCGTCTGTCATTTCGCTGGCTTTTTGAAACCTGCCGATTACAATGCCTTTTACGCCTTCAAAACCGGGCTGATGTATAACTGATTGCAAATTTCTATCAAACTCAACGCGAGTCAGTTTTCCAGACATTTCATCTTCTTCAACAAATAAAATAGAATCTTTAAAATCTGGAAAATACTCTGTGCCTTGTAGCAAGTTAAATGTACAAAGGTTTGCACCGAGTATTGTGCCGGACGCCTTGCCCTCGTTGATTATAAAAAATCTGTTATTTTTAATGAGATTTCTGTCTTTTTGGTTTTTATACCAGGCGTCATCGCTCCAGCTGTCGCCTGGCTTTATTTCAAACGGCTCGTCTGACAGCAAACACTTTTTAAAATATTCGAGCGTGTAATCAAAATACAATTCCTGGCCGAAGGTTGAGTAATGCGGACCAGAATATGAAACTAATCCCGTTTTAGCAAAAATGGCATTGTTCAGGGCAGTAATATCTGAAAAACCGCAAAGAATTTTAGGATTGTTTTTTATTAGCTCCCAGTCTATGTATCTTAAAAGTTGGTTTGAGTTGAATCCGCCGATTACAGTAGAAATTGCCTTCACATTTTTATCTGAAAAAGCTTCGTGCAAATCTTTAATGCGCGATTCAATGCTTGAAGAAACAAAATCATCGCTTTCTTCGATGTGCTTACCGAAAGTTAGTTTTAACCCCATATCAGCAAAACGCTTATTAGCTATTTCTCTTGATCCCTTGGAAATCAAGCTCATCGACCGAGCAGGAGCGATGATTCTGACTTCGTCGCCTGCATTTAATTTTTCCGGATATATTGTTTCCATATGTTTTATATTTATTCTTTATTTTGCCTTTTCTAGAACAAAAAATCAATAAAATAATATCACAATACTTAAGGAGTTTTCGCAGTTTTCGATTTGGATATTATGAAATTTTTAACTCTTTTTTCCTTTGTTTTTTTATTGCCATATCGGGAATAGATTATCGAGAATCCTTTCACTAATTTTAATTCGTCGGCGAGTTCTCTTTTTGTGGTGATTTTTTTAAGTATAAAATTACAATAGGCGTCCTTATACTGTTCTAAGGTTTTGCAATTTAAATATCTCTGATTGCCAAAAAGCTTTTTATCTTCGGCGCTTGCAGGATATAGCCCGGCATCAAAAATCCCCGGTTTTTCATCTTTTAATAATTGGTATAATCTGCAATTTTTACAATCGTTCTTACACTTCCTCACATCTTTTGTGTCAAAAACAAATCTGTATCCCCTCCAGTCGTCAACAACTACATTGATAAAACCATCGTATTTTTTGATAAGATTCTCAAATTTTTTATTGGCAATTTTAAAAATGGATTTTTTCATACAAAATTAGGGAGAGGTGGTATTCCTCTCCCTTTATTTTACCAGTTCGCCCCCAAATAAGGAAGCGGACAAAGAGGATAGCCTGCAAATGAATTCCCCATGCCTTCGGCAGTCGCGCGACATCCGCCACGGCACTCGCCCCACCTGTTGCAGGAATAGCAAGGCTCGCCGACGTTCTCCTGGCAAAGCTGCCTGCGTTTGCAAAGCAATGGAGAATTCCAGGCTTGTCTAATCGGGTTTTTGTCGGCGATGTGCGACAACGTTACTGTGCTATTAGAGCACGATCGGATACTGCCATCCACCGCAAAGTACAAACCCTTGTCGTAAAACGGACAGCTTCCGAAGACGTGTGGCATCAGAACCTTAGCCGGCTTTAGGCCGAAATCCTTGCGCACATCCTGTATTTCAGCGATCATCCTGGCAATCTCCTTCGGGTCGGGCGCGACCTTCCAATAATCCTGGCCGATTACCTCTCCGGACCCCATAAGCTCCAAATCTGTGCCGATGTTATTTTTCAAACACCAGCGGTAATATCCTGGCACGAAAGGAAGATTGGACTTCCTGATCAGATTCTGCAGACGAAAAATTGGGTCAACATATCCAGCATCCTTAAAAATCTGAATTGACCGGATAAGCTTTTTAGCCAGCTTCGCATTTCCACCTAACATATCAGCCTGCAAAAGAAGCTGGCTGTCATCCGATGGATCGATATTGAGCTTGCCGGTAACGTGAATTTTCCTCTCGAAAAGCCACTCGGCGAACTCTGGAGTTATCGCCAGCATGTTCGTGAAAATCCATGGTGCAATCTTGCGATCCAGCAAAACCTGGATATATTCCTTGAGATGCTGCCACAGAAGCGGCTCTCCACCAAGAATATCCATGGTTTCCAATTCCGCGCCGATGAAATCACGGCATTTGTCCAAGACAGCAATCGCTTGTTGCAAGGACATTTCGCCTTTGTTGAGCTCCTTGCGCCGAACCATGTAACATCCAGGGCACGAGCACTGGCACCTTGTGGTTGCCTCGATAATCCCATATTTAAGTCCAGCCAAAGCCGCCTTTTCCTGATAGCGCACGTCCAAACTGTTCATAGCAAATCTCCTCTTCAAAGAACTATGTTTACTATTTGGGGCCAGTAAACAAAACCCCTTCCTTTTGGGAAGGGGTTGAGTTCAAATATTTTTTGTACTTCAACGCAAACCTTTCCCAACAGAAGAAAGGTTATGATGATTTAATCTTTTTAAAACTAATTTGTAACCATTTTTACCGCTATTCAGCCATTTTGAAACTCGAGCGATTGTGGTTGAACTCAACCCAGTTTCTTTTTCTATTTCAACATATGGAACATTTTTTGAAAGCATTCTGGCTACTTTCCACCTGTTGCCGAATTCAATAAGCTCTTTTTCTGTAAGCAAGTCACGTAAAAACTTCCGTGCTTCCCCGCGGTTCTTTATTGCCAGAATGGCGTAAATTAATTCTTTTATTTTTTTGTCGTCTTTTTTGGAAATCATATTACTTTACTTAACTAAAGTAGGTATATCAGATTACACAACCGTGTCAAGGGCTAAGAAAAAAAATCGGGAGATGTGCTAAATACACTCTCCCGATGTTGCCGACTAAAGTCAGCCTCTTTTCGGTTTGCAGCTTGGATGACCTTCCAAGGAACAACCCTTGCAGGTAGGCGGAATCATATCGGTCAGTTTCAGCCTGTCGCGCGGAATGTGCGGACAGTAATAGAAACTGGCGCGATAGCATCCTGCCATGTCGAATGCGCTTCCCCGACATCCTCCGGTGCATGCTTCAAAATATGAACACTCGTCATGGCAATATCCGTAAATCCAGTCTTGCGGATTCTTTATCAACTGCCTGAGAGGATGAGCCAGAATCTGATCCAAATTCTCATGCATGATGTTCCCGTAGGAAAGATTCGGAAAACCCACGCAAGGAATAACGTTCCCGTCAACTTGAATGTGAAGGGAAGTTTCCTGCATGTGGCACGTCCTACCGTAGGCCTGCGGTGAAAGAAGTTCAGATCCGTTTCGGCCAAA
Source organism: bacterium (assembly GCA_043824525.1). GTDB lineage: Bacteria > Patescibacteriota > Minisyncoccia > Minisyncoccales > Staskawiczbacteraceae > XYD1-FULL-39-28. The sequence continues at coordinate 7,191 of JBDRST010000078.1, forward strand.
CTCGGTTCGATCAATGGCCTGAAACTTCTTCAACACTTCCATCATCTCGTCTGGCGAAATGTCGAGTGTACACCCGCGTTTGAACTCTCCGCCCTCTTTAGTGAATTCCATCACGGGCTCATATCCTTTACGTCGCAGCCACTGAAAAACTTCGAAAATGCTTCCCGATTTCACAACGGGACGAGTGATACAGCATTGAACAGAAACTTTCTCGGATGGAAAATACTTTTCGATATTTTCCCAGCCAGCATTGCTCGTGTCCAAGTGATCACCTCCGGAAAGTAGCTTCTCCATTTCGCGGGCTTGTGAATCAGAGCCGAGGGTGTGGCGCTGTGCAGCTACGCCAACGCCAATATCTGCAATTTCCCGGCAGACATTTTCGTCGGCCAGAAAATCGGCGTTGGTGACTAGCAAAACCATCTTGAAGTTTGGCGTTGCTAAGCGGAGCATGGCGGGCAAGTCCTTGACTACGCCTGGTTCCCCGCCCAGCACATAAAGCTCCGGGAATTCGAGCCGGCATCCTTCATCGACAATTCGCTGCCAGAGCTCAGGTTTCATGTCCCGGCCGTTGTGACGAGCGAAACAAGTCGCACACCTACGATTACACCGATTTGTGATGTCTACTCCGAGACCCACTAAACCTTGCGCGTTGAACATTTCCTCTCTGAACGGCATGGCTTTTCCCTTTCTGTTGGAAAAGAGCTAATGGAAGGTTTCTTTGGGATATTCCCAAAATAAAAAACCTCCCATCCTTCAGGCATAAATAAATTATGCTCAAAGGACGAGAGGTTGTCTCGCGGTACCACCTTTGTTCCCAACAAAAAAGTTAGGCACTTTCATCGACTCTACCCTTTCGGGCTTCAGCGATTATCCTATGATTACGGAGGAAGCCGAGCTTGCACTGATGCACGAGCCATCTCATCGAGCCCAACCCCCAGCTTAGCCAGGGACTCGAATCAAAGATTTTATAATTTTCAATGTATACTACATATTAGCATATCCAATCCTGCTGTCAACTCCCCTCCCTGATAAGTTAATTTATTTTCTAACCACAGTCGAATTGAACCACTTTTCTTGAAAGTTAACTGCTTTCAATATTTCCTCGTCGCTTATTTCATGATAATTTTCCGGAACAATAACTAATTTATCGTCGTTATCATCCTTTCTATGTATAATGGCTATGCATTTTCCCGTGAACTCTTTTACCGGCTCGTTTATGCCCAAAAGATACGCATCAATTTCTTCTCCGTCCGGAGCTTTTGTATCTAGCACAAAACCATAATTTACTTCGTAGGTAAAACCGTGTTTTGGATGTTTAGAATTAATGGGCCGATCTATCCTTATCTTTACGGTTTTGCCCAAAAATTTAGTTGCGTAGTTGTTAATCATTTTTTGAATTTTAAGAATGGGTTTTCCATATCAAAAGTTATTTTAGGTATCCCATTATTTATAACTTCAAATGGGATATTATATTTTTTGCTGTATATCTGGGTGGTAGCGCAAAACAATGCCTTAGAATAATCAAACCCTAATTTTTCAGAAACTGCTTTTACTTCTTTTTCTGATTTCCCTTCAACCTCTACAAACGGCTCTAAAAACGGCCACGTATCTATACATATTTCAACGTCGTCCAGTTCCCAAATTTCTCTTTTTGTTTCTTGGTAGGCTTTCCTTTCGCAGCCAATTAATTTTAAAAACTCTGCTCCTGACTCAAAGTCGTTTATGACTAAACTTATCTCTTTTTGGTCTTCTATTTTCTTTGTGCCGGTTTCTTTATAGCTCATTGTAATCTTATCTTGCTCATCCCTTACCCGCAGCCAAACGTGCTCCTTGTTATGGCCGGCGGGCAAATTAAAAACCACCCGTTTCTGCATAAATTCAGGCTTTACTAATTTTGCGCCGGCTTTTTCCAACGTTTCTCTCATCTCATCCTTATTTATATCTAAAAATGTTGCCTCGTATTCTATTGCCATAATATTTTTCCCAAAATTTTTCATCTAATTTTGGGATTAATACACTTTACCACGAAAAAAAACTAAGTTAAAATTTAAAAATCCAAAATAAAAAGGCCCATTAGCCTCTATTTTCCGTTTTTGCCCGTTAAAAAATTAGTATTCCAATTTTATCCCAATCTTATCAGCAATTTTTTGCAACCATTTTTCGTGTCTGTCAACTTTGTGTGACAACATAACCATTTCTTGAAAATATTTATCTGCTTTAACTGCGTAGGCATCCACAGATAATTGCAAATTTCTAAAATCTTCCTTGAGTTCCTCAAAATCTTTTTTAAGAATAATTTCTTCCCTTGTCGCAAAAACCTCAATTAATTTTTGTATAACAATATAAGAGGAGTTATCTCGAATTGCTTCATGAACATAAGGAATGGTTTTTATTCCTATTGTCCGAGCTTGATTTTTTATATCTAAAATCAACTCATAGGATTTAGCGAATTTTTTGAGATCCAAATCGCTCCACATCTCTCTCCATGAAGCGAGTGTTTTGCTTGCATCGCGAACAACCGGAATAAGCACCAGCTTTTCTTTTGGATAGCCAATGTCCAGTAAAATTTTTATGGGATCAAAAAATTCCGCCTTGGTTTGAGCTCCTATAGTTTCTTTTACTACCGCCACATCTTTTTCTTTTACTTCCCATGGAATAATTTTTTCTTTGGCCTCTTTTGCTCTTCTGGCAGATTTTATCGGCTGCAGATAAACCATTAGTCCGGCCTTCGCAAAAACGTTTGCCAAGGCAGTTGTCCCTGTTCTGCAAGGACCAACAATAACAATTAGTTTGGGCGGTTTTATGGGTATTATTATATCTTTCCTTGTTAGGTTAATCATATTATTTAATTTAAATTATTTTACCAAAATTGCTTATAAATCAAAAGAAAAAAATGGGGCTGTTTTTTGAAGGCAACCCCATCCAAAATTAGCACATGGCTTTAAGGCTTAGGTTAGCCTCGCTTGATTCGTAAAAAGCCTCGTAAATCGCTCTGAGACGAGGAGTAGATTCTACCAGGCGCTTATCTCCTTCAGAAACCGATCTATCTCTATACTCATACCTTCCCCTTTTTTCAATGTCTGCGATAAATTTTTCTGGTGGCGCGTCATACAAAAAAACGTTTTCAATCCGCTTAAGCTCTCCCCACTTAACTGACAAAGCAAGAGACAGCTGACGCATGCTTAGGCCGAGCTTTTCGAAAAGCATTGCCACAACGGCTGCCGAATGATTCTCCTTGATAGCCTCGTGCACATAAGGAAAAACAAAAATCCCTTCTTGTTCCGCCATATTTCTGATTTTAACGGTAAGTTCGTACGCCCTAACAAGTCTGTTGATCTTAGCAACCCCCCATTTTTCCTTCCAGGAAGAAAAAGTTTGCGTAGGGTCTCGGACGATTGGAATTAATATCAATTTATCTTTCGGATAGCCAAGATTTAACAAAATTTCCAACGGGTTAAAAAACTCCGTCTGGTCATGCGGCCCAAAAGTTTCTTTGGCAACGGCAAACTTTTCTTTTTTTACACCAATATTCCACGAAACAACATCTTCTCCTGTTTGCCTGGCTCTTCTGGCAGATTTTATTGGTTGCATGTGGGCTTCTATGCCGGCTCCCGCAAAAACAACCGAGAGCGCCGTTGTCCCTACCCT
>JBDRST010000079.1:0-2031 GCA_043824525.1 bacterium
CGTCAAGACTTAGAAAAAAAAAGCAATAAAAAAGTTGTAACAAGCAAAAATTATTTACCAAAAGTAAGAAGGATGAAAATATTAAAAAAGTTGAGAGAAAATTAAAATCTGAAAAAAAGAAGGGTTTAAAAAATATTGATAAAAAATAGAATAAAAAATTAATTAATAAAAATATGGGAAAAGATACAAAAGCAATAATAGTCACAATATTTATGGTTGGTTTTATGATTTTAACAGTTTTAGGTTACTGGCATTTAGGTTTAATTTTATGGATTTTTTATTTTTTCTTACCAAAAAGTAAAGAGGTTAAAACAAAAGAACTTCAGCAAAAAATACTATTTCATTTATTTAAAAAAAGAGACTTAAAAGATAAAAATAAAACAGAACATCAGATCGAAAAAGAATTAAAAGAAATGGAAAAAATCGCAGATGAAATAGAAAATAAATAAATTATCAAGATAATTTCAGTTGTCCGAAAAAATCGGACAACTGAAATTAACTGCCATGGATTAGATTTTATAGAAAATAATAGAGTTTAAAGATGAAAAGAAAGCACTGGAATATTGGAATAAAATCAAATAAAAGATAATTTTATTTTTATACGACGCAAACTTGGATAAAAAAATAAACATTTTATCAACATATTATGGGAATAATAAGATATAAAAATCCTACTGAGTGTAGTTTTTATTTTTGGATTAATCAATGTCCCGATTCTTTTCATCCACTTGATATGAAAAGATTTTATACTTTTATAAAAACTGTTTGTAGATATAATAGCAAAAAATGGAAAAGTCGTGATTATTTGAAAAAGAGAATTTTTGATGAGAAGCCTCATTTCGATACAGATAGCTTAGAAAATATTTTGTCTCTATATAAGAATTTATTGGATTTTCACCGGGCAAATCCCTTCTCTTCAAATATAAGAAACGATTTAAATATACAACGAGGATATTATATTGAAAAAAGGGTAAAACATGGGAAATTTTATGAGAAAGAATTACCATTTGACTACCCTAAAGGTGGAATCTTGGTGTATGATAAAAATAAAAAAATATAAAAGTCTAATTAATTTAAAATAACTATATGAAAAAAATATTATTTATAATCACTAAAAAAATTATGAAAAAAATAACTACTGTTTTTTTTGTTTTTATAGCAATTTTAATTTTAGTGAACATTATTAACTCTAAACAAGCCAACGCCTATGTTTGTTATCCTGTTTGTGAGGCAAGGGTATGTGTCAACGATTCTTGCCCATCAACATCAATTTGGCCAAAAGCTAGTGCGGGCGACTTAATATCCTTGGTTAAATTAGATATAGGTTTATATATTAATAAAATTACAGTACAAAATATAGAAGTTACTAATTGGACAGTAAAAAATAATAATATTATTGAATTTATATTACCAAGTAATGTAAGCCCTAGTGACTTTACGGTTATCTATGCATATCATAAGGATGGAGATTTGTTCGCTGATGGAAATTTAGTAATAAAATCAAAACAACCAGCTTGTACCTCAGATAGTTGGTCTTGCGGATCTTGGGGTGCATGTTCTTCAAACGGTTATAAAACGCGAACTTGCAGTAAAATTTCTAATTGCGAAGGCGGGACGCAATCACCAGAAACTACTCAATCATGCTCATACACTCCGGCTTGTTCAGCGGATACTTGGCAATGCGGCAGTTGGGGAACTTGTTCGCCACAGGGAATACAGACAAGAAGTTGCAACAGAACTCATGATTGCCAATCCGCTGAAACAGCATCGCCGGCAGTATCACAATATTGCTCGGCTCCGAATCAGCCAAAGCAACAAACGCCAAGCGAAGACTTAGGAATCGTCAATCAAAACTCAATCATAAAATCCACAGTTAAGCTGATTTGCCCGGTTAGCAGAACAATGGCAAGCCAAGGGTCAGGAACTGTGATTGATTCAAAGGGAACGATATTAACCAACAAGCATGTAATAGACGGCACTTACGGTTGTTTGGTCGGTTTTATAGACAGCTATAGCGATGAACCGTATTTT
>JBDRST010000080.1:0-6656 GCA_043824525.1 bacterium
GCGTTCCTTGAGGTATTCAGATCGTAAGTCCTGAGCTTGTCGAAGGGCGTTTTTAGAAGTGTTTAGGGCTTAATTGCTTATTCCAAAGTTCTCAAGAACACTGGAATAAGCAATTAGGGTATAAAAAAACGGCTCACACTATTGAAGTGTGAGCCGTTTTTTTTTGTTGTTTGCTAAATCAATAAAGCCAAACCGCTAACTATTATAATTATAGCAGCAGTTTTTTGTAGAATGATTTTTTTTGATATTTCTTCTTTTAAAATTTTTGGCAGGAAAAATGAGAAAAACAAGGTTATCAAAAATAGGAAAGTATACTGTATGCCTCTTAAAGAATTTAAAATAGGGAGCAGAGATACGGGAACCAAAGATATGGCAAATGCCTGCAATATGTTGGCAACACCACCGGATGTCTGGGTAAAAGCTAAGAGCGCGCCGGTTTTTTTATTCAAAAAGGCTTGTTTTGAGAAAATTTCTTTTCTTGCATTTTTGCTTAAAAGAAAAACTAAAGCAAATAGGACGGCAAACATTCTCATCCAGAAAAGCCCCAGCAAAAATGGCTCTGTTAAAAAGATAGCTTTTGTAAGAATATAGTCTACAGAAAATAGAAGGGAAGCTAATAACGTAATTTTTAAATAACCGTTTTTGGCTATAAAATTTTTTTCAAGGGAAATTATAATGCTTCCCAATAGCAATAAAACAAAAGCTAAAAGATTGGTTTTGCTCATTGTCTGTCCGCTCCAAAAAATCCAGGTTAGGGCAAAAACAAATATAGGCATGGTGGCCCCCATAGTTGTAGCAACCCTTGAGACCTCAAATTTTTTTACGGCAGAAAACATAGCATAGACCGCCAAAAGATAAATAATTGCCTCTGAAACAATTAAAATTATTGCTTTTTTGCTTGGAAAACCAAATTCCATAAACGGAATAAATAAAAGCACAGATAAACCAAAAAGCCCTACATAAAAAGTGTATGCTTTTGGTTTGCTCTCGCCAGATAAAATCAACTTGTCACCCAATGAGGACAAGCTAAAAAAGAAATAAGCTAAAATTATAACTATTAACCACGAAATCATATTTTTTCTTTCTTCGCTCGCCAAATCAAATTTTTTCCCTGTCTGCCGGCAGGCAGGTGCGGGGAGAGCCTCTCTATGCAGGCAAGTTCTCCTCGAAAAAATTTGTTTGACTCGCTTAATTAAAAGTTTATTGCCGCGCTTTAAAGATTTTCTTTTTAGAAAACTCAATTATCAAAAGTTCAACAATACCGACGCCTAAAATTATAAGCCAGCTTGTTAGCCCTAATGGCTGGGTGGACAGAAGTTTTTGAAGGGGAGGGAAGTATATTGCCGCTATAAGCAATATAAGGGCGATAGCCACGCCGCCAGATAGAAAAAGATTAGAAAAAATCTCTTTTCTGAAAACAGATCTCTTAAACGACCGCACGCAAAAAGCGAACGTGAGGGAGTCAAAGCACATAAGGGCAAAAATCACGCTTCTTGTTTTTTGTAAATCTCCGGTTGTTTTCCAAAGAAATAAAAAGGTGAGAAAGGCCGCTAATCCAGTAATAAGAAATACGGATGCCATCCAGAGTTTTAGAGGTTTGTTTAACAGAGGTTCTTTTGGATCTCTTGGATTTTCATCCATTACTCCTTTTGTTTCTTGTTCTGTTGTAAGAGCAATATCCGGGAAACCGTCTTCAACCAGGTTCAACCAGAGGATTTGAGCGGGTAGCAGGGGGAGAGGAAGTCCCAAGGCCATATTAACTAAAAACAAAAATAATGCCGAAGAATTATCTGCTACCAGATACACAAATACTTTTTTTACGTTTTCAAAAACAACTCTGCCTTGCTCAACCGCTTTAACAATTGTTTTAAAATTATCATCTAATAAAACCAGATCAGCCACTTCTTTTGCCACATCCGTGCCAGATCCCACCACTACACCGATGTCAGCTGCTTTTAGGGCCGGCGCGTCGTTTACTCCGTCCCCAAGCATAGCAACCACCTCCCCATTTATTTGAAGCGCGTTCACAATCCTAAGTTTATGGTGCGGAGATACGCGGGCATAAATGGAAATGTGTTTTACTTTTTCTTTCAGGTCCTCGTCACTTATTAATTCCAAATCTTTACCTTCAATTATGTTCTCATTTTTAGCATTAAGACCAATTTCGTGGGCAACGGCTTTTGCGGTAAGTTTGTGGTCTCCTGTAATTATTACGGTTTTAATTCCGGCCTTTTTTGTAATCAAAATTGATTCTTTCGCATCTTGCCTCAACGGGTCTTTTAAGGCGATAAATCCCACAAAATCAAGATTTTCCACTAATTCTGAAAGGTTTTCATATTTTGTTTCTGGTTTATAATTTTTGTAAGCTACCGCAAGAACCCGAAGCCCTTTTTGAGTAAGCGCCTGCAGTTTTGCGGTTAATTTTTCAGATTCAGTTTCGCCTAATTTTTTATTTTTTCCGTCAATGTCTATGTTAGCAGAACAGGCAATAATTTTTTCTGGGGCGCCGATAACATACAAAACATTTTGTTTTTCGGTTTTTTTATAGAGAGAGCCAGCAAACTTATATTCTGAAGCAAAGGATATTTTGTCAATTATCGGGTATTGCTTTTCTAATTCGTATTTATTTAAGCCGGCTTGCATGCCTGCTAACAGCAAGGCTTTGTCGGTTGGTTTTCCCCGCACTATCCATTTTTTTAATTCTTCGTTTGGGTTTTCTATAAAAGCATCATTTACTAATGCGGCGATTTTAAGAGCTAAAATATGAGATTCCATTCCATCAGAATTTCCATTTTTGGCAAGACCGATGATACCGTCTTGCATTAATTCTTTTGTGTTTGTTAGGATGCGGCTTACTTGCATTTTTCCTTCAGTCAGAGTTCCTGTTTTGTCTGTGCAGATTACAGTTACGCCTCCCAAGGTCTCTGTTGCTGAAAGTTTTCTAACAAGCCCGTTTTGTTTAAAAATTCGCCTCATTCCCAAAACCAATATAACGGTAATGGCCGGTAGCAGACCTTCCGGAATTGCAGAAACAGCGAGAGCTAAAGCGGTTACAAAAACATCAGCAAACGATTTTTCTGTAAAATATCCGACTATAACAATAATACTAACAACAGAAAGAATGAATGCTCCAAGAATTTTTGAAAGAGAGGCAATTTTTTGCTGGAGCGGGGTTTTGCGTTCTTTTGTCTCTTTAAGCAATAAGACCACCTCGCCAATTTGAGTATGAATGCCAGTAGCCACAATTATTATTGTAGCTGTCCCTTCTTCTACTATTGTACCCATAAACGCCATATTTAATCTTTCAGAAACAGGAATTTTTTCAGCAAGGGAGGCCGAGGGCTGTTTTTCAACTGCCAGCCATTCTCCGGTTAAACTTGATTCGTTTATCTTTAAATTTTTTGATTCAACAATCCGCCCATCAGCAGGAACTTTGTCGCCGGGCCTTAGTAAAACAACATCTCCTTTTACTAAATCCTCACTGTCAATTTCTTTTTCAAATCCGTCCCTTAAAACCTTTACCCTTATTTTTACCATTTGTTTTAAGGCAAGCAGAGAGTTGTTGGCTTTGTTTTCCTGCCAAAATCCAACTGTGGTGTTTATGAGCAATACGATAGTGATAAAAATGCTGTCTGCGTAGTGGCGTAAAATAAAAGAAATTGCTACGGTCAAAAGTAAAATGTACATTAACGGGCTGTTAAACTGGCTCAAAAACAATTTTGTTTTTGAATAAGGCTTTTCTTTGGGTAGCGAGTTGTGCCCTGATTGTTTGAGTCGTTTTTCCGACTCTGACTTGCTAAGCCCTTTTTTATTGCTTTGAGTATTCAAAAAAACTTCTGAAAGGGGGATTGAGTGCCAATTTATTTTTTGTTTTCTAATTATTTTGCCTGGCATATTTATCTATTCTACCCCGTTAGAAATTTGCTTGCAAATTTCTAACGGGGCTTACAAAAAATCGCCGAAAAGGCGACTAGATGCAAACGGCTCAACGGCGTTGAGCCGTTCAATATGCGTGCCCGATGGGACGCAGGCCGAAGGTCCTGAGCCAGTCGAAGGATCAGAACTTGGTTCTGGGAGAACTTCCCAGTAGAACCGTGTCAGATTTAGTTTATTGATTACTCCACTCTGTTACTCACTATTTATTAAGGGCAAAACCAATAATTTCCTTGACGATAAATTAAATATTAATGCTCGTGTTTAACTTTTTCCAGTTTTATTCACAAAAAAATCTGTCCGAAAATAATTTTCGGACAGATTAAAAGGTTTCTCCTTTGGATTTAGTTTACTCCTTAATCTCTTCTATAATGTCTTTCGCCCCCTCAACGCCAGCTACAAGAGCTTCTTTTACGGAATCAGTCACCTCGCTTCCAATCTCTTGAGCGGCATCAAGCGCAGATGTAATCGCTTCTTTCGTTGCCCCTATAGTGTCGCCACCGACCTGTTTTATTGCTTCCACAGAACCTTTTACTGCCTCCACTGCAGTTTCTCCTATATCTAATCCCATTTCCTTTGCGCTATGTACCGCTTGGGCAACGGAACCACGGACAGCTTGTTTTTGGTCGCCGCCCGACTCTATTACGCCCTGAACAGTCCCATGTATGATGCCTTTTACTGCGCTAATTACTGACCCCCCAATCTCGGCAACCCCCGAAAAAGCTCCCTTTACAATTGAGGCGGGGACCTCAATACCACTCACAACAAACTCCTTTGTTTCTTTTAGGGTGGTAACAGTTAAATTTTTAACAACGTCCACCACAGAACTTCCTATGTCCGCAACGCCTTTTAATCCCCCCACAACTCCGCCCTTTATTCCGTTGATTAACTTTGAAATAAGTGAAAAAACCATATTATTTTTAAAAATTAGTTAATTTAAATGCATAATATTTAATAATAATTCACGACCTTTGCCTTTATTATAAAGCAATTGTAAAAAAAAGAAAGTTTTTAAAATGTTTTTAATTTTAAAAAACGATCTTCCGCGCTTTTGCTCTTCCAAAAAACCACCTCAATTAAAAGGTGATTTTTACAAATATCGTATGAGCTACTAAAATATCTATAGCGCCCCCAGGTCTAGCGTAAAATCAACTCTTACTTTTTCCACAAAATCTTGAGCATGGCTCACTAATATCATAGCTCCATCAAAATCGGTAATTGCCTTAGCAATAACAGGAATGTGCCGAAAATTTATATGATTTGTCGGCTCGTCTAAAATAAGTAAACCGGGTCTTTCTAATGATATTGCCGCAAAAGCAACAAGTCCTTTCTGGCCTTCCGATAAAGACCCAATTTTAGCTTTTAATATTTCCTCGTCCAAAAGAAAACCGGCTGCATGAGCTCGCAAACCCTGTTCCGTCCCATTGCTTCCCATTGCAATTGAAAGTGTTTGATACACGGTGGCATTAAAATCTAATGTTGAAAAATCTTGCCTGTAATATCCAATTTTAACTCCTGATTTAACGTGCTCTCCTTTTGCATGCCCTGATGCTAGTTTTTCCAAAAGCGTAGTTTTACCAATTCCATTTGACCCGGTTAAAAGCAACCTTTCTTTTTTATTTAAGGTTATATTTACTTTTTTGCTCACAAATTTATGATTTATGGCAACTGCCACAGAATCTAGTTGCAGAATTACGCCTCCAATATCTTTTTGGGCTGGTATGGTAAAGTTTTTTATCGTCTTATCTTCTCTCCTTAGGTTTACGACCTCGCCCTCTAACTCCTTGATTTTTTTTCTCATCTTTGAAGAAACGTCCCTAAGGTGCCCTCCCTTTTGCGCAAAAAAATTGGCCTGTTCTTTTCTATGAGAAATATCTTTTTCTAATCTGACGTTTTTCATCCTTTCCCTTTCTAGTCTTAACTTAATTTCTTCTACAACAGTAAAATAATCTCCCGTATACTGCTCCACTTTCTTTGAAAATATATCTAGATATAAGACTCCTTGCGTAAAAGCATTTAAAAAATCAGCGTCGTGAGAAATAACAATACAGGTCTTTGGATACTCAACAATAAATTTTGTTAAATGCTCTATGCCAGATTTATCTAAGTTGTTTGTTGGTTCATCTAGCAAAAGCAAATCTGGATCCTGTATCAAGGCTGATGCCAAAAGAATTTTCGCCTGTTGTCCGCCGGAAAGTTTTCCAATCGTTCTATCGTGCGGCATAGAAAGATTTACAATTTTTAAAACACCGTCAATTTTTTTATCAATATTATATACTTTTTCTGGAAAACATTTTTCAAAAAATTTTGTTATTGTTAAATTCCAATCTTCGCGCAAAATTACTTGTTTGGCCGTAGCTATGGTAAATTTGTTATTTATATTAACCGATCCTAAATCTGCCTTTGACTCTCCTGTTATCAATTGAAAAACTGTACTTTTGCCAGCGCCGTTCTGCCCCATTAATGTAATCTTTGAGCCTCTACGCACTGAAAAATTAGCCTCATTTAAAATTGGATTATTCGTTCCCCACTCAAAAGAAACATTGCTAAATTTTAGTATTATCTCGTCTCCTTGCATAATAGGCATTTTAAACTATTTTTCGATAAATATCTAGCGTAACAAAAAACCACCTCAACTAAAAGGTGGGTGAACGGAAACACCTCAGACAGGTCTGAGGTGTTTAAAAAAGCGCGGGCGGCGGGATTTGAACCCGCGATCTCCT
>JBDRST010000081.1:0-6129 GCA_043824525.1 bacterium
GCCACAACCCCGTCCCCAATTGACCCCAACAACGCCTCATCCTCCACCCTAATTGCATCAATTTTTTCCTTCGCACTCTTCTCCCCCTTAAACGCAACCTCCAAATCTTTAGCCATCTTCTCCATCCTCTCCCTCTGCCTCACCTCCCTTATAACGCTACGTATAAGCAAGACGCCAAAAAATATAACTGTAGCAAAAACAGAGATATTTATTATTAAATCTTGCAAGCTGTTTGAAAAAAATATTTTAATTAACAAAGTTACCCAAAGCACCAAGCCAAATATCTCTCCTGTAATTACGTGAATATTCATCAAATGATAACGAGCTATGGCGAAAAATAACACCAAGACGCAAATGAAAGCAGCAAAATATGGAAACGGAACTATTATATCAATCCCATATGCCGGTAAAAAACCAAAAGCCGTTATGACTATAATTAACAGAGCTAAAAAAATATAGTTTGTTTGATTCCTTTGAATACCGATTGCCCTTTTCCGAAAAAGGTAAATGTTGAAAAAGGTGATAGTGATATATATGGCAAAAAATACTAAAAATAGACTGTGAAAGCCTTTTGCCTGCGTATGAACGCCCCAGCTATATCTATATAACCCGTCAATAAAATACTTTGTCCAGCTTAAAACTAAAAAAATAAAAGAAAAGATATATCCTGTATATAAGATATGTTTTTGTTTTTTTTCATTTTCTGTAAAAAGAAGAATAAAATGATAAAGAAAAACCGGCGTGAAAGCCAGCCCGCTATAAACTATTCTGTCCCAAAAAATAGCATTTTTATCTGTCGCACTAATAAACATTAAGAAACTTGCAAAAAGCCATATCACTACGGAAAAAATGAATAAAGAAAAAACTTGATTCAACCGAGATTTTCTGTTTTTTACTAAAACAGTTATTGCTAAAAAAAATGCTGAGATGCTGGCGATCAAAGAAATGATTGAATAAATGTTCATGATAGATTGTCTTTTACATTATTTTATGCATGCCAGAAACTGGCTTTCCAAAGGCGGTGAATGATGCATGGTGAAAGCCGTATTTTTTCGCCCATTTTTTTAATTCGGCTACATATGATTCTTTTATTTCTCCAACATGATGATTTTTTTCTCTTTCTAGCGCCATCATAATAGTTTCCACTAAACATCCAAAGGCAATTCCTTTCGGAGTTCCCAGATTAAATTTTATATCAATATCGCCAATATTTACATACCCCCCATCAATTTTGATTAAGTCGGGACGTTCTTTTAGCAAAGATGAAGAAATGTTCTCCGGTTGAGCGATATCGTAAACTATCGCTCCTCTCTTGAGGTGTTCACCTTTCAATAAAGCTGAATGATGAGAAGTCGTGGCAACAACTAAATCTGATTGGGAAATATTGCTTAAATCAGTGGAAATTATAAACAAATCTTTAGAGAAACCATCTTTTTCTATTTTCTGCTTTATTAAATTAACCTTTTCTTCGCTTTTTTCAATTAAAACCAAAGAATATCCTTTTTTAGCTAAAAATGATGTAATTTCTCGGCCTATTATACCGTAAGCTCCCACTATTGCTACTTTTATATTTTTATTAGTGAACTTATAAATATCAAAAATTTTTTCAATACCCTCCTCTGACACTGCTGCCGCATAAGTATCGCCGTGGGTTACAGTAAGATTAATGCCTGGCTGAGACACAAGCCACATCCCGCCCTCGGTAACAGAAGTAGTTAATGCGCCGAGTCCAATAATACTTGCGCCCAATTTATTTTGAGCAAATAAACTTGCTTTCAAAATTATTTTTTGCACTCTTCCTCTGGGCGACTCCATCATTTTTTTGCTTGTAAATCCTACCCAAATTAAATATCCCTTTACTTTTTTATTGTTTCTAAGTACCTCAAATTCCGAACAAACAGAAAACCCCCACAACTCAATAATTAATTCGATTAATTTATCTGGTAAAATGCGGACTACGGGGATATTTTTCTTAATGTCTTTTATGTCTCTTGGATGAATCAAAAATGCGAATTTGTCCATTTTTTAGGTTTTTTCTTATTCTCTAAAATATTTTGACTTGATTTCTTTTTCCGCTATTTCAGCATAAATTTTGCGCAAACGCTTCTCAAAATCAAGATTTTTTTGGGTTTCAACCAATAATTTTTTATCAAAATCAATTTCCTTAAACATGCTTTTCATAATTAAATAGCTCAAAAGTGCGGAAACAACCAAGAGGATCCCGCTCCAAATATACTGCCCGTAAGAATTAGAGAATAAAAAGTTTAATAACAGTAAAGATAAAAATAAAACAACTAAAAGCTGAGTCGTCATTATTTTAATCCCAAAAAGCTGATGTTTTGCTGTTGAATATATAATAGCAATCAGCAGAGGAAAAAACGCCAAGTTAACTAATTTTATGAACTCAAAAGTATTCCAGATTAAAGGAATAAAAAAGTTTATACCAAAGGCCAATAAGCCGGAGGCAACAGCTCCCGCAAAGACAAACATTATCTGCTTTTTCTTTAGGGCGTTTCTTTCTTCTAAAAATCCTCTTAATAATTTATACAAAGAAAAAACAATTAAAAAACCCATATAGGCAGAATATACGGAAAATAACGCTCCTGCCTCGCCTTTATACCCCAAAGGAGTTACTCCCTCAATGGGGCCAACAACATAATTTGTAAAAGACGAAACAAAAAATACCAATACTGAAAAGGGAATGATAAAAAAAACAGCAATTTTAGGTAGCTGCTCTTTCAGGAAATAACATATCCAAATAGATACTGAAGTTACTACAAGAATTCCCAGACCATACGATAATGGGTAAACGCTATGGAAGTCGCTTATCAATAAAAAGTTATTAAATAACCATATAGTTGTTATTAACGAAAAGACCAAAAAAGATATATGCTGTTTTTCCTTTTTTGCATTCAGAAATATAAAACCTGTCAATATAAAATTAGCAATGCTTATAAATAAAATTATATTCGGTAAAATCATATTATCACAATTTTTTATTTGTTTTTTTAGAAATTATTTTCTCTATCTTTTTGGTCTGTTCTCCTACTATCTTGGCAAATGCTTTTCTGAGCCGCTGTTCAATATCAAGGTCTTTCTGCGTCTCTTTTAATGCCTTTTTATCCGCCTCGACTTCTTTTGAAACGCTACGCATAAGCAAAATTCCCGCTATAAAAACTAAAAACGCCAGGACTCCGTTCATCCATAAATCTTGATAGCTATTAGATAAAGCAGTTCGCGCTATAACAAAAATCCAAATGGTAAATACCAAAAGCTCGCTTATTAAAAGTTTTATGTTAAACAAATGATGTTTTACGATACCGTAAGCCACAACTATCATCCCTACAGCAACTAAAAAATTTGTGACCGGGGGTATTGGTATGCTATACCAAAGAAAATAATTTGGCGCAGAACCCACAAACCCTATAATAGCTCCTGCAAGGATATATTTAAGCTGGTTTCTATAGGAAATATCTGTTTGGCCATTAGGGAGAGCTGTTTTTTTAATTTCCTTGGCTATAACATAGACAGACACCAAAAGGTAAAAATACCAGACGATTAAAAATGGCGTTAGAAGAATACCTGCTTTCGGCCAAAATTCAAAAAATAACTCTTGCTCTACGCCTCTAACAATAAACGGTGTAAACCAGTCCGCCAGCAAAAAGAAAGAAAATATCACATATCCCCATATCAAAAACTTCTTGTATTCCTTAATTTTGTTCGTAAAAGCAAGTATTGAATGAAAAAACAAAATCGCAATAAAAATTGACGCTCCCATCAAAAAAATCCTGTGATTCAGCAAAATAAGGTTTCTATCCTTAAGCAAAAGCCAAGCAAAATAAGCATAACTCCAAATAGCCACAACGCCACAAAACAAAGCGAATATCTTATTAACAAGCTGTTTTTTGTTCCTAAAATAAACAATGAAACCTAAAATCGTAGCAACCAATGCATTAACCAACGGATTTAGTATATAAAACAACATAAAATCCATATTTTTAGAAAACCTAAATTATTATTTTAATATACCACTTTTACCTATTTTTGAAAAGAAAAAGCGGTTTTTGAATTAATCATAAAACCGCATAGAATTATTTAAAAAAGAAAAGCAACTCCCGAAAAGATTCTTCCAGTATTTTTCCGGTAGTGTCGATAATAACAGCTCCATGTGGAACCCTTAATCGAACTCTATCCAATTCTTCCCTGATTTTCCTTTCTGCTTTATCGTCCCCAAAACGACGGCCCAATCTTTCTGCTTCTTCTGCCGTAATATAAAACTTGTAATCTGCGTTAGGATAAATCTCGCTGCCACAAGTCCTGCCATCACAAACAAAGTCTTCATGCTTAACCATTGCTTGGGATATCTCTATCATCGCCGATAAATTTGTGCTAGCAATATTTGCAGCCAGTAGGGCGACTTTCTCTGTTTTAAGGTCTTCGAATAAAGAAACTGGCCCATTATTATACTTGAACCAGATCCCTCCCCAACCTTCGACTCTTAACCATCCGTATTTTGCAAACTTCAAGAGATGGTTAAGACTAAAGTGAGGGCTCAAAAAAGCTATCGCCCTAAACATTAAGCCGAAATCGTAATGCGGCAAATTTAATTCTTTTGCCAACATTTTTGCCAAAGTTCCTTTTCCGGAAGCAGGGGGTCCGCTCATCGCGATGATCATTTTTTGCCTCTCTTTTTCTGTTGTTGCTTTTTAAAGGTGCCGTTAATCAGTCGAAATGCCACTCTGCCCTCCCAGTGCTGCATCGGTATTCCAATAATATTCCCGCACTCACAGATTAACCTTTCTAATTCGCTTGCCGACTCAACGTTTTCTTGCAAGCAAGCAAGATTTTCTGGAGCCAAAATCCGGTTGAGATATAACCTGTGAAGTATACCCCTACCATCTTTCTGATACAGCAAAATTTTTTTGCCGCACCTTGCACACGACAACTGCAATATTTTAAAAACATTGCCCCTGTCGCGGAAATACTTATCTTTTTTTACTGCTCTCATGTTCTTCTCCTTGTGTGACTGATTGCCAATATTTATATTTAGCTTTTAGATTTTTAGATATATGTTCTGATGGCTTCCTTATTTTTAATGGCGAAGACGACACCGTAAAACCAGCATCAATCAGGGCACTTAGCTTTTTAGGATTTTTTGTACCTAAATCAAAATTATAGCCAGCAGGAAAGCCCAGTGCCTTGAGAATAATGACGGCCTCTTCGTACGTCCTACAATCAATCATTTTTCTGTTTCCATAAAAAGCAACTGCGGCTGTAATTGTGTCTACATCACATTCATCCATAATACGTTGATTAGCCATTTTATAATCCTGCCACCCACGTCCGTCATGAGACGGCATATGAATAATAATTCCACCGTGTTGCAATGCAACATTTTGTGCGCTACGGAGTTGCCTTAAACAATCGCAAGTAATATCCCCAAACACCATTCCAGAAGAACATCCCGAATCCAACCTTAAAAAAGATTGTTTTCTTTTAATAAGTGTCTCTATATTTGGTGCTATTATAATGTAATGCTTACCCCATATGCCGTTTTTCACTTCTGCGGAAACTGACCAAAATTTCCCGTTAGAAAGAATGATTGGGCCTTCAACACCAAAAATAACCGTATTATCGCCAATCTTTACAATTTTTCTTGAAAGAGATTCTTCGCGAACATATTTTACAAATGAATCAAAATTTTCAAAAAGATTAAACTCACATCGAGAAGGCTTATATTTATTTTGATGACGATAATTTGGTTGAAATATATGCATATACTATTTAAAAAAAATTTGAATGGTTGTTTCTACGCTTGAAGTGTATTTTAAACTTTTCCAATCTTTTTCAGAGACCCATTTAAATTCTGTGTGTTCTTCGCTTAATATTACCTTGCCATTGCTCGTCTCGGCTTTAAAACCATAAATATCCAATTCTACGTGCTTGCAATGATAAACATAAAAATATTCTTTTTCCAATTTTACGTCTAAACCGCTTTCTTCTTTTGCCTCCCTTTTTGCCGCTTCAAGCAGAGTTTCACTAGCTTCCACTTTTCCGCCGGGTAAATCCCAAAAGTTCGGACAATACTTTTCAGCCAAGCTTCTTTTTAAAACAAGAACTTCACCCTTA
>JBDRST010000082.1:0-13261 GCA_043824525.1 bacterium
TGGAGCTACCGATGTGGTAATTCCGACAGCATAGAGGGCGGGGTTACAGCATAGAGGGCGGGGTAAACTCATTTCATTCGTTTATTCTTTAGCGGGCTTCACGATTTTACGTTTTTTGACCTTTGAAGTTAAGTTATCAATCTCTTTTTTAAGCTGTGCCACTTCCGCCTCTTTCGTCTTTATTTGTGTTTGCAATGCTTTTGACTCTCCCATTATCTTTTCAAACTCCATTGTCCTGTTTTTTACTTTTTGCTCTAAGGCGTTTATTGTTTCCTCTAGTGGCTGCGTCCTGGCTTTAGTTTTTACATCAACTGACCTTTCTATCATTTTGCTGTCAATGTGGCTTTCTTCAAGCTCTTCAGCTATTTTATTAAACACATCTGCCAACTCCGATAATTCGTCTTTGGTCTTTAAATAAACCCTGCTTGAAAGATCCCCCTCGCTTAATTCTATTGCCTTTTGCAATAACTTTTTAATAGGAGAAGCAAAGTTCTGCCCAACGGCAAAGCCAAAAGAAAAAATATAAATAGATAAAAACAAAAGTATCACATAAAAAGAAAGCTCTAGTTGGTTGTAATTTAGAGATACAAAAACAACAATTGAGAAAAGACCGACTAATATTATAGGAGTTGTAATTTTTGATGTGAGTTTTGACATAGCTTTTTTAGTTAATAGACCCGTTGGGTATGCGAGCTACTAAAGAATTAAATTCTAACTTTTTAAAAATTTCTTCAACCTCTTTTTGGCTAAACCTGCCAAATTTACAAACCTCTAAATTAAAATCCACATCAACATCGCTCTTCATCTTAACCAGCTCAAGGGACATTGTTGCTGATTCCTTGTTTTGTTTTAGCGCTTCTTTGACTTTTGGTTTTAAAACCGCTGTATCTGTTGAAAGCTCATCATACAGGTTCTTTATTGTACCATATTTTTGAATTATTTCTGCAGCAGTTTTTTTACCAATTCCCTCAACGCCTGGAATATTATCTGAAGGGTCGCCGGTCAAAGCCTTAAACTCAACCATCTGCGAGGGCATAACACCAAACCTTTCTTTTACTTTATTTGTGTCATATATAATAGTGTCTTTAATGCCTTTTCCTAAAGTATAAACCTTAACCCTGTCATTTACCAGCTGTAAATTATCAAGGTCGCCTGTCAAAATGTAAATATCAACGGATTTATTTTGGTTTTGAGTCAGATTGCAAATTGTGGCAATTAAATCATCTGCCTCAAAACCGTCTTTTGCAAAAACAGGAATACCAAAAGTTTGCAGAACTTCTTTTGTAGCCGGTATTTGAGAAATAATACCTGAAGGCGTTACCGGCCTTTGCGCTTTATAATCTTTAAACTGCTCGTGCCTGAAAGTTTTTGCTTTTGTGTCAAAACAAGCAACAATATATCCTGGATTTAAATCGTTTATTGCCTTAAACAACGTCAACAAAAACCCGTAAACAGCGCCTGTTTCCTGGCCCGAGCTGTTTGCCAAAGGAGGCAACGCATGAAACGCCCGATGCAACAACGCATTAGAATCAATGATAATTAATCTCTTGTCTTCCATTTTAAAATTATACCATTTTTACTTTTAAAATTTCAAATTTTAAGCGGTTATTTCTCTTTTGTTTTCGTCTATAAATTTAAAATTTATTTTTATTGCTTTTTTGGGCAGAATTTTTTTTACGTGTTCAGGCCATTCTATCGCCACAATGTTTTCTGGGTTTATAATAATTTCTTTAAACCCTAATTCTAAAATATCTTTTGCGTTTTTTATGCGATAGCAATCAATGTGATAGAAATAGCGAGTAGTTTGTAGTGAGTGGTGAGTAGTTCTTTGGGGGATTTTGAATTTTTTCATTATTACAAAAGTTGGGCTTAATATTTTTTCTTTAATGCCCAGTCCCTTTGCAAAACCCTGGATAAAAGTTGTTTTTCCTGATCCAAGGTTTCCGCTTAAACCCAAAACTACCGCAGTTTTTTGCAGGTCTGATTCCAAAAATCCTTTGGCAAAATTTTTGCCAAGTTTTTGCGTTTCTTCATAACTGGTTGTAATAAATTTGGACATTGCGGTTTAGCGCAGCGATACAATTTTTGTTGTGTATATCTTTTCCACTTGATTTATTTTTTTAAATAAAATAAGGTATGATAAACATCAAAACTATGGAGCTTCAAGAATCTAAAACTATTATCACTGACTCAAAAAACATTTGCCTTATTCCAGCAGAAGAGCCGGAAGCTGTGACTTCTGCGCTGGCGCTTTTCTATACTTTAAAAGAATTAAATAAGAATGTAAACTTAATTATAGAAAATATCCCTGATTTAATTCCGCAGAATTATGCCGATTTCATCGAGCATTCTCGACAAATTCGGAACAGCGAGCGAAGTCGAGCGGTTCCAAACTTGAAGTTTTTAACTCCTTCTTTAGATTTTATTTCTTATCCTAAAAATTTTGTGATTTCCATTCCAAACAGGGCAGCTAACATCTCGCAGATTTCCTACGAAAAAAGCGATGAAGATGTAAAAATATTTTTAACTTTAGAAAGCGGCAAAGTAAAGAAAGATGATATTTCTTTTTATTTTTCAGAAACCAAGCCGGATTTAGTTGTTACCATTGGCATAAAGGATTATTCTGAGCAGCTTAAAAATAAACTAAACTCTTTTGGATTTTTATTAGACTCGCCAATTTTAAACATTGACTCTTCAGCTTTAACAAAAGGTGAACGAGTTGATAGTGAAAACACAATGGCTGCGGAGGCATCATCGCAAGCCATTGAAAGCGAGCCTGGCGAGACAGACACTTTAATAAGCTCAGTGCAAAAAAACAAAAAATTTGGTAAAATTAATCTAATAAAAAACTCTTCTTTGCCAGAAATAGTTTTTGAACTTATAAAAATCGTGGGGGGCGACTTAATAAAAAAGGAGGTGGCTGTATGTTTATTAGCTGGCATTGTAATTTATACTGAAAATTTTAAAAATAAGATAACAGCTGACATTTTTGAGATTGCAGGAGGTCTTATGAAAAAGGGGGCTAATTTAAAAGAGATAACAGGCAACTTAAAAATCTAAAAATATAAAGATTTAAAAATCTTTAATTCTCTAACTCTTTAGATTTTTACTAAAATAATGGAGGAAACAAAAAAATTGCTTGGTTCTGTAATAATTTCTCTGAAAATAGTAGAGGAGGTGCAGCGGGATATAAAAGATATTGCCGGGTTTAAAAAAAAGATAGAAGAGTATCTAAAACAAAATATTACAGAACTCTTAGATGTTATTTTATATGGGGCTATTTCTCTTAACGCCTCTGACATTCACATTGAACCTGAAGAAAAGGACGCGAGATTAAGGATTAGATTAGACGGCATCTTACAGGATGTTGTTTTTTTTGACCATGAAACCCACCGTCATTTGTTAAGCCGCCTAAAACTTACTTCAAAATTAAAATTAAATATTACAGACAAACCACAAGACGGCAGGTTTACAATAGGTTTACCCCCCACTAACTTTAGAGATGATAAACCAGACAAAACAAAATCTAACGCAGAATTAAACCCAAAGTTAGTGGGGGGCGAGCTAATTGAAGTAAGAACATCAAGCTTACCAGCAGAATACGGAGAGTCAATTGTAATGAGAATTTTAAATCCAAAGAGCCTTGTTCTTTTAGATAAATTAGGATTAAGAGATGACCTTTTAAAGGTTTTTCAGAAAGAAATTGAAAGGCCTAATGGCATGATAATTGTTACAGGACCCACGGGTTCTGGTAAAACAACCACTCTTTATGCTTTTTTAAAAAAGATACAAAACCCGGAAATTAAAATCATAACCATCGAGGACCCGATTGAATACCATTTGAAAGGCGTTTCCCAGACACAGGTTGCCCCTGAAAAAGGGTATAATTTTGCTGACGGGTTAAAATCAATTGTGAGGCAGGACCCCGATGTAATCTTGGTTGGTGAAATAAGAGATGAGGAAACCGCAAAAATAGCCCTTCAGGCGGCTTTAACCGGGCACTTGGTGCTTTCTACCTTACACACCAATGACGCAGCAGGAACCATCCCGCGGCTTGTGGACCTGGGCGCTGAAGCGTCATCAATAGCTCCAGCAATAAAAATGGCCATAGCCCAAAGATTAGTAAGAAAAATTTGTAAAAAATGTTCTGTTTTTGAAAAGCCGTCAGCAACCGAACTGTCAGAAATAAAAAAAGGGTTAAAACACCTGTCCCGATTGCCCGAAGGCAATCGAGGATCCTCGACGGCTTCGCCGTCGGGACCTAAAATTAAAATTCCGGATTTAGATAAAATAAAAATCGCAAAAATAAAAGAGGGTGGATGCCAAGCATGCAACTTTACAGGATACAAAGGAAGGCAGGGTCTGTTTGAGGCGTTTTTGGTTGACTCTGAAATGGAAAAATTTATTTTAACCAATCCTCCGGTTTCATCAATCAGAGAATTAGCTATAAAAAAAGGAATGGTAACAATGTACCAGTCCGGATTAATTGACATTGCGTTGGGAATAACAACTTTTGACGAAATTCAAAGAGTTGTAGAAGAAGAGGAAAATGAAGTTGGCAGTGAGTAGGCAGCGTTATTGCGAGCGGGCTAAACCGCTCACACACGTGTGAGCGGTTTAATTCAGCGAAGCAATCTTAATGCTAATTTGAAATTTACAATTTGAAATTGGAACCGCTTATTGCATAGCTGTAATTCTGCGGAATTAAGTGAAATCAATTTGAAAATATTGAATTTGAAATTTGAAAACCTGTTATATAACAAATTATATAACAAACCCCCGTCACCAATTTCAGCGATGTTTTTTGAAAATATAGAAATCTATCGAGCGAAGCGCCTTCGGCTGTCTGCGTGATGATAGGGATTCAATGGTAAAAGATCCCTACGGGGAATCCGCCTGAGGGCGTCAAATGGTGAGGGGTTGTTTAGCTTTTATTTATTTTTTAAATTGATGCTAAACAAAAAGCCCATTTATATTTCACAACGGGCATCCGACGAAGCCAGGTACAAAAAACACTCCGAAAGGCTCGCGTCTATTATTGCCTCCTCATGATAGCTTTAGTGCGATGGATGTTTTTGGAAACAACACAGTAGCATTTTCCATCTTCAAGAGGCCCTTCTAACACGTAGTCGCCAATAACGTGGCCACCAGATCCGATAGCATCAAACTCGTAAAGTGCGAGTTCCCACGCACAAAAATCTGCGAGAATGTCCTCGATTCTCGCATCGTCATTAACTTGCAGACAACGCTGAAAGTGCTCACTGCTGCTAAATGACGACCAAACTATTGTGATACTTTTCATGACGCTTCTCCTATAGCAAAGTCAAAGGACTATGAACTGGTAAACCCCGTTAGAAATTTGCGACCGAATTACACCGCGATAACATCAAAAATTTGCGTTACCTACCAAAATAAATTATTTTCAGTGGCAAATTTCTAACGGGGTAAACGGCTCTGGGGTTGGAGGTAGTTTTTATGTCTGGGACATAAAGAAAGATTTGTTCGAGGAATGGTCGAGCCAGAGCAAGACCACCCGAAGCTAAAACAAATCCAAGTAAATACCTCCAACTCCAGAGCCGTTTTTTACCCGCCTAATTTTTTCTTCACCCGCCTAAATTTTTTACAAAAATTTTGGTGGGTGAAAACTTTTGGCGGGCAATACAATGCGTTAGCTATTACATAATATAATACGTAATAAAAATATTTTAACGCTAAAGTTTCAATATTTTTAACTGTAGCATTTTTTTATTCATATGTCAAGCATCTTAGATAAAAAAGAAAATAAGGAGGATGAGGTGTTAGATTCTACTTTAAGGCCAAAAAAATGGCCTGATTATGTTGGCCAAGATAAAATCAAAGAAAACATACGGATAATTATAACAGCGGCCAAGCAAAGAAACCAGAGCCCAGACCACTTGTTGTTTTATGGCAACTCCGGGCTAGGCAAAACAACGCTGGCAAATTTGGTTGCCTTGGAAATGGAAAAGGAAATAAGAATAACTGCAGGACCCGCGATTGAAAGGGCTGGCGACCTAGCTGCGATTTTAACCAATTTAAATGAGGGAGATGTTTTGTTTATTGATGAAATACACCGCATCAGCAAAACTGTGGAAGAATACATTTACCCTGCCATGGAAGATTATAAGCTGAATTTGATTTTAGGGAAAGGGCCTATGGCAAGAACAATGGAATTAAAATTGCCAAAATTTACTTTAATTGGAGCCACAACAAGGCCCGCCTTGCTGTCAGCTCCCCTAAGAAACCGTTTTGGCGCCACCTTCCAACTAAATTTTTACACCAATGAAGATATGGAAAAGATAATTGAGAGGTCAGCAAAACTTTTAAATATAGAGATATATCCTGATGCTTTAAAAATAATTGCTAAGCGTTCGCGATTTACTCCAAGAGTCGCTAATAGATTGTTAAAAAGAGTAAGAGACTTTGCGCAAGTCCAGGGCTCGCCCCCCACTAACTTTGGGCAGGGTGAAGAAAATAAATTCTCGGGAAAAAAAGAAAATAGCCCAAAGTTAGTGGGGGGTAAAGTGAAAATCACAAAAGAAATTACTGAATACGCCTTAAATTTTTTAGAGATTGATAAAATGGGCTTGGAGCCTGGAGATAAAAAAATTCTCTTAGCATTAATAGAAAAATTTAACGGGGGGCCTGTTGGAATCCAATCGTTGGCGGCAGCTGCTATGGAAGAAGAAGATACAATTTTAGACATATACGAGCCGTATTTGATGCAAATGGGGTTTTTAGAGCGCACTCCGCGGGGCAGGGTCGCCTCTCGCTTAGCGTATGAACACCTTGGCATAAAACCAAACAACAACCAAAACCAACTAATTTAAAAACCTAATCTACCTTGAATTACGAAATGGCTTCCAAATGATTTGTTTTTTTGGCTTGCGGGCGAAAGCGTGGAAAAATGAGGAGGTTTATACAGAGTATATAAAGATTATATAATTGGTTCACTCGTTCGCAAAAGAAAGATTGCTTTCTTTCTCTCTCTCCTTCGCCAATTATAAGCCGACGAATTTTTTATGCGCTTGTAGCCCAAGGCAAAAACAAAGCGTTGAAGTCCATTTCGTAATTCAAGGTAATCTAACATCAGACTTTTGTGTTATTTTACAAACGACCCAGATGCATCTGGGTCGTTTGTAATAGACCTATTTTTTTGTGTAAAACACGCTTCTTCCTGTTTTGCCGACTTGTTTTATCTTACCGTCTGCTTCTAGTTCGTCTAAATACCTTATGGTAGAAGTTTTACTTGCATTAAGTTCCTTCGCCGCTTCCTGATGAGTTACCCTCTCCTTGGCTTCTAACAATTTTAAAATTTTTTCTTTTGCCAACTCTTTCTTTTCTTCCAGTTTTTGTTTGTATTCTGCCAGCCCCTTACCCAGCTCCGCATACTCCTCCTTCTCCTTTTCCGCCAAACTCGCTTCCCTCTCGCCCTCTTTTTTATCCTGATAGAGCTTGAACACCCAAAACCCCATCCCAACAATAATTAAAATTAAAACAATTTCCAAAAAATTTACCATTAATTTAAGATTTTTAATTACTTTTTATTTTGGCGCACCGATTTTTCATTCTAAAATGAAAAATGGGCGGGCAAAAATTCATTTTCCCCACACCCCTTTTTCTTTTCGCCCGCTTGCTTTCGGGCTCCGCCCGATTTTTTTTCGGCGGCGGGACCTCAAATTAGGTGGTGGGCGGGGTTAGTTAATTCCCTTGCTATTGCATAAGTTTGAAATTTTTATTATACTACAATTGTATCTTAAGTTAAGGTAAATTTCAATTATGAATACCAACAATAACAATCCTTTTACCACAATTAAAGATTTTGTCCAAGGTAACGAAAAAGTGAAAAGGACAATGGAAACTTTTGAAAAGGCCCAAAAAAAATACGATGAGTCGATGGGTGCTTATTTTACTCCAAAATCTAAAGTAAAAGGATCTAATTCAATTTCAACTAAGGGCAATTACAATGTCTACATTTCAGGAACTGGTCGAGGGTATTAAAGACCCAAAACAACATCACGACTTACGAATAAGCTTGATTAAGGAGATTGAAGAAATCACCAAAAGAAAGCTTATCGTTTATGCGGCTGATTTCAATAAAAGTCATCCCGCTGTTCCTAATTCCATAAACCAGCTCGATCTAACTTGTTTTTCCGACCTCATTGAAAAAATTGACGGCGACAGCATTGATATTTTAATACATAGTCCGGGCGGATCTGCTGAAGCAACAGAGCAGTTAGTTTCAATGTTGCGCGAAAACTACAAAGACATTAGATTTATTATTCCGAGAATGGCAAAGAGCGCGGCGACAATGCTTGCGCTTTCCGGCAATAAGATTTTAATGGACGACCGTTCTGAGCTTGGGCCAACCGACCCGCAAGTTGTTATTCCTGTGCCCGGAGGCATTATGTTTGTGCCGGCAAAATCAATTCTAAACGGATTTAATAAGGCAAAATCAATTATAGAAAGCGAGGGCACAGATTCCTTACCGGCTTACTTGCCGATGCTGAATAAATACGACCTGCATCTTCTTGAAATTTGCGAAACTTCCTTAAAACTGGCCGAGGAATTGGTGAGTGAATGGCTCAGAAAGTATATGTTTGAGGGGAAAAAAGATGAATTGGCAAAAGAAATTTCAAGTCATTTTCTTGAACACGATGACCACAAGTCACATGCAAGACCGATTACTATTTCAAAAGCTAAAGAGTGGAAACTTGATGTTGAGGATATGCGAGAAAACAAAGAGTTGAGAGATAAAGTTTGGAAATTATATTGTGCTATTGAGCTATTTTTTGACAGAAGCGCTGCGGTAAAACTTTACGAAAACGCTTATGGCACTTCTTTAATGAAAAACTTTCCGCAACCACAAGTAATTCTGCAAGGACCGCCGCCGCCAAATATGCCTCAACGACCTCAGGAAAAGCCAAAAGCATAAATAGACCCCCTCAATCGGGGTGTTTATTTTTTGAATAGATCATCAATCAAAATTAAACAACCGCTTAAAATAAAATTGGCTTTTTCTTTGTTTATTTTGCCGATGTTTGGATGGGAAGCGATATCGCCGAAAATTTTTATTAACTCGCTTATTTTTTCATGGTTGCCGCAAATATAGCCGGCTTTTTTTAATTCTTCAAATTTATATTGCAACCCCGCTGAAATATCTATACCAGATTTGGCACATTCGGTATTTATTAAATTTTCAAATAAAACTCTACACATAGCCACAGAAGCGATAAACGCCCCACCCCTAAAACACTTTACTGCTTCTATTAACCATAGTAAATCATCGCTATTCAATAATTTGATTTTATTTTCAGCTATTTCAAAAGTATGTTCTGTTTTTAATGCGTTGATCTCATTTAATAAAAGTTTTTGTTTCTTTTCCAGTTCTTCAATTCTTTTCCGTAGTTTTTTATTATTCTTGCTTAATTCTTCAAGTTTGTTTTCCCAATCTTCAAGTTTTGTGTCTATATGGACTATGAGTTGATTGGCAACATATTTTGCCTTTTCTAAAACATCTTCTGCGTCATAGCTTACCATATTTGTTGGGTCATAATACGGAACAGCTTTTTTAAAAATATTTAATTCGTCTCCGCTCAACTCCTTAAAAATTAAAATTCTAAACCCTCTAATAGTATCTAAAGCCAAAAATCCTTCAATTTCTCTTTTGTCAATTGAAGATATTAAGAGCTCAAGGGATTTTTTGATTGATAACAGATTTCGCTTATTCATCAGATTATATTTCGCTTAAAACTTCGGTGATTTTTTGCTCCATTATGCCGACAAGTTTTTTGTTGGCTTCAATAATTTTTTCCTGTTCTTCCATTTCCGCGACAAGTTGTTTTTGGATTTTAAGAAGCAAAAGCGGGATTTTGATTTTTTGCAAAACCTTAACCGAAGCAACATTTTGTATGCTTGAACCAGATTGATCCTTAAAATATTTATTTTGTATAAAATCTGCTTCAAGTACTAATTTTAAATATTTTGCAATTATCTTTTTATTGTGTGGTGTTAACTTAAGTAATGCTTGATTGATAATTCCTTGTTTGGCAGTTTTTGGCACAATCGCAATTCTCCCCATTGTTCCAGAACAACTTATTAACAAATCTTCCGGAAATACTTCAAATCTTTTCATCTCATTAAATTTTCTTTCATCAATAAAATACCTGCCGAAATTAAAATCGTTGTTGATTGCATGATACTGTTCATAAATTAAATACCCCGAGGGTTTGAATATCTCTTTCTTAAGAGAGCCACCAAATGGGCCCCGAATAAAATCAGCGACTTCGCCTAATTCTACCCACTCAACGCCTTTTATTTTTCTAATCTCTTGGCCAAAATAGCGTCTCTCTCTCTCTAAATTATCAATCACTGCTTTGGCGGCTGAAATCGCTTTTTGCTTGACTTCAATTTGCTCAACGATTTCTTTTTGTACTTCAATCGGCGGAAGTGGAATTTTAAGTTTTCTTAAATCACTATTTGACAAATGAAGAATGTTTACGCCCTTTGCAAAAGTAGCTAATTGTTTTTTTACATTTGAATTACTTATTAAATAAGCTAGATAATCAGACAATAAATATTTGTTCTCCGTTCTGATTATGTTTATATCGCCACCAAGTATTATCCCATTTTCATTTAACGATCTGGCTACTGCTATACCAAAAGCATCAGCGGTTGTAGTTGAAGGCACTAAAACATCGCCTTCCTTTGATAAAATTTTCCCTTCACAGTTAGTTTTACTAATAACTTCTTTTATGACCGGCTGATATAAAGTATAAATTTCTCCATAATGGATACATTTATTTTTTCCTGTATCAATAATGTCCTTTTTTGAAATCCCCTGACCTCTTAAAAAAGTAATTCTCTCTTGTTTTTCTAGTTCCCCCAATTCCACCATTGGCCATTTTTGATTGGCAAAATTAACAACTTCTTTATATCTATCGCCAGAAAGATTATAATCGCCGTTTTCGGCGATTTTGTCTTTGACGACAAGATGAGAAATTTTTGCCTGTTCCGCGTTTAATTTAAACTTTTTGTTTTCTTTCAAAGCGGTTCTGTATTTTTTGATTATTTCCAAAGCCAAGGGCAAGTCATTTTTATCAATTTCCCGCCTTTGCGCGCCGAGACCATAACCGTCATTTTGAATTTTCAAAAACAGAATTTCTTTTGTTTTTTTGGCAAGGCCGTTGTCAAAAAGCAAAATGCTGGTTTTTACTCCGGCATAGGGATTGAAAACTCCAGCCGGAAGCGAAACAACCACCAAAAGTCCGTCTTCAATCAGTAATTTCCGCAACGCTTTATACGCTGTCGCGGATTGAAAAATAATTCCTTCCGGCACGATAATGCCGGCTCGTCCGTTGGGCCGTAAATGCTCCAAAATGTAATCAATAAATAAAACTTCGGAGCGGTTGGCTTGCACGGAAAACCTTTTGTGCGGTCTAATTCCGCCTCTTGGCGACATAAACGGCGGATTGGCAAGCATAACATCAAAATTTTCGCCCCACTTTTCCTCGCTGGAAAGCGTGTCGTATTCAAAAATGGTCGGACTTGGAAAACCATGCAAATATAAATTAACTTTGGAAAGCCGCACCATATCCGGCGAAATGTCATAACCGACAAAATTTTTAATCAGTTTTTTCTTTTCCTCTGGTGAAAGCAAGTCGCCTTTTTTATCTTTTGTATTCGTTTTTATTATGTGGTTAAAGGCAGAAATAAGAAAACCTGCGGAACCGCAAGCCGGGTCGCAAATTTGTTCATTTTTCTGTGGATCAACCGCGTCAACAATAAAATCAATAATATGTCTTGGCGTTCTAAACATTCCTGCGTCGCCTTGGCTCCCCATAATAGAAAGTAGATGCTCAAAAGCATTTCCTAAATTTTCGCTGTTGTCATAGGTAAATCCGTTGATTTCCTTCAAAAACATGCTTAAAGTTTCGGGGTTGCGATATGGCAAAAATGCCCCTTTGAAAACATCGCGAAAAAGTTGCGGAATGCCTTTGTTCTCATTCATTTTTTCAATCGCTTCGGCGTAAAGGTTCATTCTTTCTTGACTGCCGACCTGCGGAGCTAAAAGTTTGGTCCAAGAATATTTAGCAAACTCTCCAGCAAAAAACATCGGTGGAGCGTCATTTTCTTCCTGCTCTTTCTTGTCCATATCGTCCATAAACTTATACATTAGGGCGATTGTGATTTGCTGGACTTGGGCTTCAGGACTTGGAACAATCCCGACAAGAACATTGCGGCAATTTTTAATTTTTCGTTTAATTTCTTGGTAATCCATAATTTACATAAAAGTATTTAAAGAAACATAATCTTTGACATATTCAGGCACAATTTTTTTATACTTGCCCAGCTCATTAAAATCTTCTGCGGAAAAACTCGGATAGGTATATAATCTTTGAATTTGATTATTATCAACTATCGCTCTAAATTCTTCGTCCGCGACATAGCTTTTGAGATAATTTTTAATAAGCAGGGCAAATTTATTGTCGGGTTTGTAAATCGCGACAAATTTTTCAAATTCTTCTTCTAAAAGTTCGTCTTTTGATTTGAATTTCGTTATGCCGCCAAAGATTTTTTCAATAAATTCTTTAAGTGTTATTCAGCGATCTGCTTTGATTGATTTTCGTAATTTTTCCATATTGAAATAATCCTCGGGTTTTTCAAAAATTTCGGTTTTAACATGTTCTTCCGCCCCTTTGACATCGCCCTGCTCGTATTTTTGTTTTACAACCGGATCGTTTTTAACAACATATTCAAATTTTTCAAAGAATTTCCAGTCAACTTTCATGCCGGCAAGGCCGACGGCTTTTTCCGAAAAGGTCTTAAGCGGGTCGGGATTGAAAACGCTTATCTCGTCAATATCTATTGGACCATCTCCACCCGGGCCAGTGCCGACTTTAATCGGCAATTTCAAAACTGGGTCGTAATTGTATTTTTCTTCAAAGTATTCGCAGTTAGCGAAGAAATCAAAAAGTTTGAAAGTGTCTTTTTCGGTTTTTATCTGTTCGTTGTCGGTATCCTTATAGTTAAAAGTATATTTTCTCGTTCCTCGCCCTTTGATTTGGATAAAATCAGTTGGCGAAAAAATCGGACGCATTAAACAAAGATTCCTTATATCTTGGCACTCGTAGCCGGTCGTCATCATGCCGACAGTTACGCAAACTCTTGTTTTGCTGGATTTATAACCCGCCAGCCATTTTGTTTGCCCGTTCAAATTATTGTTGGAATAATTGATAGTGAA
>JBDRST010000083.1:0-12711 GCA_043824525.1 bacterium
TTAGACGACCCCGGAATATGTTTTTAGGATACCATTTTCCAGCGATTCCTTCAACCATCCCGCCAAATCGGAGGTTCCTCGTTTCCCAATAGTTGACGATCGTCAACTATTGGGAAAATTTTAGTCGTAATTTGTCGCACAATATCCACAGACCAATTCGCGCGAATTGGTCTGTGGATATTTATTCCGCTAAAACGGTTTGGCCGTTGGGCTGTAAATAAAAATTTATTTCCTCAAAATTTAATTCTTTGGTTACTGAATCCACTTCCATAACTACGCCTAAGCCCATTTTCGTTTCTTCAGAAAAGTATTGGTCAAAAACAAAATTTCCCAAAGAGTAATAAATCCTTTTTCCATTATGAGTTTCTATGGACTGGATTACGTGCGGATGCGAACCGATAACCACATCAGCGCCCGCGTCAATAAACTGATGCGCTAATTCCTTTATTGAGTCAGCGGGCTCTGGTATATATTCAGCCCCCCAATGGCTATAAACTACAATAATATCTGAGAATCCTTTTGCTTTTTTTATTTCTTCAACAATTGCCTTTCCCTCAATTTCTCTGTAAGCTGCAAATTCGTTATAGCTTACAAACGTTATTTTTACTCCATTAATTTCGCTTGTTATGGTTTTTGGATAATCAGAAGAGCCAAAATAGTCCACTCCTGCCTCGCTTAAATATTTTTTTGTTGACTGAAGCCCTTCGCTCCCAAAATTTAAAATATGGTTATTTCCCAAATTAACAAGCCGAATATTATTGATAGAGAGAGTTTCTGCCCAGCTTGGATTAAAGGTAAAAAAATAACTTTCCGGACTTTCAAGTTTTGCTGTAATGCTTATTGATTTATTATCGGTAATGGGCCCCTCAAGGTTTGCGACCACCAGATCATAATCTAAGAGATTTTCGTGAATTTTTTCAAAAATAAAATTATTTCCTCCGTTTTTTTCAGCATAATACCGTATGCCCCTGTCGAGCATTATATCGCCAATAAATAAAATTTGGGCGTAGATTTTATCTGGCGGTTTTTCAACTGGGGCGAACGCTGGCGCGGACAAGCCGGCCGTTGGAGTAAACAGAAAGCTTGTCCGCAAAGCCAAATTAACCGCCATTAAAATGGCGGTTAATAGAAGCGCGAATATAATAAATTTTTTACTCTTCCTCATTTAACGGTTGCGCTCCTAAGGATTGGATTTCGTCGGCAATCCAAGATATATTTTCGTTGTCCCTGGCGCCATAAAGAAGATATTTTCCATCAAGGCTCCAGTCAGGTATTGTAAATATTTTATCATGCGCCGTTGATACGATACCATTTAAGACAACAAAGCTTTTTCCATTATTTCCCAACACTATATAAAGGAAGTCCTGGTTGTCTGCGCTAAATTTTGGCGAAGTTATGGCTCCGTCATAACGCGTACCCTCCACCCCGTTCTCAAAGGAAAATGCCTGCCTTTTTACAGAATCATAATAAAGAAATACAATTCTTTGCCCATTTGGACTGATTCCAATCCAGTAGGGTTTGTTTGGATATGGGCTCTCTAGAAATTTTTCACCATTCTGAAAACAGGCAACCTTGCTGCTATCAATTTTCAGTGGAGCGCAGTAAACCGATTTGTCTCCTGACTGACTGAACGCCGCTACGGTTATTTTAGCAATGTTATATTCTTCAGGCACAGTGGTAAGAATTTTTGATGACAATCCTACTGGTGGCTGCGGGTCTGTGATTGGAGGCGCTGTATTGGCATTGTTATTATTGTCAGCTTCAGTTTCAATTTGTGTTCCCGGGGAAAAAAATAATAAAGTTTTATCAGTCAATCGCTGTAAAAAATCTCCTTGTGCCAAAATAAAATAAAATCCAGTACCAATAATAGAGAGTAAAATCAAAACAACTAAAATCTTTAAAACAAAATGCGGCCCAATTCTGTTTTGAGGCAAGCCCGTGTGCATTGGCTCGTCTTGATGCGCGGGTTGCGGTTGCTCGGTTTTTAGCGCCGGCTGAGGATTAAATCTGTCTCGTGGCTCATTAACAAGGGTTTTAGGGGATTGTATCGGGCTTTTTTGGACATTGATTTCCGGTTGCCCAGAAACCTGATGCTCTGGCTGGAGTTGAGTTTTAGGCTCAGTGTTTAACTCGGGTTTTGGAAGGCCAGCATCCGCACTACCGGCATCTGAAAAAGCTGCATTTATCTCAGCTTCAGTCCAGCCATTTTGGATAAGAAGAGCGCGTGTTTGCTCATTTTGCTGGCCTGCTACTTTTGCTTTTTTTATGTAGTCTATTAATTGTTGTTCAGCCATAAAACCAATTTGAAATTTACAATTTACAATTTGAAATCAATTTGAAATGACTAAATGACCAAATTTGAAAACACGACGCCGTGCTTAAATCATTTCAAATTAAATAATTTTAAATTGAATTCAAATTTCAAATTTCAAATTAAAAATTCATTAGTTTATTATACCACAATTAAAATAGTCAACCCTTCACCCTTCTGTGGATAACTTCTTAATGTGCCGGGTCTATAATAAATTTTTTTCCTTGTTTTTAAAAATAAGTCAATAAGGTGCGTGGATAAATGCAAGTAAAAAAAATCGCTGGTTTTGACCAGCGATTGCTATTTCTTACCCGACAATGGGACGCGCATGCGCGTAATAGCTAGCTCTTGAGAGCTGAGCCATTCATCTAGTTCGTCGAACTCAGCTATTGGAAAATCTTGCGAAAAGATAATCAAGTCAGGAATAACCCCGTTATTTATCATTCCCTGCACTTGTCTGACAGAGACACATTTGTGGATTTCATGTTTGTCGTATTGAGAAATGATACTCGGCCTGATGGATTTGAAATAACAAGTCAACAGCGCATCGCGTTTACTTTCGTCCTCGTCCACTAACATTGTTCTGCAAACTCTTTCCCGCTTTGCCATTTTTATCCTCCCGCAAATGTTAAGGAACAGATTTGTGGTTATTAGTATTTAAATATTAGACCTGTTGCTTAATAAGATTATAAGCGAAATGAAGAAATTTTGTGCGAAAAATCAGAAAAATAAGGAGGTTTGCCCTTAGGCAAGCCGACGAATTTTTATGATTTTGTAGCCAAAATTTCAAGTTGCAGCATAAATCCTTATTAAGCAACAGGTCTATTACATTAAAATTTCATCTTTGTCAATTGCCTAAATTTACTTATGACTCTTGATGCGTTATATCAATGATCGCTAATTCCAGTGGCAACTGCGTAACAGACGAATATTTAATTTTATTTTCTGCGCTGATAAAAAGCTCAAGCATATTTTGAATGTCCTTCTGAGATATTCCCGCTGTCTGAATTTTTATTTTATCCATCTCTGGTAACGACAACCCAGAATTTTGTAAATTCAAAAAATCTGGGTTTATTTTTAAAAGCAGGGACTGGCGTAAATAAAAAACTAATGTTTT
Source organism: bacterium (assembly GCA_043824525.1). Lineage (GTDB taxonomy): Bacteria > Patescibacteriota > Minisyncoccia > Minisyncoccales > Staskawiczbacteraceae > XYD1-FULL-39-28. The sequence goes on from JBDRST010000083.1 coordinate 3,429, forward strand.
GGCAAACTCTTGTAAGTCAACCCCATTGTCTGCCATAGCGTTTAAAGATAAAACCGCTTGTTTGGCATTTTTTGAAACAAGAAAGTCAACAAATTCAGCAATCTGTCCTACCTCCACAACTCCCAGTAGCTCCTTTATATCCTGTGTTTTGATTGAACCGCTTGTGCCAGAAAAACTTATGCATTGGTCAAGTAAAGATTCTGCGTCCCGAAAAGAGCCGCGTGAATTTAATGCGATTAAAGCTAAGGCAGAATCATCAAATTTTACGTTTTCTTTTTTTGCGATAAATTCTAATTTTTTTATGATTTCAGGGGCTTGCAGGCGCTTAAAATCGAATCTTTGACAGCGGGAAACGATTGTCGGAATCATTTTGTGCGCCTCAGTGGTTGCCAGTAAAAATATCGCGTGCGAAGGCGGTTCCTCTAAAGTTTTTAGCAGGGCGTTTGCCGCGTCCTTAGTTAGCTGGTGAGATTCGTCAATTATAAAGATTTTGTACTTTGATTTTACCGGCGCAAACTGTATCCCCTCCCTCAATTCGCGCACATCATCCACTCCTCTGTGAGAGGCTGCATCAATCTCAATTAAATCCATTGATTTTGAGCCCATGATTTCTGTACAAGAAGAGCATTTATTGCAAGGTTCTGCTCCCTCTGACCTCTCACAGTTTATTGCTTTGGCGAATAATCTGGCTATGGTTGTTTTTCCACTCCCCCGCGGGCCAGAGAATAAATACGCATGCGAAATATTATTTCCTTTTATGGAATTAGTTAGCGTTTGCACCACATGTTCCTGCCCCACCACCTCTGAAAATTTCTGCGGCCGATACTTTCTATATAATACAACTGACATATTTTAAATATTTTAAAAATAAAAAATAATAATTAGAAAGTATCGGCCGACAAAGGGGGTCGGGGAAATTGGGTATTTCCCCGTGTAGGAAATTATTCAAAACCGAGGGTTTTGAAGGAGTGAGCCGTAACCGAAGAGCTAGCCCGAACGAAGTGAGGGCGTTAAGGCGAGCGACAGGCCTATATTTTCTGTATAATACTAAATTATTCATAATCGTTTTGTTATTCTTCTTTTTAAATACCAGTAAAGTAATCCCGAAAGCAATATGATGCCCAAAACAACCTGCCACCCTAAGTAGTCCTGAATATTGATACCAAAAATTACTAAGGATGTAACTATTATTCCTGAAATTACCACCCCAGCGAAAATAGCCGGGATAGATTTTTTAAAAGCCATGTTCATTAGGGCTGCCAACAAAGCCCCGGTATAAACACCTGTGAGTGGTAAGGGAATGCCAATAAGTAGCATAAGCCCTAAAAATTCATATTTTTGAATTTTGCGAGAGTGTTTTTTAATGGCGTTGCTCTCCCACAGATTAATCAGTTTTCTGAAGATTTGGAATTTTTTAGAAAAATATGGCGAAAACCTTTTGAAAAAAAACAAAACAAAAAAAGCTGGCACTAAGTTCCCCGCTACAGACACTAAAAAAACTAAAGCTGTATTTAGCTGGTAAATAAGTATTCCTACTGGAATAGCCAATCTTAGTTCTCCAAACGGAGTCATTGATAATATAAAAACTTTTAATAGGGCTTCCATATTTTTTTTAAGCTTACCATGGGACAGATACTATTAACAAGTGTAAAAATTTTTGCTATACTATGCTATACTAGTTTAATGCAGATAAAAAAAATAATTTACGATTTAGAGTATTTCTTGGAATGGGTTGACGGGTTTAGGGATAAATTTCTTTTTCTTTTTATAAAACCGTACTGGCCAAGAATAATAATTCCAAACCACATAACGTACATAAGGGTTATTATTGGAGTTGCCTTATTTATCCTGTTATTTTTCTTTGGAATAGAAAACAAGGTTTTAATAATGTCTTTATTTGCAATAGGCGTTATTACTGATTTTATTGACGGCCCGGTTGCCAGGGGCACAAACCGCGTTACTGAATTTGGCGCTATGTTAGACTCAACCTCCGACCGGATCCTTCTCGCCCCAATAGCTGTTTACTCTCTTTTTGGACCCCACAAGTGGCTTTTGTTGGCTTTGATTTTAGTGGAGATGTTAAACGCGCTGGCTTCCCTGTATTATAGAACAAAAGAAATATACCTTGAATCAAATATTTTTGGCAAAACAAAAATGGTAATAATGTCTTGCGTGTTTATTATAATTTTGGTGGTTTGGCCGTCTTCTCCGCATATAATTTTTATTTATGCCCTTTGGCTGACAATACCATTTTCTTTTTTAAGCGCTTTCTCTAGAATACTGGAATTAAGGTCTAAAAATAAAATTTATGTTAAAACACAATTTAAAAATCTATAACACTCTTACCGGCAAAAAAGATGCGTTTAAACCGATAAAAGGAAAAACCGTCCGTATTTTTGTCTGCGGGCCCACTGTTTATGACTACTCGCATATTGGACACGCCAGGAACTATGTTGTTTTTGATTCATTTGTAAAATATTTACGGGAAACCGGGTATTCAGTTTTTTATCTGCAAAATGTAACCGACTTAGATGATAAAATAATTGCAAGGGCCAGAGAAAAAGGGGTTTCTCCAAAGGATTTGGCTGTTGCATTTGAGAAGGAGCACCTAGAAGCAATGAAGAATTTAGGCATAAACAGTGTTTCAAAATACGCCAAGGCAACCAGATATATTAAGGAAATTATAAGCCAGGTGAAACGCCTTGAGAAAAAGGGTTTTGCGTACAAAATAGATGACGACGGAATTTATTACGATATTTCCAAGTTTAAAAAATATGGGAAACTGGCAGGAAGGACGGCGCTTGATGCTGAAGACTCTGTTTCAAGGATTGACTACAGTAAAGATAAAAGAAACCGTGGAGATTTTTGCTTGTGGAAACTTAAGCAGCATAGCGAAGAGCCAAGCTGGAAAAGCCCCTGGGGCGACGGTAGGCCGGGCTGGCATATTGAAGATACTGCTATTACTGAAAAATTTTTTGGAGCTCAATATGAAATCCACGGAGGAGGACAGGATCTTATATTTCCCCACCACGAGGCTGAAATCTCCCAAATGGAAGCGATTTCTGGCAAAATGCCAATGGCAAGATATTGGATGCACGTTGGATTTTTGACTGTAAGCGGACAAAAGATGTCTAAATCCGCGGGAAATTTTATAGCAATCAACGATTTTTTAAGAAGACACCCCGCAAACTATTTAAGATTCTTTATTGTAAAAAGCCTATGGCGCTCGCCTGTTGACTATTCTGAATCTTCAATGATTGAGGTAAGGTCGGCTGTTGAAAAAATTGAGGAATTCCTTAGAAAATGCAAAAATCCCTCCTTCGCTAAAGCTCCGGCGGGCAAGCAAAATGCAAAATTAATTAAAAATTTTAAAAATGAATTTTATAAAGAACTGGCGGATGATTTTAATACTCCAAAAGCTTTTGCTGTGATGTTCGGCTTTATCAAGGAAGCCAATCAACTTTTGGATAAAGATTTAGTTTCTAAAAAGGAATCAAGCGAAATTTATAAATTTTTTGAGGAAATAAACAAAATTTTTGGGATTATTGATTTTAAAAAAGTTAATAAAACAATCCCGGCAAAAATAAAAAAACTCGCCAGCGAGCGCGAAAAATACAGAAAACGGCAAAACTGGAAGAAATCAGACGAGCTTCGGGCCGAAATAGAAAAACAAGGATTTACAATTGAAGATACTTCCTCCGGCCCGATTGTAAAAAATATTTAGTGCAATAGCTTTAATATAAAAAAGACCTCTGGACTGACCAAAGGTCTTTTTGCTGGAGGGCGGTGTCAGACGCGCGCCACGTTTCAGGCGTAGACGTCTAGAACGAACCCCGCCTCCCGCTCCGCTTGCTGGGCGAACTCTAAGTCGCCTTCCTTGCGGAGCCTTTCCGCTCGGGCGACCCGGTTGTCAAACACCAGGCCCTCCCCGTTTGTGTGGACTTCCGCCACCAACTGGCGACGGATGCCTAGGGGAAGAAGCGGAACATGTGAAGAAATCTGTGTGATCATGGTCTGTGTGATCATGGCTTTCCTCCTTATTGAAAGCCGGCCTTGTGTGAGGGAGAACCAATTTCACCCTATATCTTAATTATAGCACATACATAAATTATGTCAAGTACTTGCTCTGTTTTTTTACATTTGCTAATGTGGACTATTAGAATCTAGTATTTGGAAGCTGGGAGCTGGAATAAATAAAAACTAAAATATAGAGGAAATAAAATTCACATTCAATAGATCCCTACGGGGAATCCGCCAGCGGGCGTCAAACCAATATTTAATTCTAACTACAAGATACAAAAAAACAAATGGTAAATCAACTCCCTGATAAACTTCCTCCTCAAAATACTGAAGCAGAACAATGCTTGCTGGGGTGTTTGATGTTAGACAAAGATGCTATTGTAAAAGTTGTTGATTCTATAAAATCAGAAGATTTTTACAAAGGAGGACACCAGGATATTTATCAGGCAATGGCAGAATTATATGAAAGGTCAGAACCCATAGACATTCTTTCTGTTTCTGCTCGGCTCAAAGAAAAAAATAAGCTTGATGATATTGGGGGTTCAGCTTATTTGACTTCAGTTATAAATAGCGTACCCACAGCCACCCATGTTGCAAATTACGCGAAAATTGTACGGCAAAAAAAGATTTTAAGGGATCTAATTTCAGCTTCCCAGGAAATTGGGTTATCAGCTTTTGACGAAGCAGAAGAGGTTGATGTTTTATTAGACAAGGCGGAAAAAATAGTTTTTGGAATTGGCCAGAGATCCTTGACCCAAGCTTTTTTGCCGATAAAGGAAATACTTTCAGATACTTTTGAAAGATTAGACGAGCTTTCAAAATATAAAGGAAAGCTGCGTGGAACCGCAACCGGATTCACGGATTTAGATAAAATTTTAGGCGGGCTTCAAAAATCGGATTTGGTAATTTTAGCCTCCCGCCCCTCAATGGGAAAAACCTCTTTAGCTTTAGATATCGCTCGGAATGTTGCTGTGCTTGGCAATCTGCCAGTGGGGCTTTTCAGTTTAGAGATGTCTAAAGATCAGTTAGCTGACCGCCTTTTGGCAAGCACGGCAAACATTAACATGTGGAACCTAAGAAATGGACGGCTAACATCCGATGACTATTCCCGGCTTCAACACGCAATGGGAAGCTTATCTGACGCGCCATTATATATTGATGACGCCGGTTCAGTAAACGTTTTGCAAATGCGGGCTATGTCGCGACGTTTACAGGCAAACAAAGGATTATCTCTGATTGTTATTGATTATCTGCAACTAATGGAGCCGATGAACAAATATCAATCAGCGGTTCAGCAGGTTACAGAAAACTCCAGAGCATTAAAACTTCTTGCAAAAGAATTAAATGTGCCCGTGCTTGTTCTTTCCCAGTTGTCTCGCGCCGTGGAGTCTCGCGTTCCGCAAATTCCGAGGTTAGCTGACCTTCGGGAATCAGGGGCAATTGAGCAGGACGCGGATGTTGTGATGTTTATTTACAGAGAGGATAAATATAACGAAAACAGTTTACAGCAGAATATAGCAAAGATATTAATTGAAAAGCATAGAAACGGGCCTACGGGCGGCATTGAATTATATTTTGACGAACAAAGAGTCAGTTTTAGAAATTTAGATAAAGGCGAGTATGCCAGCGAAGCCAGCTAACCTGAATTTAGAATTCAGTATTTAGAATTTGGAATGGAATTTTGAATGTAGAATATAGGGCTTTGTGTTCCTTTATTCTTAATTCTCTATTCTATTCTACTTAATTCCGCAGAATTATGCCGATTTCATCGAGCATTCTCGACAAATTCGGAACAGCTATGTAATAAGCGGTTCCAATACCAGATTCTATATTCCAAATTCTCATAAAAATGGATTCTATAAATAAACTTATAAATATATTTAGGGAGTTTCCAACGGTTGGACCAAGGACAGCGCAGAGATTTGTTTATTACCTCCTAAAATTACCGGATCAAAACATAAACGAACTATCTACCGCCATTCAGGAATTAAAAACCAAGGTTAAGCTGTGTGATTTTTGTTTTAATCCGTTTGAATCGTATGACCGTGACTCCAGCAACCGACTGTGCCCAATCTGCAAGGACGCGTCAAGAAATAAAAACCTGCTTTGCGTTGTGGAAAAGGAAGCCGACCTCCTGTCAATTGAGGGCACAAAAAAATATATGGGGCTTTACTTTATTTTAGGAGGAACCATTTCTGTGATGAGAAAAGAAGATATTTCTCGATTAAGAATTGAACAATTAAAAAAGATTGTCCAGGAAAATAAATTTTCTGAAATAGTGATGGCGTTAAATCCAACGCCTGAAGGAAGAGCAACCTCGGTTTTGGCTGAGACGGCAATAAGAGAGGTTTGGCAAACGACAAAAACCGAATGTCCTGAGTCGCAGCGAAGGATTACACATCTGGCAAAAGGAATTCCAGTTGGCGGAGAATTGGAGTACGCCGACGAAGAAACCCTTGAGTCTGCGCTGGAGGGCAGGAAATAAAAGGAAGTAAAAAAGGTTGCAATCTGCAGATTGCAACCTTTTTTAGTAAAGCGACGCTGTTAATTTTCGGATTTTTGAATCATGGAAATTCTTTTACCAAGCTCTTTTTCTGACTTGTATCCCCTTCTCGCCTTTTTTTTATTGTCTAGCCACTTCTCAATTCCAAAAAAGAATCCTGATCTCCACATCCAAATACCCAGCAAAGCGATGGCTAAAGGTAAAAGAAATGAATCCAGCCAAAAATTATTTGTTAATCCAGTTGGAATAGTGGTAGCCCCAAAAACCGTTGACCTTGTAACAATAATTGATGCGTTGCTTGTTGGACTATTCCCTGACACAGAGCTCGTTACAAAAACATTATTCTTTAGAGTGGTTGTCCCATAGCTAAAGTTTTGAGCTCCAGCCAACTGCGCCTGATAAGTTATTGTTACTGTTTGATTGGCTTGAATTGTATTAGTAAGCGAAATACCGGAATTTATGTCTCCAGAATAACTAGCTCCTGAAACCACCAGTTGGTCTTTATAGATAAGATTGTTTGGAAGATAATCCCTCACAAACGCATTGCTTACGCTTTGATTTGTTGGCGCTTGCAGCGTAATCATAAACATTAATGTATCTGACGGATTCGCGTAAACGGTGTTTGACCAACCAGATCCAGAGGTAAGGTTTCTTACTGTTTTGTTGACAGATAAAACTCCTTGACCCGAACTTATATAAAAACTAAGGTCCTGCCCATAAACCGTGCTTCCTTGGCAATCCCGTGCTATGGCTCTAAAGTGATAATTGGTGTAATTACCGAATAAGTTCACGTTTTTGCTAAAACTACCAGTATTTTCCCTTGTTTGGTGGGTTGCTTGGTATCCATAGCTTGTTGTAGGCCCATATTCAAACCAAACATCAGAGCTGCAATTTGTATTGTTATTATACACATAGCCATTTAACGTTGCCTGATTACTGCTGATGTTTGTTGCGGAGTTGGTTTGCACGGTTATGGCGCTATACTGCGTTGTACAGCTTCCGGATTGGCAGGTTTGGTTTTGCCCGCAGGTCTGTTTTAATTGGGCGGTTGTGGAACTATTACAGGAAGCATTGGGAACACCCGGGTTATTGCAGGTGTAAGTTTTGTAGTTTTGATAAACATTTCCTGACTGGCAAAATGTTTCCCCGACAAATCCATTTGTCCCGCAAGCTGAATTAGAGTCGCACTCAACATTTATATCTATACAAAAACCAGCACTGCAGGTTTGCCATGATTCGCAACTATACCAAAGTTTTGGGCTTTCTGAATAAACGCATTCTGCAGATTCTGTCCAGGGATTTAAGCAAGTATTGGTTTTATATGTTCTGTAAACGTCTCCGTCTTGGCAGAATGAATCTCCAATAAAACCTGACCAACCGCAATCTGAGTCACAGTCGCACTCAACATAAAAGCAATCAGGGTTATCGTTGTCACAAGGATGATCATAATCGCTAGCTGACGCGTATCCTGCAACAGCTATCACTCCTATAAAAATTACGCAAAAAATCGCAATTTTAAAAAATAACGAGTTTAATCTTTTATTGTTTTTTGAATACATATTTTTTACTTTTTTTAATTTTTTAGTTTGCGTAGGAATCGGCCTGCCTGCTTACGCCGGGTTTATGGCCGTTCTGTGGATTCCTTACTGATTTGATACCCTATCACAAGAAGGGATAGACGTCAATAGCTTGAACAGTAATCCTCACCCGTCCGAAGTTCGTCATTGCGCCTCCTCGCAATGACGCCGCACCTATGCACCTATGCACAGGTGCATAGGTGCATAGGTGTAGAGGCGAAGCTTCGGACGGGTGAGGAGTTACCTTGAACAAGCTATATGCTGTCTGCCAGCTCGGCAGAAACCGTTATCCTTTGATAGTCCTTTCCGGGTGGCCAGCAGCTAATCAGTATTAAAACATTGCTTCCGTCAGTTAGATTACTAATCGGAACATCCGCGCCCCTTTTTACAATACTTTTTTCTCTAACTATAAAGGTATACTGCTTGTTATTTAAGTTTACTAGAATAGAATCGCCAACGTTCAGTTTTTCTAGGTCGCTAAAAACCCAATCATGCCTTACTTTTGGCCAGCCGGGCGGAGCAGAATGACCCAAAATTACTGTCTGGCCCTGCTGTCCAGGATAAACAGACCCAGGATAAAACACAACCCCAGAATCTAGGTCTTTTGAGATAACATTTGTATCAGTGCTGGCAGAAAAAACTATTGGAACCTCAAGAGACAATTTTGGAATTTCTAAAACATTTTGTTTGTTTGTGTACCTTGTTTTAAACTCTTTTACATTTTGAGAGCCCTTATCTTCGCTGTGGTTGGGGTAAAAATAAGGCTTCATTGACGAGGCATCTATGCTTGGATACGGATTAAAAAAATCGCTCACCAGCCCAGAAACCGTTCTGTAGTTAAAGACCCAAGAAACATCGCTCCAATTAACAATCAAAAAACTGGCCAGGTAAATCACAGCTACAATCTTAAGTATTTTTTTTGCTTGGTTTCTATCCATGAAAAGTTTTTTATATGGTTATTTGGTGCGGGATGATTAAAACTATAGCCTCATTATTAAGCAACATTGCTAAAGACAAAAGCCCAAAAATAACAACCGACCTGAAAATAAATTTTTTATCGGTCTTAAATCCGTCTAAAAATATAGCAGAGAGACAGATTCCGATTACTACAAGAGAAATCCCGTAAATAGTATCCTGAAGCAATCCCTTGTAGCTATATAATAAATAATTAAGGATTTTAGAA
>JBDRST010000084.1:0-13282 GCA_043824525.1 bacterium
TAAATGTAAATGAAAAGTATTAGCGATTAAAATTTGCGATTTTGTTTCTTCTACCTCTTTGCTATCTAAGGTTTTTATAACTGCCTGTGTGGCAACCGGAACCAAACACGGAGTTTCAACAACTCCGTGGCTTGTGTCCAAAAACCCTAATCTCGCTCTGCTAGTTTTTGATTTTTTTAGTATTTTAAAATTCATGGCTGTAAAATATCTTCGGTTCTGCCGTTTATTGAAATAATAACGTTCTTAATTGTCGGAAATTGTTTTAAGGTTTCTGTAATTTGCGATCTAATTGCCGACACCCTGCAAGATCCTCCAACACCAGCTTCCAGCTGACCGTCAAAATCAGCAAGCGCCGTACCGTTTTCGTCAATTGCCAAACTCTGTAATTTAACTCCATGGTTAATGCTGGTTAAAAATCCATCATTTTTTTCCGTTTCCGTGGGGCCTGCCAAAAGCTGCCACAAGGCAGCAGAGCCAATGGCTTCTATTTTAAGTATTTCTCTTTCTGTTGGGAACACTTTATTGCAAGAAGCCTCTATGTCTAATCTACTATTGTTGAAATATACTTTTATTTTTGCGTAGCCAGTAGGCAATAAAACAACTGGAATTTTTATTTCCTTATCATATTCTGCCAGACCTGAAGGGTTGTCTTTAGCTAAAACCAAAAAACCATTCCCGCCTGCTTTTGACGCATAAGCTATTTGTCCTTTAAACCCTACGAAATCTTCAGTCATCCAATCTGATTCAGCCTGCACAAAAGAAGAGCCGAGTATATTCCCCTGCTCGTCTGTAATTTTTATGGGAAAACTTGCTTCAAAAAACCATGTTCCTTTTGCCTCGCCCTCCACCATAAGTGGACTTTCTATCTCTTGCCCCTCTTTTATAGAAAAAACCCTTACCTCTGAATTACCGCCTTTATTGCCAACAAACAACGCAACGGCTACCAATGCAACAATGATTGCTCCCAAAATAATTATTAACCAAAACTCTTTTTTCATAATCCTTAAGTTTTTATATTTTTATAATTTAATATTACATTTTATAGTAAAAAAATAAAGAACTAAACTAAAAATAGAGATAGTAGTTGATTAGGGTCAACCCTTCACCTTTTCGTTAATACTTTTTCTGCATAATAACAAACACTTCCTCCTTTAAATTATCGTTGCAATAGCACTGTGTGCAAGGTGAAGGGTTGACATTACATTTAAAAGGAGTATAATGAACATAAGCTAATAAGTCGAATATCTTAGGTGTTCTTATACCTAAAAGTAAGGCGACTATATTAGAAAGGTCGTTTTACTATTCAATCGAAAATAGAAACAAAATGTTTGACAGAAATCAAAACAGGGGCTTTGCTCCAAGAGAGATGATAAAAGGAAACTGGAAGTGCTCCGAGTGCGGAGTAGAAATTGCAGAACTTCCTTTTGAACCAGCTCCTGACAGGCCAATTTATTGCCGCGAATGCTGGCAAAAGAAAAGGCCTCCAAGATTCAGCAGATAATTTCTCTGAACTTAAAACAAAAACCGCCGAATGGCGGTTTTTGTTTTGTAAAAAAATAAAATTTTGAATTATTTTTTTTAATAATGTATAATAAAAAAACAATTTTTAAAAATAATTAGACCTGTTACTTAATAAGATTATAAGCGAAATGAAAAAATTTTGAGTGAGAATTTGGAAAATTGAGGAGGTTTGCCCTTCGGCAAGCTGACGAAATTTTACAAATTCGCAGCCAAAATTTTAAGTTGTCCCGATGGAATCGAGGATGCTCGATAAATTCGGCACAGCATAAATCCTTATTAAGCAACAGGTCTATCAAATGAATAACACAAGCAACGAACAAAACGAAAAAAACGGTTTGCAGGAGCAGCCGTCCGTTATTTTGAAAGAAACAAAAAAGTTTTTATTTGTAAGCTGGGAAAGTTTGTCTGGCGACCTCGCATGGCAGATTAAAAAAGAGGGGCACGAAGTAAAAATCTATGTCAAAAACGAAGACGATAAAGATGTTTATGACGGCTTTTTGGAGAAAGTTGATGAGTGGAAAAAATATGTTGATTGGTCAGATGTGGTATGTTTTGATGATGTTGGATTTGGAAAAGAATCAGATGAGCTGCGCAAAAACGGAAAGCTGGTTGTTGGCGGAAGCGAATATACAGACAAATTGGAAAAAGACAGAGAATTTGGACAATCTGAAATGAAAAGAATTGGAATGCTGACGCTCCCCCACTGGGATTTTACAGATTACGATGCGGCTCTAAAGTTTATTGAGGAGACTCCCGGAAGATATGTTTACAAGCCCTCTGGCCATACGCCTTCTGATTACAAGGGAATTTTATTTCTAGGAAAAGACGAAGACGGAAAAGATTTACACGAGATACTGCGCTCCAACAAAAAAGTATTAGAGAAAAAAATAAAACAATTTCAACTTCAAAAATTTGCATCGGGCGTAGAAATCGCTGTTGGCGCTTTTTTCAACGGAAACGACTTTATTTATCCAATAAATGTAAACTTTGAGCACAAAAAACTTTTTCCGGGCGACATGGGCCCATACACGGGAGAAATGGGAACACTCCTATATTTTTCTCCACCTAATACAATTTTTAGGACTACTTTAGAGAAAATAAAGGGGCCTCTGAAAGAGTCCAAATATGTTGGCTATATAGACATAAATTGTATTGCTAATGCAAGGGGAATTTATCCTTTAGAATGGACCTGTTTTTCAGGAGACACAGAAATTCTTACTGAAAATGGATGGAGGTTGATAAAAGATATTAAAAAATCAGAAGTCGTAGCAACATTAAATCCGAAATCCCATAATTTTGAATATCAAAAAGTTATAAATACTATATCGAAAAAACACTCTGGCGAATTAATTCATATCAGCGGCAACGGTAATTCCCACGAAGCGCTTGATTGTTTGGTCACCCCTGACCACCAAATGTACGTTGAAGAAAGAAGCGGGAAATTTAATTTTGTTAGAGCGGACAATATCCCCCATGGGGCAAAAATAAAAAGAACCTGTAAACATGTCGGGGCAGAGCAAAAAACATACACTGTGCCAGGATACACCGAAAACCATCACCTCGGAAGATGCCACAAAGTCTACCCGATAAAACATCCTTCAGTGAATATGCCCATGGATGGTTGGCTTAAATTTCTGGGAATATTTCTAGCAGAAGGGTCTATCGGCGGAAGAAGGCACCTTATAACTATTTCGCAAAGCACAAAAAACAAAGAGGTAAGGGAGCTGTTAAAAAATTTTCCTTTCAAGGTAAGCGAACTTAAAAGATCTTTTCAAATCTCATCAACCCAATTAGTAAAGCATTTGCTTGCTTTTAATTTTGGGAAGTGTGACACGAAATACGCGCCTTCATATGTTAAAAATTTAAGCCCGCGTCAAATAAAAATCTTTCTTGAAGCATTTAGAATCGGTGATGGTTGTGTCCATAAAAGAACGAAACAGGCGTCATATTTCTCTACCTCTAAAAAATTAGCAGATGACCTGCAGGAGCTTTTGCTAAAATGCGGCATAGTCGCTGACATAAGAGAAATAAAAAACAAGGGCACAAAATTACATGGAACTAAATATTTTAGAAATCACAATCTATACTTTTTAGCAGAACGAACAAAAAAAACTGACTATTATATAGATAAGAGAAATATAAAAAAAATTAAATATAACGGCTGGGTGCACTGCGTAGAGGTCCCTAACCACATTATATATGTGCGAAGAAACGGCAAGGCGTTTTTCTGCGGTAATTGTAGATTTGGATATCCTCATATATCAATAGCAATGGAGGGGGTAACAAGCGGATGGGGCGACTTTTTACATTCAATAGCAAAAGGCGAAAACTATGAATTAAAAACAAAAAAAGGGTTTCAGATAGGCGTTGTTGTTGCGGTCCCCCCTTTTCCCTATAATGACCCATCAGAAATGAATATTTACAAAGATTTATCCATTATATTTAAGAAACCTAACTTAGACGGCGTGCATTTGGGAGACGTAAAACTTGTTGATGAAAGCTGGAGGATAGCTGGAGATACCGGGTATGCCCTAGTTGTTACGGGCTCTGGGACAACAGTTGAAGACGCAAGAAAACAAGTGTACAGCCGTCTCGAAAACATATTGCTGCAAAATATGTTTTATAGAACAGACATAGGGCTGGGCTGGAGTCAAGACTCAGACAAGCTTCAAACTTGGGGGTATTTGCACTAAATATTTACACTTAAAACCCCGCTCCGCCGGTCGGCGGAGCGGGGTTTTTACTAACTTTAATTTATAGGTTTGCCATTTTTATAAACAATCATATTTTTTTCTCTAAGTGCTTTGAAAAATTCCTCTTTGGGAACTACTGCCTCTGGCGCAAAGCTTCCCCATGCCCTTATCCGCTTTTTTATTATCATCTGAGCAATAATTGAAGCTGGAAATCCGGTGTCAATATTGCACCCTGCAAACTCCCAGCCCGGCAAAGTTTCCGCTATGCACTCCATATATATCTCTTTTCTTTTATTGCCTTTTTTACCTATCACATCAACCCATAAAACTTCTTTTTCTTTGTAGCCATTTGGTATTTCTGATGTTCTTAATATTTCCGTTAAAAATTCCAGTGGTTCAATCTCGCTACCGTTGATTTTCACTTTTTCCTTGGAGGCCAGTCCTAAAATTATAAAGTTATAGATTGCGGAAAAAGAATGTGTGGGGAAGCCGGCATAAAATTTTACATTTCTGAGCCCTTTGTCTTTGTAGTAATGGTAGAAAGTATACGGCTCTGGATGCCTTACTAAAAAACGCTTGTTTCTGCCTATTTCCTGATAACGCTTGCCTTTAACGGTTTCTATAGGAATTTTTTTAACCCATTTATTATTTTTTACAAAGGCTGCAGGATCCGTGAATTCTTCAACTATGCTTGGGATTGAAAAAGGAACAACAAATTCTTTTATATTCGAATTCCATGCAAAACCCGCTTCAACTGTATGCACAGAATCCAAAAGGCCTACTGCGTAATCTAACATTACATTATTCACTCCTGGGGTGGACCCGCAACCGGTGATAGCAATTAGTTTTCTTTTTCTGAAATCAGAATCCATGTCTAATTGTTGCTTTGTTATAACGCCATCATCTGAGCCAAGGTCAATCACATGTGTTCCGTTTTTCAAGCACGCTTTGTAAACGCTTAAATTCCAATCCGCTTCAGCGCAATTTATCACCAAACAAGGATTGATTTTTTTAACCAAAGAATAAATTCTCCCTTTTTTTCGCAAATCCAACACCTCATGATCTGGAAGAGGAAATTCTTCTTCCAGCGCATCTATATGGTGCTGGTAGAGGTCTGAAATAAAAAGATTATACCCTTTCTTAAGAAGGTCTTTAATTACTATTTTCCCCTGCATTCCTCCGGCCCCCAATACTAAAAAATCGTATTTTCTTTTTTTTGCTTTTGCCATACCAGGCAGTAGAAATTCGACTTTAATCAACCGATTTCTACTTAACTAATTTATTTGTTAAAAATAATCTTTCTTTTTACCAGGATCTGAATTTCTTTTCCTCTGCCCGCGGGCAGAGCTATCAAATTTTCACTACCTGGCCATGGGTGGTTAACAAAAAAAGTTATATTATTTTTATTATAAAGCATACAAAAACTATTACAACAAAAATCCCGCTACGCCAGCTGGCGTAGCGGGATTTTTTTACAAACTATCTTTTCTCCAGCTTCATTGAAACAACCGCTACATAAACTGCGGCTAATCCCACTAAAACATAAACTATGCGAGACAGCACAGACATGGCGCCGAAAAGCGCGGCTACCAAGTCAATGTCTGCTAACCCGATAAGCCCCCAATTTAAACCTCCAACAACCACTAAAATAAGGGCTATAATATCTACAGTGTTTAGTTTCATAAATAAATATATACTTTTAAAATATATCCTTCATAAAACGACCTTTGCGCAGTTATATAAATTTAACTGAGCTTATTTTATTATAACACAAAAAAGGGCTGTCAACCCTTCACCCTACCGTCAATACATGAACGAGGTAATTTAATAGAAACCTATAATGCTATTATTGTAAAAAATATAGCCGTAAGGGTGAAGGGTCAACCCTAATCAACTGCTATCTCTACGATGCAGCGCACTTCGTTTCCCGGACGAACTTCCAAAAATCCTGATTTTATTGGAAAAAAATGCTCTTTCTTTGCAGAATCAATAATTTTTATAACACCAACAGACAAAACAGTAATTAAAGTTTCGTGGTTATTTAAAACCGTAATTTCACCTATAATTGTCTTGCAATTTAAAAGCTGGGCCTCACCCTGAAATAATATTTCTTTTAATGAGTAAACTGATAGTTTCATTTCTTCACGTAACGCGTAACGTATAACTCGTAACGCGTAATTATTGACAAAATAATTATTTTAATTTAGCATATTATATTGGATTGGTTTTTCCAAATAGCACATTAACAAATAAGCGAGGAGATGAACAACTACATACAGCAAGGCAAAGGCAAAATTGTCCGGATTCGGTTTGCTAGCTTGGGTCACATACTTGATTTGGAGGGCATCTGCCAAAGACTGTTCCTTGTTTTGCGCGTCCCTATTAGTGCTATTAATGACGGCATTGAATTTGATTGGAGTCAGCAAGTATATGCAAGCGACGAAACCGTCAACATTAAGTTAAACGAAATACTTTCCAAAAATCCAGACGCCGAAATCTCTTTTCGGTAAAAAGATCATGCAAGTTGCGTCAACAGGCTCTCTGCGCGAGAGCTTTTTTGTTGCTCCTACTCACTTTCCTACTCACGCACGTGAGTAGGACTTTTCAAATTTTAAATTGAATATCTGGATTCCTGCGCTTTGCCATCCTCCGCTAAAGCTACATGATGGCAAAGCACAGGAATGACACGGAACGGAGATTGCTTCGCCTGCTGGATAGCAACGACGCCACTCCTACGCTCCTACGCGTAGGAGCGTAGGAGTGATCTGTGAAAATCCGTTTTTTAATCTGTGCTCACTTCTTTGATTGACCCTTTTAAGTAAAAATTTTCTTCTGGGACGTCATCGTGCTTTCCTTCCAAAATTTCTGAAAATCCGTTTATTGTGTCTTCCAGTTTTACATATTTTCCTGGTCTGCCTGTAAAGTTTTCTGCCACGAAAAACGGCTGTGATAAAAATCTTTGGATTTTTCTTGCTCTGTTAACTATTTTTTTATCTTCTTCTGACAGCTCCTCCATTCCTAAAATTGCAATAATATCCTGCAAATCTTTGTATCTTTGTAAAGTTAGCTGAACATCTCTTGCCACTTTATAATGTTTTTCTCCCACTATTTTTGGATCCAATGCAGTTGAAGTTGAAGCCAATGGGTCAACTGCA
Source organism: bacterium (assembly GCA_043824525.1). Lineage (GTDB taxonomy): Bacteria > Patescibacteriota > Minisyncoccia > Minisyncoccales > Staskawiczbacteraceae > XYD1-FULL-39-28. The sequence continues at coordinate 7,370 of JBDRST010000084.1, forward strand.
GGATAGATTCCAATTTCGGTTAATGCGCGGGACAATACAATAGTTGAATCGAGGTGAGAAAATGTTGTTGCGGGAGCTGGGTCTGTGATGTCGTCAGCTGGAACATAAATTGCCTGCACAGAAGTAATAGCTCCGTTTTTAGTTGAGGTAATTCTTTCTTGCAATTCCGCCATTTCAGAAGCCAAAGTTGGCTGGTATCCTACGGCTGAAGGCATTCTGCCAAGCAAAGTTGAAACTTCAGAACCAGCTTGCGAAAACCTAAAAATATTATCAATAAAAAGCAAAACGTTTTTCTTTTCTTCATCGCGAAAGTATTCAGCCATTGTTAGGGCTGACAAAGCAACCCTTGCTCTGGCTCCCGGAACCTCGTTCATTTGGCCAAAAACTAGGGCTGTTTTATTTATAACACCAGATTCTTTCATTTCCCTGTGTAAATCGTTTCCCTCTCTTGTTCTTTCTCCAACTCCTGCAAACACAGAAACTCCGCCGGATTCTTCAGCTACATTTCTTATAAGCTCTTGCAAAAAAACTGTTTTTCCTACGCCAGCTCCCCCAAACAATCCAACTTTTCCTCCCTTGATAAATGGCGCAATTAAATCAACCACTTTAATTCCTGTTTCAAAAACTTCTGTTTTTGTTGCCTGATCTGTAAAAGAAGGCGAAGCGCGATGAATCGGCCAATATTTCTTAAACTTTCCTCGCCTCGCCGAAGCTTCATGCGGAGGCGGGTTATCTGTTTCTCCAATAATATTACCGCAAACGTCAAACAAATTTCCCAAAACTTCTTGCCCCACTGGAACCAAAATCTGCTCCCCCGTATCTGCAACCTCCTCTCCCCTTTTTAAACCATCCGTTGAATGCATGGAAATTGCCTTAACCTTTGTCTGGTCTAAATGTTTTACAACTTCTAAAACAACGTCTCCATTTGGCCCCTTAACCTTCAAAGCATTAAAAAGCGCCGGAAGACTGCTCCCCTCTTCAAATTCAACATCAACTACCGGGCCTATTATCTGAATTATTTTACCCTTCATGTTTTTTACGTGAATTTAGAATTTAGTATTTTGAATTTTGAATTGAATTTTGAATATTGAATAATTTAAAAGATATTTTTTATTCTAAATTCTGTATTCTATTCCAAATACTAAATTCCAGATTCTAAATTCTTTTTAGCTGAGCGCCTCTGCTCCCGCAGATATTTCGCTTATTTCTGTTGTTATTTTAGCTTGGCGAGATTTATTATATTGTAAATTTAAATTTTCTCCCAAATCTTTTGCGTTGTCTGATGCTGTTTTCATAGCCAATCTTCTGGCAGAATGTTCTGAAGCATTGGCTTCTAAAATTAATTGGTAAAATTGCATAAAAAATAAGTGTTTTGCCAGCTTTTTTAAAACCTTTTCTGGTGAGGGCTCAATCAAATACTCTTTTAATCTTGATTTATCTGGCACAAAGTTAATACTGTGCTCCTTTATTAAATCAGCAAATTTTCCTCTTTCTGGAATCATCTGCCTTACTGTTTCAGCTATATGGTCAAAATCAATGGGCAAAACTCTTCTTACATGCGGTTCCTGCTTTAAGGCGGAAATAAAATGAGTTGAAACAACAATTACCCTGTCCCATTTTTTATCTAAATATCCTTGCACTATAAAATCAGTTATTGGTTGAACCTGCTCTGGAGTTGTAAAATCCCCTGCCTGTGCAAACCTCAGCACCGAACCCGAAGGGTTGGTGCTGGGCCCAGCCCCTTGCGAAAGGGGCTGTGGTTTTTTAACCATAGGCAATTTCTTTTTTGATAAATAAGCAAATGATTTTTCACCAACTGCTAAATATAATTTTTCTTCTTTTTCCCATTCCTGTTTTTCTATTTGGGCATGCTGTTCAAATTTTTTAAAAACAGAACTATTAAATGCTCCTGCCAATCCTTTGTCAGAAGCCACCAACACAAACAAAACTTTCTTTATCTGTTTTCTAGTCTTACATAGCTCCGGCATTTCATTTTTTTTAATCCCTTCCAGCACAGACAAGCTTGCCAGCAAATCCAAGGCAACAAAAGCATAAGGTCGGGAATCCAAAGCTATTTGCTGGGATTTCCTCATTTTTGTAGCTGCGACTAATTCCATGGCCTTCGTTATTTTCCCAACATTGTGAACGCTCCGTATTCTTTTTTTTAAATTTTGTAATGATTCCATAAGAATTAGTCGGCTCCATTGTCCCGATGCCCGCGGGCATCGTGGATCCACGATAATTAAATTTTAATAAGTTTTTCTATTGCTGATCTCTTTTTCCACGATTTAATTTGTGTTTCTCGTTTTCTGGCTTCCGATAATGTTTTATACTCTTCTTTATATACTAATTTACAGGGAATATACCTTTTTGTCGATTTTACCTGTCCTTCATTGTGTTGATTAAACCTTACATCGACATCCTCGCAACTTCCCACATAATACGAACCATTATTTAAGGATTTTAGTATATAAGTATAAAACATTAAAATTTAATTATCGGGACTTTGGTGATTTGTCCTATATTATTTACGCTTTTTAAGCGTTTTTTAAGATTTTGCGGTGATTCCATATAACATCAACGAATTACGAATTTTTTACGAATATACGAATACGCTTTTAAGTTCTTGACAAGAATTACTTTTTGTAATATGATATTGATAGTTCTTCTTTCGACTAACCTCACAGTAGGAGGAGTTAACAATGCTTACGCGCTATGAAGATCCATGGACGCCCATGATGGCTACTGTAGCCACCCATAAATTGGGCGACATAAGCGCCGATGTGCCGACCCTGTGCGCCGTTCACGGAGAAGACGACGACAACTACATCGGTCAATGGGCGGAGGGATTCGGATTCGCCAATGTGAAGTTTCCGAAGGCGACCACCAGAAATCTGACAGAGGATGAGCTAGGAAAACTCAAAGGGACCGTGATCATAGTCGGAAACGTTGTACACCACCGCTTCTGACAAAACTCCGCTCACACGGACCAATTGCTTGTCATATGATAGCGATATCGTATGACTTTTTTATTTATGATTTTCTATAAATGAACTGATAACTTTTTTTATCTCTGCTTCCATCTCGTCTGTGATTTGCCTTTCTTTTTGTATTTTTTCAACTAATCCTTTGTGCAATTTATCAACATATTCTAAAAACTTTTTTTCAATTTCATTCATTTGGGAAGGCTCAAATTTATCAAAATATCCGTTTAATGCCGCGTACAAAACCAAAACCTGATTTTCAAATGGAATTGGGGCTAAATCCGGCTGTTTTAAAATTTCTGTAATAATTTTTCCTTTTTGTATTCTTTGTTTTGTGGTTTCGTCAACATCAGATGCAAATTGTACAAATGTTTGCAATTCCCTAAATTGCGCTAATTCTAATCTTAATTTCCCGGCAACTTTTTTCATGGCTTTTGTTTGAGCGTTTGAACCCACGCGAGATACCGATAAACCAACGTTAACAGCTGGCCTTGTTCCCTGATAAAATAAATCTGATTCTAAATAAATCTGCCCGTCTGTGATTGAAATTACGTTTGTAGGAATGTAAGCTGTAACATCTCCCAGTTGTGTTTCAATAATTGGTAAAGCAGTTAAACTTCCTCCTCCTTTTTCTTTTGATAATTTTGCTGCTCTTTCCAATAACCTTGAATGTAAATAAAACACATCTCCAGGATACGCTTCTCTTCCCGGTGGCCTTCTTAAAAGCAAAGAAATCTGTCTATAAGCCCAGGCGTGCTTAGACAAGTCGTCATAAATAATTAATGCGTCCTTTCCTTTGTCGCGAAAATATTCTCCAATAGCGCATCCGGCAAAAGGAGCTAAATACCAAAAAGAAGCCGGGCTTGAAGCTGAAGCTGAAACAACAACAGTATATTCAAAAGCTCCCTGCTCTTTTAATGTTTCAACTATTTTTGCAACTTTTGATTCCTTTTGACCAATTGCCACATAAATACAAACCGGGCGTTTTTCTTTTGGTTCTTTTAATTGGTTTATAATAACATCTAAAGCAATTGCTGTTTTTCCTGTTTGTCTGTCGCCTATAATCAATTCTCTCTGGCCCCTGCCAATTGGAATCATAGAATCAATTGCCTTAATCCCGGTGTGCAAGGGTTGATTTACTGACTCCCTGTCAATCACATTTGGGGCGTTGTTTTCTAAAAAATTAAATTGTGGCTTATCTTTTTCGCCAAAAACCGGCCCTTTGCCGTCGATAGAATTTCCCAAGGGATCCACCACCCTTCCCAATAACTGTTCTCCAACCGGAATAGATAAAATCTGTCCCGACGCGGTCGAGGATCCTCGAACGCCTTCGGACGATCGGGATTTTGTTCTTTTAACCGTGTCACCAGATTTTATTTTTTCAGAGTTTCCTAAAACTAAAGCTCCCACAGAGTCTTCTTCTAGATTTAGAACCACAGCCCTAACTTTGTGCGCGCCTGCCTGCCCTGAGCTTGCCGAATGGGACTCAACAATTAAAACCTCCTGCGACTGCGCATTTTTGAGCCCGGATATTTTTAATATCCCGTCTCCAACCTCAACAACCTTACCAATTTCTTCCCATTCAGGGTTGTCTTTGTATTCCTCAATAGATTTTTTTATTTTTTCTAGAAGCTCTTGAGACATTATTATATGTTTTTATTTATTAAATTATTAATTTTTCTAAGAAGGGTTTCGTCTAATTGTTCTTCGTTATCAATTACAATTTTTATGCCGGCTATCAGCTCTGGCGTTATTTTTTCTTCTATAAGGTCTCCTTTTTTAATAAATTTTGAAAGTAAATTTTTTTGACTGGCAGATAACTTTCTTGCAGTATGTAGGGCAACTGTCTTGTTTCCACTTTTTTTTACCAATAAAATTTTTGCTAATCCCAATATTTCTTTTGCCTTTTTAAGGTCGCTTTGCCTTTCTAGCAATTTTAAAAATCCCTGAATAGTCTTTTTTTCGTTCAAGTTGTCTCCTTTTTCTGAAATTATTTGTACCAACGCCTCAGCGTAATCTCGGGCTTTATATTTCATTTATTTCTGAAGCTGCTTTTTTAATAAGCTTGTCATCTATGTTGCTTGGGTCCATATCAACTGTTTTTGAAACCACCCTTTTGACCAATTCAATCGCATTTTTCAGTACAATCTTTTTGGTTTCTTCCTGCTGTTTTATAAAGCTTTGCTTTAACAGCTCGCTTATTGCCCTTTGTTTTTTTTCTGCTTTGTCCTGAATTTCTTTGTCCAAAACCTTTGCCCTGTCTTCTGTGGCTTTTATTATATTAATCGATTCTTGCTCGGCTACCCTAATCTTTCCTTTGCCTATATTGTCAATTTCTTTAAGCCGGACATCCGCCTGCTCTGCTTTTTCCAAACCTAGCCTAATTCTTTCGTTTCTTTCTTTTATAATTTTAATAATTGGCTTATAAACAAAAGCCCACAATACCGCTAAAAGTATAAAAAAATTAACCGCTTGGCTTAAAAACAGTTTCCAGTTTAATCCTAATTGTCCGATTATTCCTGCTTCTTCCATTTTGCGTAAACTACTAAATTACGAATATCTACTAATATACGAATACGTTTTCGTTTATTAGTATATTCGTATTTTATTTGTAATTTAGTAGTTTTATGCAACGAATTTTACAACCAAAGATACCACCAAAGCGTAAATAGCAACTGCTTCAGCAAACGCAATTGCTAAAATCATAGCTGTCTGCACTTTTGATGCTGCTTCAGGATTTCTGCCAATTGCTTTTACGGCGGTTGACCCTATCCAGCCAATTGAAATTGCCGGGAAAATTGTTCCCAGCGCGATGGCAGCAACCACTGCCATTATGCGTATTGATTCTGCGTCCATAATAATGAAATATCCAATTTCTAATTTATAATTTCTAATAAATTTCCAATTTCTAATTTCTACACGACGGGTT
>JBDRST010000085.1:0-2313 GCA_043824525.1 bacterium
GAAAAGAAGAATAGGCTTTTTTATCCCGACTTTATTGTTAAAACAAAGGGTAAAATTTATCTTTTAGATCCGAAAAATAATATTACGGCAAAAAGTCAAGAAACGGCGGACAAAAACAAGGCACTTCAAAAATGGATTAAAAAAAATCAATCAAAATACGATTTTGAAATAATCGGTGGAATAGTAATTGAAAAATATCCGAATTGGAAATTAAACAAAAAAGATAACTATGTTTATGAAAACGAGAAAGACTGGGAATCATTGGAAATATAATTATGATAATTAAATATCTCACAATTCGAAATTTTAGAGGCATTGACAACCTAGAAAATTTAGAAATTTCTAACCTAAATACTTTTGTTGGCAAAAATGATGCTGGCAAATCCGTGATACTCAGAGCATTAGCTTGTTTTTTTGATATTAAAAAATTTGACGCAAAAGATGTATTCAAAGGAAAGCTAGAAGACGAAATAACTTCTATTGAAATTTCTTTTTTGCCTTCAGTTGAAATTGACGACTTGGCATTAGACAGTAAAAAATTAATTACCATAAAAAAGGAATTTTCTATTGTTAATGGCAAACCAAAACCATCTGAATATTACCTTTGCAATGATTTTACTGATAAAAAATATCAAGACCTTTGGAATAAAAAAGAACAAGATCTAAATCAGATCGTTGCTGACTTAGGCGAAGAGCCAAATAAATCAGGCAGAGGCAAAAAGAACATATTAAGAATTGAACAAATAAAAACAATATTATCAGATAAAGAAAGGGAGGATGTTTATAATGAGCTGGGTGATTTTATGAAAAATATTGAAAAAACATATGAAATCGCTTTGCCTGAATATTCACTTTTTGACGCAGAGCAAGATTTAAATATAGAAGCAACAAATTTTCAATCACAATTCAAGCCGATCATATCTGCTTACTTTGAGACAACAAAAGACAAAACTGCAGAAATTGAAAAAGGATTAAAAGCTGACTTAGCTACTGAATTTGAAGAAATCAGAAAATACATGACAAAAAATGTCTCGGGGCTAAAAAAGCTTAACCCCTCAACTGAATTTGATTGGTCAAAATCCCTAAAAAAGTTTGATTTAAATTTAGAGTTTGAAGGACAAAATTTTGATGTTCCGATTTCGCACAAAGGAACAGGATTTAAAAGATTGCTCATGGTCGCATATTTTGAATATTTAGCTAGTAAAAAAAGTATTAGAAATCAAATTTTTGCTATTGAAGAACCAGAAACCTATTTGCACCCATCCGCACAGCAAGATTTACTAAATTCAATTGTTAGAATATCGGAAGATTCTCAATTTTTCTTAACTACACACTCGCCAGTTTTTGCTGGAGCTACTGACGGTAAAAATTCAATTTTAGTCACGAAAGATGAACATGGTATTTCTCATTATTCAAGAGAAGAACAAGACATAATAGAGCAAATTATAAGCGAATTAGGAATAAGACCAGATTACAATTTGCTGAAAGAAATAAAATATTTGATTTTTGTTGAAGGTAAGGACGATATCCATTTCTTAAACTCGTATGCAAAGACTGTTCTTGATAAGGAACTTGAAAATGATAAAATACTTTGCGTTATCGGCGGCGGAGGATCACTAAAAAATTATGCTGATTTAGATTTATTTAAAAAATTAAAAGGTAATAATTTTTATTCTGTAATGGTCGATGGTGATGATAAAACTAATGGTAAAGAAAAATGGTGTGAAAGAATAAAAGCAAAATGCGAAAGTGATAGCGCAGATTTCAAAAAATTGTCAAAAAGAGAGATTGAAAATTATTGCCATCCTCAAGCTATTTGCAGAAAATGTCCGAATTTAACCATTAGTAGTATTACCATAGACAAAGATACTGATGTTCCAAAGCATCTAAAAGAACTGGGGCTAATTAAAAACTTCAAAAATGATTTAAACATCGAGGTTTTTAACGAAATGACAAAGGATGAATGGGAAGAAATAGACACATCTGAAGAAATTAAACAGTTTATTGAATCAATTTATACAAAAATACAATAAGGAGTTTGAGGGAGCGGCAATTCACCCCTTTTGTTCCCCTCTTGCCCCTCCCTCAAACAAAAAAGAAATATTGTGTTTTGGATTTTGGGCATTCACCCCTAACCCCTCTGCCCAAAATCCAAAACGGAAAAAGAAATTTGAAAATTTTTTAAAACCATCCCGACTGCTGTCGGGAAAAAGAAAAGGAATACATCAGCTAACACGGCATATCTGGTTACGGCTTTTATACAAAAGCCTCCACCCAAATTGCTTCGCAACTTCAGATATGCCGATACGTTAA
>JBDRST010000086.1:0-2763 GCA_043824525.1 bacterium
ACAACATCCCGCTCGCGGTGTGTTGTTAAGTTATTTATTAAAATTAATTTACCAGCTTTATTTAATGAATTGTCAATTAATTCGTAATTCGTAATTGATAATTTTTAATTGAATAAGGGCTGTTTAAGATAGAGAGAAAAATTTTTGGAGGTGTAAGGAAATGGCTGATAAAAAGAAATGGGAACCTAAACCAGTCTTGGTAACTTTAGAAATAGAGGAACCGAGAGAAGAAAATGGGGACTGGAAAATTTTGGCCGCTGCGATTGTGGCACAGGGATACAGAACTCTACAGGGAAAGAGTGTGCAATTTTTTTTAAATTCCTTGCCTGTAGGAGCTGAAAGTCAGACTGATCAAAATGGGCGTGTTGTTATTGATATTAGCTTATCCGCTGATATTAAAACAAATGCCATAGAGGCCCAAATGGTTGGACGGGCAAATAGGGCACGGAAAATTGTTTCTTTGCCTCAAAAAAAAGAAGACAAAAAACCAGTGCCAGCTGAGCTTATTGTTGATCCAACAAGGATTGTCAATAAGATTAACTTATTTGTGCGAGTAGTTGACGAAAAGTATCAAGGGGTTCCAAACTCTAAGATTACTATCGTTGATGGTAAAAATATACTTACCAAAAATACGGATAAAGACGGTGAGTATATGCACCCAGTTAAGTTAACTAAGAAGGGTAAAGAGCGAGAAATTGCAATTTACGTGGCTGGCTATGGCGATCGCGGATATCGCCAAACATTCAGAGGGAGGTAAAAAAAATGAAAATTTTTCTATTTTTTTTAGTTGTCGCTGTAATAGCAGTTGTTGCTATTTGGCAACGGCAACGACTGGGTAATTTTTTCAAGGCGATTGTTTTGTCCGAGTGGAACAATAAAGTTCTAGCTATTTTATGGATAGCTTCTTTATTGTTATTTATCAATGCCATTTATCAAGGCGGAGGCGAGCCATTAGGATTGCAAGCCCTAAAAAAAGTTGGGGTAAGACAATCAGTACGGGAAACAGCGACGCAAAAGCATTATCGTGAACTCGGAAAAGGGCTTTTAAACTATCCTGCGTCTGTTGTTGCTCCTGCTGACACAATTCAGCCACAAGACACTTGGTTTTGGTGGCAATTGTGGTTTGTTGTGCAATGTCTTGCTGTTTGTTTTTTCCCAATCGCTATTTGGGATGAAGTAACAGACGGCTATTATAAGGCGTTAGAACGGTTTGAGCAAAGAAGAGTTCGTATTAATTTACGACCTCCAAAGCCAAAAGAAGACAAAACTCAAACGCCACCGTCACCGCCAGGACCTACTCCAGCACCAACGCCTGAGCCAGTAAAAAGAAGTCGCATGCAAGAATTTTGGTCAAAGGTTAAAGCTGGTTTTGTAGGTGATATGGCATGGTCTATGGTTGAACATACAGGGCCGAAGATCATTGAAAAATTTTTCTTAAGAAGAAGGAGGTAAGTCATGAAAAAAATCGCAGGAATCGCAGGAGGATTGATAGGCCTCCGACTTGTAGGAATAATCCACGACATTTGGTTAGTCGTGGGCCTGGTTGCTTTAGTTTTATTTTGGGAATTTTTAGTTTCTCAATTTCCCAATTATAAAAAACTAATCAATTGGGGATTAGGTGCGTTACTAGCAGTGAGTTTGGTAACTACAGTTGGGCATAATATTTATATTTCGCATGTCAAGCCCAATATACCATTCTCTTCCGCCGCCAGCGAACGTGCCTTAATAGGAGCTGATCTAGAAGCAACATTAAGGATAAGTCCTTCCATGTTGGATTCCAGAACAGCTCTAGCAGGTCATCTACAAGAGGTGCAAAAGCATCTTGGTGCGCAACATTATGCATCTTTGCAAAAAATCCAGCAACAACTAACTGCTGGTGATCTGACCACGCAAGAAGCGTGGGAAAAGACGCAGCTAATTCTTGAAGAGGAGCAAGAATATCGTGCAAAAATGCAGAATGCGACTGATCAACTTTCTGCTGTGCGGTCTCCGCGTTCCTCAGGCAGTAAGTTAGCTTTAGTAGGAATATTATTGCTACTTATTGCCTTTATTCCAAAAGCCCTTCCTATTCCCGGGAAAAAGGCTTGCGGAGGAATAGGGATAGCCTTGATAGTTATAGTTTTAATTCTTTGGGCTCTCCCAGGAATTAAAACTGCCACAGCGTCGGTTGCTGGTGGAATAGGTGGGATGTTTAATTCTTCCTCCACCCCCGACCAGCGCGGGGCAAACATTCCATGGCTACCGTGGGATGTCACAACTAAGGAGAAAAAATTCATTTATATTCATAATGGCGATATGTTCTTTTATAAATCGCCGTATGAATTTTGGACTATACATGGAGACGGGAAAATTTATCATCCTCCGTCTCCTCATGGAGGATATCGCACCTTTTATGACATTCCATCGGAAGGCAGAATGATTTCTATAAAAGGTGATCAAAATTTTCGGCTGTTCTTTCACCTAAAAAAGAACTAGCTGAAAAAAAGATTTTTTATGGGTTTTATGAGGGAGTTCGTTTTTTCAGAAACGTTCTCCCTTTTTTATTGCAAAATTTTTGACATTTTTTAAAAAGTATGGTATTAAAATAATACGTTCATTCAAAACAGAGCATTAAGCTCTAAAAATTAAAAGGAGGATTTGCAAAATGAAGAAAGTTATTGTAATGATGGGCTTACTATTAAGCTGTGTTTTTGCAACTGTTTCCTGCCAAGCAAAAAGCAACATTCAGGAAGCAGAAGCTTGTATTAAAATTGAAAGATTTGA
>JBDRST010000087.1:0-2238 GCA_043824525.1 bacterium
TTATTGTGCGACAGATTTTAATTCAAAGCAGGGGATTATTTGCCTCGGAATCTCAGAAAAAATGTGGTATTATAAAAAAGAAAGCAAGATATGCAGAAAAAAAATAAATTTTTAAAATATTTTATAATTGTAGGAGTTGTAGTGGCTGTTGCGTTTTTAAGCCAGCAGGTGAACTTAGTAGGAAGGGAGAAAACTTTTACTTTTGTTAACGATTCTGTAAGTCAGGCAAAAATATACGCGGCGATAGGAACCGATTGGCTGACGGACAAGGTCCTCCCCAATATCAGAGGGGAAGTGCAGAAGAGGGGAGAGATGGTGGCCCAGGGCGTTACAGAGCAGGTTAATGATCAAAAAGAAAAAGTTACAGAAAGCGTTACAACAAAAATAAAAAATTATTTTTCTGGAATTACAGACAGTATATTGCACCCGGGTGAAAATAATTGTGAGTGCCAGAGCCAATCTTCGTCTGATTAATGGTTAAAAGCCTGTACGGCTTGATACTTATGCTGTGGATAACCTCGTTTGACAGCCCTTAGGGAAGGGCTTATTATACGTATAGGAAATTACGCATAATTTAACTTAACCGTAATTTATTAGTATAGCAATAATATAAAATGGAAAAGAGCCGAATACCAATAATAAAGCAAATAAATGATTTTTTAGATTGGATAGACATTGAAAAAGGATTATCGTCTAAAACCCAGGAAAATTATAAAAGATTTCTAGATAGGTTTTTGTTTTGGCTTAAAAAGAGGAACTTAGAGGGCATTCTCCCCCACCAATTGACCCCCGAGCATGTTTGGGATTATAGAGTTTTTTTATCACGCCAATTTACCACTTATAAGGGTCAGCCCCTCAAAAGGACCACTCAAAACTACTATTTAATCGCCTTGAGAGCCCTTCTGAGCTATTTTGTGGCAAAAGACATACTTTCCCTCCCCCCAGACAAAGTTACCCTCCCTAGGCCCGATAAAGAGAAAACAGTTAAGTTTTTAACATTAGAGCAGCTGAAAAAGCTATTCTTAGCCCCGGACATCCAAACTACCCCGGGTTTAAGGGACAGGGCTATGATTGAGACCTTTTTTTCGACCGGAATGCGCATCGCAGAGTTAACTTCCTTAGACCGCGAACAGATTAAGATAAAACCAGGCCAAATAGATTTAGAGCTTGGAATCGTTGGCAAGGGCGGACGCGCCAGGACCGTGTATTTCTCAAAAAGCGCAATTGAGTGGCTTTATAAATATTTAGAAACAAGAAAGGACGGTGAGAAAGCATTGTTTATAAATTATCGTGGAAGAAAGACTGCCTCGCGAAGGTTGACCCCAAATGCAATAGAAAAATTTATAAAAAAATATGCCATAGCCACGGGGTTGCCCATTACAACTACACCCCATGTGTTGCGCCATACTTTCGCCTCCGACTTATTAGCTCAAGGAGTTGACATCAGGCTGGTTCAGGAATTTTTGGGACATAAAAGTATCTTGGCAACCCAGATATATACACATGTTACGAACAAACAATTACGCGATGTTCATCGTAAATTTCATAGTAGAGATATTATATAGCATGGTTAGTTTAGTATGGTCAAAAATATTAAAAAAACAAAATCTTTGCCGTGGGACGAAGTTGAATCAGCCATTAGAAAAGAGGTTGACTGGCTAATCCACATTGTGTTACCTTCGCCATACGAAAAAGATTACTGTCCCCGCTGTATTTTTCGTCAAATTGCCATACTTATATCACAAAAAAGAAAAACCGTTATATGTTGAAGTCGGAACAGTCTCTTTACCTAAATTATTAGTTACCTTGAATTACGAAATGGGCTTCAATGCTTTGCTTTTAGCTTGGACTGTAAATTTGCTATAACTCGTCGGCATACCGCAGAGGGTATGCCTCCTCATTCTATCAAATTTTCGTCCGCAAGCCAGAAGAACAAATCATTCTGAAGCTATTTCGTAATTCAAGGTAGTTAATTTAAAATCTATGGAGAGCGCAATCTTTTTGCTTGTGCCTTATTCCGATCACATTGTAGAGTTTTCCGTGATAGAGGCTGATATAAAAATGCGAATATTTTAAAAATTATTGATTAATCCCCTACCCCACGGCTACCTCGCCTATTTTTATTGTGCGACAATTAGTTGCTTGTCGCACAATTAATTATCTGCTACAATAAATTTATATTAGTAAACTTTTAATAAAATGAAGTCCCAAAAGTTTAATGTCGCAAATTTAGTAAAT
>JBDRST010000088.1:0-10141 GCA_043824525.1 bacterium
TGTTCCATTTATTCACGATCGTGAATAAATGGAACAAGCGAAAAAGAGAAAAAACATTAAAAAGTTATACCCCCCGTGGTTTTTTTCGGCTATTTCCCGTTGACATTGAGGAGTTACAAATTTGACAACTTGCGCGCTTCCCGATAAGATACAAAAATTGCTATGTACTAATCGCAAGCTCCTTGAAAAGGTGATGATATGGGTCGCAAATGGAAAAAACAAGAAAAAGAAATGCTTAGGCGTTGCCTTGGCGATGGGACAGAGTTGCAGGACGTAAAAATCCCAGGCAGAAAGCGCGAAGGAATCCGCAGACAGGCTGTTAAACTAGGGCTAGCCCCTCCCTTAATAGCTCCCCGCATGACAGCCCAACAAAAAGCAAAACTTGTGGAGCTTAGGCGTCAAGGAGTTTCTCCAAAAAAAATCCTTGACCTTGATTTGCTTGGCCACCCCCGCCGCACCTTGAACTCAATTTATAAAGTATGCTCAAGGCTGGGGCTTGTGCAGGAAAACCGGTCGCGCGCCGCTAGAAAAAGAAAAATCTGGCGCGAGGGAGAAAAAGAGGAATTCATTGATTTTTTGCTCCAGCGCTCAAAAACCCTTGCTCCAGAGCAGATAGCAAAAATATTTGGAGTTAGCAGGGTTACTGTTGAGGACCACCAACGACAGCTTAAAGTAAAACTCTGCTTTGCAGAGACAATGGCTCTCCCCCACACAAAAGAAAAGCTCCAAAAATCCCGACAGCGAAGAAGCCGGAAAATGCTTGACGAATTTGAAAGAGGACTGCCAAAAAAACAGAAAAAGCTTAAAGACCTGGCTGAGGCAATACGCACGCGCAACAGAAAACGAGCTTTGCCTCTTGAAGAAAAACAGTGCGCTAGTTGCGGGTACTTCTGGCCAAAACATAGAAAATTCTTTCATTTTTCAAGCGTAAGGGCAAACGGATTCACCAATTGGCACTTTTTTGCCCATTGCAAAATTTGCACAGGCAAGCAAAGGCACGCAAAAAACGCGCTAAAGCACCAAAAAAAATACCAAGCTAAAAAGCAGGCGGTTTAACCAAAACCGCTTTTTTTATTTTTTTCGTTTTTATTAACTACCTTGAACTACTTATTTTCAGGTGAGATTTCTTCTGCAGGAGGTTCTGTCTTTTTTTGTTCAACTTTTTCAATCCGCAAAAGACTTATAGGCATTACTTCGCCGGATTCTATAGTAACCCATAAAACATTTCCCGCAAACGCCAAAGGCAAAACCCATCCCTTTTTTGAAGATTTTCCGTCCAAACTTCTGACAGTAAGCTCCACTTTTGTTTGGCTTTCAGCTGCGTTCTCTAATTGGAATAAAATCTCTTCTGGCGATTGTTGTTTTTCCACATATTGGTTTAACCCCTCTTCCCCGCCCTTATTATTTTCTAAATTTTCCGGTTTTAATTCGTCCATATTTTAAAAATTTTAATTTTATTAATTTATTTTATCAAGAAACGGCCTCAATTAAAAGGCGTCCTATGAGCCTGCCCTGAGCCCTGCCGGAGCGCTCCTCTTTAAAAATGCGCCTCCCAGTTTGATCGGAGGTCAGATGCTGGAAAATTTGCTGTTTACGTGCTATAATACATGCTAAATTACTATGAAATCTTTTTGGTATAGAACAACAAACTTCGGGGATACTTTGACTCCAATTGTAATAGAATATATTCTTGGAGAAAAACCCGAACATACAGATAAGGAAGATACTAAAAAAATATTAGCAATAGGAAGCATTTTAAAGTTTATAAAAGACGGCGATATTGTATGGGGCGCGGGGCTAAATGAGCCAATAAAGATTAAAGCTCCAAAAGGATCAAAGTTTTTAGCTGTGCGTGGTCCCATAACAAAAAGTTTTATTGACCCAGAAAAAGTTGTACCTGAAATTTACGGCGACCCTTCAATTTTAATTCCTTTAATTTATAATCCAAAAATAGAAAAAACGCACGAAATAGGACTGCTCCCCCACTATGAAGATAAAACATTAGTAAAACCTAAAAATGGTGAAAAATTAATTGACATTGAAGCTGATTGGAAAACAGTAATAAATGATATTTTATCTTGCAAAAAAATAATTGCATCTTCTTTGCACGGAATAATATGCGCAGAAGTTTATGGTATACCAGCTGAATGGGCAGTATATTCTGACAAAGTTGTAGGAGGAGAAATGAAATACCAAGATTATTTTTTAGGATCTGGTAGAGAAAAGCAAAAACCGTTTCAAAAAATTCCGCTCATTAAAGATTTAGAGCAAAAACAGAATATCCTCATAAAAGCCCTTAAAGATTATTACATAAGATAACTAAAAACCACCTCAATTAAAAGGTGGCCTAAGCAGCTTAGCGGAACGGCTCAACGGGAAATCCCGTTGAGCCGTTTAACATGCTCCGTCTGTTGAACGAAATCCGAACTTTTTTTAAAGAAAATCCTGACCCTGAATTCTAAAAAATCGCTCGGGCGCGACGGAATTCCTCCCCCCAGCCCCTTCCTTCCGCCGCGCCCTCGCTCCGCCAGTCGGAATTTTTTTGGCGAGGATTATAACTTCCGATTCATTTTTGCGTTGATCGTTGTTTTCTCCCCCGGAATTCGCACAACAACAACTTTTCTGTTGTAGGATTCTCCAACTTGCTTTACAACAAGTTCCTCTCCACCAATCATATTCTGCAGCGCTGTCTTTGCGCTATTATATCCACGCTCACGCTTTTCTGGAGCGTCTACATTTGCTAACCTATAAAAGCGGTTGCGCGAATCTTGAAAGGTATCACCATCAATTACTTTTTTAACCTTGATAGTCATAATTAGTTATTTTTTAATTATTGATTTTCTCGACCATTTTCCAGTTCGTCAATTCGTGTATCCATTTGGGCAAGCCGATCCGAAAAGACGAAGGCGTCCTCTAAAAATAGTAATAGGGCTTCCAACGCTTGACGAGCATCATCATGCGTAAGTTGTCCAAATTCATCCTCGGTAACCTCTCCAGCTTCACCAATTTTTAGTTCAAGTGGGTGAGCACCAAACTTTCCAAAAGAACGCACTTTATGTGCAATCTCTTTTGTTTTCTTTCTAATAACCTCCTTTTTATAAAGGTCTTCAATCTGATTAAATAAATCTTTACCATCCCCACCGAGAAACAAAATAGCGGCTTGAAGCGAACGTCTAAAATTTACGATTGCTCCCTTGGGAGAATTTGCACTGGCAAGACAACGTAAACCCTCATCAAGATTTTCCCTTACCACTGACGGCACTTTGTTAAGGTCTAAGCCAGTTTGACTAATAGGATAGGGATATTCGAGCAGTGTTTGACAATTTCTATAGTTAGCATGCTGGCTTCTTGCACACCTCTGAATAATTAAACGTTGGTGATCACATTGTTCACATTGAAAGACTTTGAAAACTATCGCATGTGGAAAATTATGCGGATATTGTTGCTCGGGGTAAGATATTGTCTCTTTTTTTATTAAATCTTCGGAGTCAATAATAGAATAGTATGTCGATGCATACCCGCAATTGGGACAATTGCTACCTGATATATATTTGTCGCTGCCTTTTTGAACGAATACCATAATGGGTGTGAATAACTTATTTTGGACTTTCTATTCATTTTCTATTATACTATAGTAAAAGATAAAAAGTCAATTTTTATGGTAACAAAAAAACAAAAAGAGGTTCTCAATTTCATTACTAGCTACCAAAAAAACAAAGGATATGCACCTTCGCTCGAAGAAATATGCAAAAAATTTAAACTTGCTTCTGTTTCCACTGCACATTTTCATGTTAAAAAACTTGAAGAGCTCGGCTATTTAAATAAAAAGAAAAATCAACCTCGTGCCATTGAATTGAATAAAGAGAAAGAATTAGTCGAAATCCGTTTAGCGGGGACAATTGCCGCAGGAGAACCAATTGAGGCGATAGAAGAATATGAGACCGTTATTGTCCATAGGGCCAATCTATCAAATACTGGTGAACATTTCGCTTTGAAAGTGAAAGGTGATTCAATGATTGATGAAGGTATTTTTGATGGTGATACTGTTATTATTAAAAAACAAAACGTTGCAGATAACGGCGAAACAATAGTCGCTATTATCAATGGCAACGAAGCGACATTAAAAAAAATCTATAAACATCACGGGGGTTTTAGATTACAACCAGCAAATCCGGAAATGAAACCAATTTTCGTTAAAAATTTGCTAGTGCAGGGTAAGGTTATCAGCGTATTAAGAAATTTCGAAAATCAGATTAGAGTTGAACAAATTTCTGGACAAGAAAAATACATTACATCAAAAGAGTATTCGGGAAATAAATTTGACTTTAAACAATTAACGGAAGAATTAGTTAAGCTTAGAGATATTCTTCTTTTTAAAAATGGTTTTAATGTTGAAAATGATTTTTTGAAAACTCAAATTATCGATGGTTTAATATTACAAGAAGTATTCAAATATATCACGACTGCAAAAAAAATTGATTATAACAAACCAAATATAAAATTATTACTAAAAGAATTAAATTTGAGTACCGTTAAATTAAGCAAAGACGATTTTAAACTTTTAAACGACATATTCAAAAATTATGATTTTATGGATTGCGATGATGATATTCTTGGTTTTATTTATCAAAGTATCAGACCACAAGACGACAGAAAGAATGAAGGGCAATATTACACACCTAAAAAGGTTGTAAAATATATTTTAGATAAAATAAATATTGATCTTAAAAAAAATAAAAATCTTAGAATACTGGACCCTGCCTGCGGTTCAGGCCAATTTCTTTTGGAAGCCTACGACATACTGTATAAGCAATATAAAGAAATCGAGACCGACGAGAAAAAAATACATCAAAAAATTATTAAAAATCATTTATTTGGTTTTGATATTGATAAGATAGCCATTATTTTAACAAAGCTGAATCTCTTCTTAAGGTCCGATGGAAACTACAACGATGAATTCAATATAATATCAGCAGATACATTAAAAAGAGAAAATAATCTATTAGAAAAAAATCCCTTAAGTAAATTTAATACCTTCTTTGATTTTATCATTGGCAATCCTCCATGGGGGGCAAATTTATCAAAAGAGCAAAAAGATTATTATAAAAAGTATTACGAAATTGGTAAAAATGGTCTTAATACCTTTACTCTATTTATCGAACGTTGTTTTGACCTCCTGAAAGATGGTGCTAAATTAGGGTTTTTGATTCCAGAAGCCTATTTAAAAATTAAAGTCCATCAACCCTCAAGAATGCAATTATTAAGTAGGGCTAAAATATTACTTCTTGCCATGGGCGGTGAAATTTTTCAGAAAGTTTATGCCCCTTCTTTAATTTTAATATTTCAAACGGAAAATGATAAACAAGAGCGCGATTCAAATGAAGTAATAATAGAAAATGGAATACTCAATGAAGATATGGAAAGAAAGAAAATACTGCAAAAAAACTTTTATAAATCTACTGAAAATATTTTTAACATAAATCAAATTGGAGAAGTTGAAAAAATATTAAACCATATTCTTAACCAAAAAAATAATTACCTGAAAGATAATGCCCTCTTTATTCTGGGCATTGTGACTGGCAATAACAAGAAATATTTAATACCCGAAGAAAAAGATAATAAATATTCACCTATTATAATAGGCAAGGATATTGCAAAATATAAAATTAACTTTAGCAATCATTATTTTATTTATGACAAGGATATCTTGCAACAAGTAGCACCCAAAGAATATTATACTGTGCCAGAAAAAATAATTTATAAATTTATTGGGTCAAAATTAACATTTGCCTACGATAATCAGCAGTATTTTACTTTAAATAATGCTAATGCTTTTGTCCCCAAGATAGAAAAACTGAAAACGAAATATATTTTAGCTTTACTAAATTCTAAGGTTTTACAGTTTTTTTATAGTAAATCTTTTTTTACTATAAGAGTGTTGAGAGGAAATCTAGAAAAATTACCGCTTGTTTGTGCTACCCCAGAGAAACAAGACGAAATTATAAAATTAGTCGATGAAATTATCAATTCAAACCCAGAAGAAATAGAGAACAAATTAGAAAAAATAGACGATAAAATTTTTGATTTGTACGGAATAGAGGGGGGCTGGAAAGATTACATAATTTCTGAAGTTAGTTGATCTGGCAAAATAATATAATCTTTCATTTGCTCAAAAGAAGGATGCCATTGATATGTGGCGTTGGAACCCTTGGTGCTATGCTGTGGAGAAAATTTTGCTCCATAAATCAACTTACCGGGTTTGATTTCTTCTTTATTCAAAACCCAATAAAATCTACCTTCGGGAGTAATGCCTAAAAATACGTAATAGTTGATTCTTGGATCTTTTAACCGAATTTGTTCAAAAATAAATTTATTTCCTTTATAAATGGTGGCTGTTTTTACCTCTATATATATTTTTTTATTTTTTTCAAAAAAATCTGGATTTAATTGTTTTTGATTTCCACGTATAAGTTTTTCTAAAATATTATTTCCTCCTAATTTTTCATAATCACTCTTGAATAAATCCTCACCAGCATTTCCTATCTGACGAGAACGTAAAAGTTTAAAATTCAAATACAAACTAGCATCCCGTACATTCTTTGGCAAACTAATACCCTTTGAAGCTACATAGCCCAAAACATATTGATAATTGCTTTCATCAATATATTTTTTAATTTGGTGTTTTTCGTCAATTTTTTCCAAATGCTCCTTGTAAAAATTTATAAATATTTCTTCTATTGTTTTCATAAAAAATATTTTATATCTTTTTTATAAATTTTTGCGAACTCTTTTAGTTGGATAACATCGATCCGTCGCTGTCCGGATTCTATTTTAGAGATATAAGACTGCGTTTTTCCTAATAGTTCAGCAACTTGCTCCTGCTCTAAACCAGCCTCTAGCCGGGCCTTTTTAAGCTTATCAACGATATATTTATGGTCTTTGGAATAGATTGCTTCTGACATGTTTATACTTATATATTATATTCCATTGTGTTATATTCCAAATTGGCATACAATAGATGAAGGGAGCTCCTGCGTCTTGCCTGCGCACGGGAGGGTTGGGGCAAGGGCAAGAATCGGTTAATCCCCGCCAAAAAAATTCCGCCTGGCGGAGCGAGGGCGCGTCGGAAGGAAGGGGCTGGGGGGAGGAATTCCGTCGCGCCCGAGCGATTTTTTAGAATTCAGGGTCAGGATTTTCTTTAAAAAAAGTTCGGATTTCGTTCAACAGACGGAGCAGACCGAAGGTCCTAAACAAAGTAAAGGATAAGGATTCGAAAAAAGCTTGAAAAAATAAAAATAAAGTGTAAAATAGAATCAAGCATTCCGATGTAGCTCAATGGTAGAGCAACTCCCTGTAAAATTTTGCAGCTCTCAAAAGAAATTTTGGGATGAATAATCTCGGGATAACGGTGAAACCCAAATACCTTGAGTTGCCAAATGCCTTCCGAACGATTTTAATTTTGATTCTCGGGCGAAAATTTGGAAGTGCGAGAAGGTTTATCAGGAATTGATAAGCCGACGAGCAATTACAAATTTGTAGCCAGAAACAAAACAAAAAAGTTGAAGGTCATTTGACAACTCAAGGTAACTAGGGCAATACCGTGGGAACTCCGCATCAGTGGAGAGCGCCGTAGAGACTAGATACCGAGGTGCCTAATGGTTTTTAAAAACCGATGGCAATGATATAGTCCACCCCCAATGGAAACATAGGGACAAGTGTAAGGAGTGGGTTCCAGGTTCGAGTCCTGGCATCGGAGCAAACGAAATCCCCCGAAGCGGGGATTTTTGTTTGCTCTGCTGGACTCGAACCGTACAAAGGGGGTCGGGGAAATTGGGTATTTCCCCGCCGTGCCCCCACACCAAATTTTGGTGTGGGGGTGAATAGGAAATTATTCAAAACCGAGGGTTTTGAAGGAGGAGCGATAGCGACGACAGGTTCTAGCGAAGCGGAGTCCTGGCATCGGAGCCAATTTCCCGAGATTGTTTCTCGGGTTTTTGTTTATAAGCCATTGAAAAAGCTATTATATTTTGATACTATAACTGTATGAAAAAGCCAATAAGAAATAACCTCATAATTGAACTGCATGTTCCAGACTTGGATGTCGTTAAAGACTTTTACTCAAAACTCGGCTTTAAGGTAACTTTGGATGATAAAATAAATGAAAAGGAGCTGGGCTATCTAACCATGACGAAAGAAGACGAAATGGGTGATACTATGCTTAACTTCTATGGTGGTGATGAGCGAGTATATGATCAGTCTTACTTCAAACAATTCCCAAAAGATACGAAGAGAGCATATGCTTCTGAGGTGACAATGGTAGTCAAAGACATTGATGTTATGTACGAGTTAGCAATGAGTAATCTCAAAAACCATGTTGTAAAACCACTTCGCAGCAACGAAGACCATGGCCATAAATGGAGAGATTTTAGAATGGAAGATCCGTTTGGCTTTTATCTTCGTTTTACAGAAATACTTGATTGGGGGCAGGGAAACTAAATAAGCGAGCCAGTTAAGGATTATTATGATTATCTAAAAAGTCGCCGAAGAGGCGGTTTTTGTTTGACAATTTTCAAATTTTGTGTAATATGGTATTTAGTAACCCTCATGTTCTTTGTCATAAGGAGTATTCTAATGGATATTCGTGAATTGCCAAGAATTCTATTAAATGAATTTGGACGCAATATAGTTAGAACACAAGAAAGAAACGAATCTGAGAACAGGTCTGAAATCTTCGTAGCTGAAAGTTCTGGTAAAGCTATTCTTGTGGCTATGCACACCTATTTGCCAGACCATGCCACATTGCTAAAGGTGTTTCACAGTCGTTCTGACTTTGAAAGTGGCTGTTCGCCTTATCTGCAGATTTATGCAGGAGCTCAACATCTTCGGTTTGATGAAGGAAAAGGCAACTTCTATCAAGACCAGGTATTTGTTGATTGGTTGGAGCATCGTGCGTCCGTATCAGGCAACAAAGCTCTACAACAAAAAACTACTTATCTGGCGTGTCGGATTGTTATGAAAACAATAGAGCATATGAATTCTGGTAGCTTTGAGCTTCCAAGATATTGGCTCTCGTCGGAATATCCCGATGCTGAAAGAATACCCGAATAAGAGAATGCCATTAGTCGCAAGCGCCCCGTGGTAATATCAAGGGGCTTTTTTTATACAACAAAGTTTAATTCTCTTAAATTTTCTTTAATCTTTATCCAATCTAAGGTTCTGAACGCGTCCTGTAAATGGGAGCTTTTGCCAGAAACCACTTTTAATAAAGGTGGTTTTTTGGTATGATATTTACAATATGATTGCAAAGCAAAAACGGTGCGCATGGGTATCAGACAGTGATGATCTGATGGTTAAATACCACGATAAAGAATGGGGCGTACCTTTGCACAGTGATAAAAAAATATTTGAATTTTTGTGCTTGGAGAGCTTTCAAGCCGGTTTAAGTTGGAAAACCATACTTAATAAGAGAGAAAATTTCAGAAAAGCGTTTGCCTATTTTGATCCAGTTAAAGTGTCTAAATTTACAAAAAAAGACTTTAACCGATTAATGCATGACAAAGGCATAGTGAGAAACCATATGAAAATAGAAGCAGCTATAAATAATGCATCCAAGTTTCTTGAAGTTAAAAAGAAATTTGGTACATTTTCAAACTATATGTGGGGTTTTGTTCATGACCGCCCAATTATAAACACTATACGTACCATGAAAGATTACAAACCCATTACCAATGAAGCAATTATCTGGTCAAAAGATTTAAAAGAGCGCGGATTTAAATTTTTGGGACCCACAACACTATACGCCCATATGCAAGCGGTGGGTATGGTAAATGATCATATGGTAGGATGTTTTAGAAAGAAGGATCATTAAATTAAACCCTACGATAACCTCGTGGGGCTTTTTTTATGCAAATTTAGTAACCCCCCTCCCAACGCCCCAGACGCTGTCTGGGGCGTTCGTTAGTGAGGCGTTGAGGAGTTTCTGCGTCCGCCGAAGGTAAAAAAAAGCTAGGGTCGACCTAGCTTTTTGGTTAATTTACCTAAGAAAATCCGTGGTCGGAAATTTCACTGGAGTGAAATTTCCGACCACGTCCCTTCCCGCCCGCTGGCGGGAATCCCGCCAAAACTCACCCTTAAGGGTGAG
>JBDRST010000089.1:0-30350 GCA_043824525.1 bacterium
TAATTATTATTTTTTAAAATTGACTTTATTAAAATTTTTATAGAAATTATAATAATCCATAGAAATGGAATAAAACCAATAAGACCGATCTCCATAAGCATTTGTAAATAGCAATTATGTGTATAAGTTGGTTTTAAACTACAGTTGAAATTTTTAAAAGTTTCCATAAAGGTACCTGGTCCGTATCCGAAAAATGGTTTTGATTTAAATAGCGTGAAAGTCTGTGACCATATACCTCCAAGAAATCTCCCTGCCCCACCTTCAACGCGCAACCTCTCAACAACTAAATCAATGGGGAGCCTATAAGCGGAAATTATAGAAAACAAAATTATAATATTTATAAAAATCAACAAGCTAATTGATAATTTCCTAAAGTTTAAATTTTTAAATTTAAATAAACTAAAGATCAGAAAGAAATCAAAAGCAATAAAAGTTGAAAGATATCCACCCCTAGAAAAAGTCATCATTAAACAATACATAAGCAATAGAGTTAAAACAAAGAAAAATATATTAATAATTTTCTTTTTCGTTATGATAAAAAAACTAAAAGTAACTGGCAGCATTACCCCAATGTATCCAGCAAGATTATTATGGTGGTCAAAAGAGGCAGAGATTCTGTCGTTGTATATATGTCCTCTAAATAGATCTGCTCCATTTATTTGCTGGATTAGTCCATCCAAGACAACAATAAATGCAGAGAAAAAAAACACGCCTAAAAAAATTTTTATTCTTTTGGAGGATTTGAGCGTAGCGATAATTATGAAAAAAAGTAAAAACCATTCTAAATTCTTTTTTAAAAATGTAATTGAAGAAGTTTTTAAATCAACTGAGAACAACACAGAAAGAAGCAGCGCAACTATAAACACAAAGAGCTGAATATTTAAATCTGTTTTGGGAAAATTCTTAAACTTTTTTGTAATCGATGCTCCCAAAAAAGCAAGGATGGATAACGAAACGGTAATCTGAATAGCAGCTTTCGATATAGGCAAAAAGAAGATCAAGGCACAGATGAAAAACAATGTAGCTATATCAAAAAATTTAAAAGCTCGCTCCATCTTAGTAGGCCCCTTTCTTTTTCAAAACTACGGGAATGGTCCACCAAAGAATCAGTAGATCTAACCCAAAAGACCAGTTGTTCAGATACCAAAGGTCTAATTTAACCCACTTATAAAAACTAAGATTGCTCCTTCCCCTTATTTGCCAGAGGCATGTAATCCCAGGTTTAATTTCAAGCCTTTTTAGTTGCCAATCTTTATACTCCTGGACTTCTTCAGGCGTGGGAGGCCGAGGGCCAACTAAACTCATATCACCTTTAAAGACATTCCATAATTGCGGTAGTTCATCGAGGCTTAATCTTCGCATGAATTTGCCGACCTTTGTAATTCTGGGGTCTTCGGCCATTTTAAAGATAGGACCTTTCTTTTCGTTTTTTTGTTTTAAAGACTCCAGCATCTTTTCTGCGTTTTTAACCATTGAGCGAAACTTATAGAAGTTAAAGAGTCTACCTTTTTTACTACATCTCTTCGATATGTATAAAACCGGCCCGGGAGAATCTAATTTGATCAATACGGATAAGATTAAGAATAACGGGCTAAGCAGCAATAGACCAAGGCTTGAGAAAAATACGTCAAAAGAACGTTTTAGGATTAAATCTGTGCCGTGAATTCCTTTGCTATGGTACTCTAAAAGCGGCATAATTCCTATATGGTGGATATCGATTGAGCCAGTGATTATATCAAACATATCCGGTACAATTCTCACCGTTACGCCTAGGCTTCTGGCCTTAGCTGTCAGGTCAGAGACTTTCTGCCTTTGTGAAGGAATCGATATAAATACTTCGTCGACGAATTTTTTCTTTATGACTTTTTCAAAATCCGAAAGATTTCCCAGCATATCATATCCGTTAATTGATTGGTCTTTTTCTTTGAAATCGTCCAAGAAACCTACAACCCTTAATCCTAAATAAGGATGTTTTTCTATTTCCTGCGCCAAAGACTTGCCGATCTTGCCCGCACCGACTATCAAAACATTCAAGTTATTATAACCGCTTAATATCAGTCTTTTGATAACGATTCTTTTAATGATTCTCCACGATGACAAACTTATAAAAATCGACACAGCCGATATGCCAAAGATAAGGCGAGAGAAAACCAAAATCTTCATAAAAAATATTGCTGCGACTGTTGGTAGTGATGCGAAAAACAGAGCTTTAAATACTAGCCACACCTCTTTCGGTATTGAAAGTTCTCTGTCAGTGCCAAATAATCTATAATTGTTTAACATCAGGAGGATAAAAATTGTCCAAAAGATAAAGATTAAAGAATATGTCGGTAAATCGTTAAGATTTAAACTATGCCAGATAATCGGTAGGTTCAGAAATTCGAAGAAGGTCAGCTGGTTATATCGTAAAATATAAGGTATAAATGTCGAGGATAAAATCAAAATCAAATCGATGAATATGTAAAGTGAGTTTATTTTGGTTATTGTTTTACGCATTCGTTAAAGCCTTAATAATCCTTCCGCTTGCTTTTCCGTCACCGTAAGGATTTTTACTAGCTTGCATTTTTTTATATTCGTGTTTATTCTGAATGATTATTTTGATAGCGCGTATTATTTCTTTTTTGCTCGTTCCTACCAATTTAGCAATTCCTGCTTCTATTCCCTCCGGTCTTTCTGTGACAGATCTCATCACAAGAACAGGTTTTTTAAAACTCGGTGCTTCTTCCTGGATTCCTCCGGAATCAGTAAGAATTATAAATGATTGTTTCATGATCCAGGTAAATGAAGGATAATCCAAAGGTTTGATTAAATGAATATTTTTAATATTTTTCAATATGGCAAAAACAGGCTTTTTGACATTAGGGTTTAAATGGACAGGATAGATTATTTCAATTTCAGGAAAGCTTTTTGCAATGTTCTTTAATGCCAAGCAGATTTCCTTCAAAGGCCTTCCAAAACTTTCTCTTCTATGGCCAGTAACGAGGACTATTTTCTTAGAGAAATCTATTTTTGGCAGACGCCTTTCAATGTTATTTGTTTCTTTTAGTGCGAGAAATAAGGCGTCTACACCCGTATTTCCTGTAATAACTATTTTTTTACTCGGTATTCCTTCTTTTAACAAGAATTCTTTGGCTTTTTTAGTTGGCGCAAAATGAAGGTCTGCTAATCTTGTTGTAAGAGACCTGTTTATTTCTTCTGGAAAGGGTGAGTATTTGTTAAAAGTGCGAAGGCCCGCCTCAACATGTGCAATTTTTGTTTTTAGGTAAAAAGCGCTTAAGGCGCCAGCAAATGTTGTTGTGGTGTCGCCCTGAACAATAACCCAGTCCGGTTTGACTTTTTTAATAACTTTACCCAGCCGCTCCAATAATCTTGCAGTAACTTTAAAAAGGTCTTGATTGGGCGTCATAATATTCAAATCAAAATCAGGCTTTATTCCAAAAAAGTCGATTACCTGGTCAAGCATCTGCCTGTGTTGTGCTGTTAGGCAAACGTAGGTTTTGATATTCTTTTTTTCTTTAGCTTTTTTTATGACTGGCGCAAGCTTGATTGCGTCTGGGCGAGTTCCAACAATAAAAAGTAATTTCATTTTTTCTTTTCTGCATGTCCTCTTACTGCTGAAGACATTCCTGGAGGGAATTCAGCGTCTTTTTCTATTTTTTGCCAGTTTTCTTTAAACCATTTTATTGCATTTTTAATTCCTTGATCAAAGGTTGTGCGGGGTTTATACCCCATAATCTTATTTGCTTTTTCAATCGAAGCGCATAGCCTGCTTTTTGTGTCCCATTTCCTCTTGGCGATGAATTTAACGCCTTTTGTATTTTTAGTAAGCTTATTGACTAAATGGGCTAATTCGATAATTGTTGTTTCTTTTCCTGAAGCTAGGTTTAGATCTTGGCCAATCGCCTCTTTTTTAGCAGCAGCTCTAAGTAGGCCATCGACGATATCGTCTACGTAAGTAAAGTCCCTTGTTTCCTTTCCTGTGCCTGTAATAGGTAACGGTTTTTTCTGTAATGCCCAAAAAATAAAGTTCGGGATTACATTTCTGTATTGGCCGGGGATTTCTCCTGGTCCGTAAGAATTAAAGAATCTAGTTTTTACGACATTTAGGTTGTAATGGTGCGAAAAGAAATTACAATAAAGTTCACCCAACATTTTTGTGATTTGATACGGTGTGCTTAAGTGCATCGACATGAATTCTTCTTTTAAAGGTAGCGGTGAGCTACTTCCGTATATTGAACATCCCGAAGAGGCATAAATAAATTTATCCACTTCAGTTAGAACAGAATATTCCAAAAGTTTTAACGTGCCCATACCGTTTACCGCAAGGTCGCTCTCAGGATGATCAAGTGAATTTTGATTGGCAAAAAAAGCTGCGAGGTGAAAAACAATATCAGGCTTTTCGAAGAAAACCCTTTTTAATTTTACTTCATCTAAAATGCTTCCTTCAACAAAAAGTACGTTTGGAAGCGACGGTACGCTCCACCTTTTTGCCGAAGAAAGATCGTCAAGCGCGATTACCATCTTGGCATCTAATTTTGCCAAAGCATCGGTCAAATTACACCCGATTGCTCCTGCTCCACCAGTTACAAGAATTGTTTTACCTTTAAAATAATTTTTGTAATCAGCCAAAACTTACTCCTTTTGAAGAAAAATTTAGCTTATCTTAGCGACTGAAGATTTAACTAGCGCCCAAACACCTTTAGAAATCTTTGTTACATCTGAAAAAGATTTGATATTTTTAAAATATGAGACAACTATTCCAGGTCTTAAATAGAATTCAAGGAAAGCTTTCCTGCGGTATTTTTCCAGAGTTTCCCTGTTAAGGCCGTTTGGGATGAAAACCGGAAACCACATACTCATCTTATCCCAATCCCTGTCGAAGCTCCCGTATTGATCGGCGATATCGTAAATATCGGAGCCAGGCAAAGGAGTCAAAAATGTTGCATGAAAATCATCTAAGGCTAGATTCTTAGCGAATTCTACAGTTTTCTTTAATGACTCTTCTGTTTCAAGAAAATTGCCCATCATGAAGAATCCTTTAGAGCGTATGCCAGCTTTTCTGGTCCATCCTATGACTTTTTTCATCTGCTGGAGAGTCTCATTTTTTCTGTAAAAATCTAGAATTTTTTGCTCACCGCTTTCAAGGCCGTAGGAAATACGCCAGCATCCTGCTTTTTTCATCATCATTAACATGGTTTCATCTGTAACATTATCAATTCTGCCATAACAGCCCCAGGTTAAATCAAGTTTTTCTCTGTGCAGCGCATTGCAAAACTCAATTAGCCTGTTTTTTAACATGACAAAGTTATCGTCATTGAAAAATATGTCTTTAACCCCGTAATTTTTTTGCAGATATTTTACTATTTCGATAAGCCGTCCGGCACTATACGCCCTTACTTTTTTTCCAAACATTGAATTGTCGCAGAATCTGCATTGATAAGGACAACCTCTTGAGGTAATCAACGAGGTCGTAGGAAGCCTGCCTAGCTTGTGCACGGATGATTTGTAGCCTTGAGGAAAATTCGGCAATAAATCCCAGGCATCAATGGGAAGTGAATCCAGGTCTTTAATTAATTCTGCCCTGCCTGTATTTATTAAACTTCCATTCTGTCGATAAATAAGTCCAGGAATTTTACCAATATCGCCGCCATTATCTAGAGACTCAAGTAATTTTATAATTGTTATTTCGCCTTCTCCCACTACTCCGATATCAAACTGGGGAAACATTTTCATTGTTTCGTCAGGCATCGCGGTAAGATGCGGCCCGCCGATTAATGTTATGATTTCAGGCCTGATTTTTTTAATTTCTTGGGCGATCTTTGCGGCTTTGTTAACAGATACTGTTACGGTAGTAAAACCCAAATACGAAGGATCTTGCTTTAAAATTTCATTTACTGTTTCATCAAACGAAAAACCTAAAACAGCAGCATCCAAGATAGTTACCGGAATATTATTTTCTCTTAAGACCGCTGCTAATATTGTTAGGCCCAAAGGCGGAAGTGAAGTTCCTCCTTTAGCCAATGTCCCGTATCTTTCTTCGAGCGTAAGCGGTGGGTTAACTAGTATAATTCTTTTCATGTTTAAAAAATTCCTTTAGAACTACCCAGATAAAAATAAAATTTGTTGTAAGATACCTTTTCCATAGCCTTGTAGGTTCTTGTAAAAATCTATAAAACCATTCAAGTCCGATTTCGCTTACCCAGCTTGGCGCAAGTTTACAATGACCTGCAGCGACATCAATAGTGCCTCCAACACCAAAACAAACAGGCACACCCAATTTTCTTAAGTTTTTGTTAATGAATCTTTCTTTTAATGGGCTGCTCATGGCCACAAAAAGCACATCTGGCCTGGCCTGCGATATTTCATTTATTATAGCAGAATCTTGGCTAAAATCAAAGTATCCATGATGATATCCCACAATGTTCAATTTTGGATGCTTTTCTTTCAAATTGTCGATTGCCTTTGACAATATTTCATCTTTTGCCCCAAGAAAAAATAATTTGTAGCCTTTATCTTCTGTGAGCTCGAGAAACCTAAACATTAATTTAGCCGCGCTTACTGGTTCTTTGAAGTGTTTGCCCAGTAATCGAGAAGCAAAATAAACAACATAGCTATCAATAGTTAATAAATCAGCTTTTGAGTAAATTTCTTTAAGTTCAGTATCTTTGTATGCTCTTGCAACTAATTCTGCTCCTGTTGTCAAGACCATGCGGGGAGTTTTTTCACGGATGAATTCTTCTATTCTGCCGACAGCTTCATCTAATGTTAGATTGTCGTAATCAAGCCCAAAAATTCTATAAGTTTTGTTGCTCATAGACCAAGATCTGTTAAATCAATCTTTACAGGGATGCCTTCTTTCAAGGAATCTACTATTTTAAAAGTTGAATATGTTGCATAAACAATGTCTTCAAAATTTATGGGCATTTTCTTTTTATTTAAAACGCAATCTATAAACTTATTTATTTCATTGTTATACCCCATATCTCTGCCTAGTCGCGACATTGTATTAATTTTATTTTTCTTTGCGAATTCTGCTTTACGGAAATTATCAATTACGGCAGTTGAATCTTGTCCGAAAACTTCTATTCTCTCGCGCGGATATGATGTGTCTCCGACTGCATTATAATTAATAGTTCCAAGAGAACCGTCTTTAAATTTTATCGTGATAATTAGGCTTTGCGATTTTTGTCCTTGTCCGCTGTCTATTGCCTCTGCGAATATTCTTAGAGGTGAGCTTTCTGTGATGAATTGCAGCAAATCTATAAAATGGCAAACCTCGCCAATTATTCTTCCACCACCTTCACTTAAGTCGTTTAACCAGTGAGAGTCATCAAGATAGCCGCCATTTATGCGGTAATTAATCATAAGTGGGCTTATTCTATTTTTAAAAAGACCATTTAACTTTATCACGAACGGTGAAAATCTGCGGTTGAAACCAATCATTATCTTTCCGTTAGTTTCTTTTTGTGCAGTTATAATTTTTTGGAGTTCTTTTTCGCTGATGCATAAAGGTTTTTCTACGAAAACGATTTTATTTTTCCGTAATCCTTCAATTATAAAACTGGCGTGAAGATTATGCCGGGTTGTGATTACGATACAGTCTATACTTGAATCATGGATGATATCTTTACTTTCAGAAGTAGCGTAGCTAAACCCAAATTTGTTTGCGATGTTTTTCGAACTGATCCCGCTTGTTGTTGACACGCCCCTTAAGTTCACATTTTTGTTTTTAGCAAATATTGGTAAAAGATATCCTAGAGAAAAACTTCCAGCACCGATGAACCCGACATTAACCACATCTTTTTTAATAACAGCTTTCTTCGGTATTTCTACTTTCTGTTCGGGTTTTGTTTTTTCTGCGTAATTAATGATTATTCCCAGTGTGTCATTTCTTTTTGATGAGAGTAACTCGTAAGCTTTTTTAGCGTCTCTTAGACTAAACTCTTGACTTATCAATTTATCAACATTAATCAATCCCTGGGACATTAATGACAAAAATTCTTCGGCATTTTCCTTGGCACTCCAGATTTTGCGATTATTTAAGGTTTTGCCTTTAAGCGAAGATTCATCGCCAAATCCGCGGGAAACAATAAAAGTTAGTTCTTTATCGAAGAAATCTTTTCTTGGTATTTGAATAGGCACAAGGCCAACCAACACAACGTGGCCATATTTTTTAGCAATTTTCCCTGCTAATTCGATTGGCACGCTATCCTTGCTTGCAGCAGTGATGATTACTGCATCCATGCCTTTATTTTGAGTAAAATCCCTCGCTAATGATTCAATATCGTCCTTTACGGGATTTCCAACATGTATTCCCCATTCTTTTGCAAGAGACAGTTTATTTTTGTCTAAATCAACTCCTATGACCTCGCATCCAAATGCCTTAAGAATTTGGGTAGTTAATTGTCCTATGAGGCCCAATCCTATAACGCAGATTTTATCATTTTTGTTAACAGATGCGTTTCTTACGCCCTGCATGGCAATAGCACCTAATCCCACAAAGCAGGCTTGTTTATATGATACATTATTCGGCATCTTTACACACAGGTTGCTAGGGACGGAGTTAATTTCTGCATGCGTTGCAAAACCTTCGCCCATACAGGCGATTCTGTCTC
Source organism: bacterium (assembly GCA_043824525.1). GTDB lineage: Bacteria > Patescibacteriota > Minisyncoccia > Minisyncoccales > Staskawiczbacteraceae > XYD1-FULL-39-28. The sequence continues at coordinate 8,616 of JBDRST010000089.1, forward strand.
CGACTTCAAAATTCTTGATTTCTTCATTGATTTTAATAATATCGCCGCAACAACTGTATCCTAATGAAATAGGCGTATCAAGTTTTATTAATGCTTTCTTGATCGTTGCGATAAGGCCTTCCTGTTTAAGATTATTTATTACTAGCTTTACTTGGTCAGGCCTGGCTTTTGCTTTTGCGATTATATTTTTTGAAGCAGTGATAATCTTGTTTCGTTCTGTACCCGTGCTTATGAGCGAACATCTCGTTTGCAATAACAAATGGCCTGGTTTTAGGGCTGGATCGGGCACTTGCTCAACATTTAATTTACCACTTTTGTAATTTTGTATGATTTGTTTCATTTTATTTCATTATAAGCTTCTTCAAAGTATTTTTTATCGGAGAAAGAATTCTTAATAGAATTTCTCCGTATTGAGAATAATAAATTTTGTAGATCAAAGCCTTAGCAAATGACGTGTTTCTATAGATTTCGAAAGAAAAATTTCTATGAGCTTTTATAATTTCTTGAGGAATAAAATCGGGCATATTTAATATTGTTTCTCTTCTTGAGATAGTAGTCTTTTTATTAACGTTATTCTGGATAAATCCTCGTTCTTTACAAACATCATTAAGCTTAGTTCCGGGATACGGCTGAAATATATAGCAAACATGTCCGTCTGGCATTATTTCTTGGTTAATTCTTACTGTTTTTTTATGTATTTCAGGCGTTTCGCAGGGAAAACCAACGATGTTATAGCTTTTTGTTTGCAGCCCTGCTTTTCTAGCCATGTAAAAAGCATCGATTATTTGTTTATTAGACATATTTCTATTGAGCTTATTCTTTCTGAAGTCTTCATCTCCTGATTCAATTCCTATATGTATTTTAAAACAACCAGCATCTTTTAAAGTCTTAAATATCTCATAAGAAGATGTTTCAATTCTAGAGTTTGCTTCGAAAGGAACGTCAACTTCCTTTTTATATTGTTCGCAAAATTTATCAACATAATTTTTGTCTAAGGTAAAAATATCATCCGCAAAGAAAATTGATTTGAATTTATACCTATCTTTTATGGACTTTAACTCTTTAATCGCTCTTTCTATGCTCATGAAACGGACGTATTTACCTTCTTGCAGTTTACCCATTGAAGGACTGGCGCAATAAGTGCAGGCGTAAGGACACCCTCTTGAAAGCATAAAGGGAACTCTTCCATAATCAGAATCAATGATTTTCTGGAAATTAAATATATCCCTATCGGCAAAAGGCAATTTATCTAAATTTTCTATAAAAGGCCTTAGTCTGTTTTTTATAACTCCATTATTTGTTTTGAACCAAATATTTTCAACAGCATATTTATTTGGTTTTTTTTCAAAGTTATTTACGAGATCTAACATGCTGTATTCGCCTTCTCCTAAACAAACAGCATCTAAACCGGTAGTTTCTTCAAGGCAACTTGGACATAGTGAGGCATGTGCTCCTCCTAAGATTGTAAAGATATCTAAGTTCGCCACTTTTTGTAATATTTTTTTGATATAGCCAAATTGAGTTGTATCAGAGGTAAAAGCCAAAATATCTGGCTTGAAAGCTTTAATTTTTTTAAAAAAACGTTTTAATTGAAGAGCGTCATACATACAGACGATGTCTGTTTGGTGACCATTTTGTTTCAATACAGCAGAAATCATGCTGATTCCAAAATGAAATGTCTTAGCACCTAATCCCATTGTATTTATGTCTGTATAGACAAAAAGAGTTTTCATTGCGACCTTATTTTTCCCCGTAATACATTTTTCTTCATTTTAATTATTTAGATAACCGATGGCTTCTTTAAAACCATTTAAGAAATTATCTAAAGAACATATATTTTTGACGGTAAAAGAAATATTTTCTTTAATTCGTTTCTTTTCTTTCTCGCTGCTGTTTAAGTAATTTAATATTTTGTCTGCCATATTGCCGTTATTATTATGTTCAGATAAAAAGCCATTGTAATTATTAATTAGATACTCTGCCTCTGGTCCTTGAAAAGCATTCTTTTGGGTTATAATCGGTAAACCAAAACAAAAAGCACTAACTGCCGAAAGGCCTAAATCCTGAGGAATGATCATAATGTCTGAGACGAATAAAAGCTTGCCTAAGAGCTCTTCATTTGATATGGTTCCCCAAAATTTAATTTTTATTGCTCCTTCACTATGTTCCTTTTTAAAGTTTTGTGCCTTTAAACGTAAAATATTATCCATTTCTCCATCACCAATGTAATGTAGCGTAATAGACAAATTTCTATTAAGGAATTTTCTTAACACATCTATAAGTATATCTGGATGTTTTTCTTTTAAAAACCTTCCAACATAAACTAGGTTATATTTTGTACATAAATTTAGTTCTTTTTTAATTTCGTCTTTGCCCAATTTCTCAAATTTTGTTTTTAATTGAGTGAGATTATTTGTATCTAATGTACTGCACGCTACAAATATTTTTTTTGGATTAACATACTGAGATAGCTTGAGTCTTGCCGTTTCATTGTAGACGATAATAGCGTCGCTTAATTCACAACATAATTTTCTTAGCCGATCTTTTATTGAACTTTTTGGCCTAAATCCCGCCTTCATATCATAACCATGACCCCAAAGAATTATTTTGAATTTATAAAAATGCTTTAAAATAAAAAGCAAATAATTCGAGATAATTCCTGAAGAGGATTCTGTTATGATGATTCTTGGTCTGAATTTAATGATTGGAGTAATAACATCGAGAAATGCAAAAGTTTCATTTTTTTTAATTGGATAAAAATCGTTTATTTCAAAGAACTCGCAATTTGGTCTAATATTCTTGATATAGTTATTTTTAGGACCGTGCTTACCTATAACAGGAATAATTCCTAATAAGTTATTTAGATTCTCATAAATTCCTTTACGATAATTAGCTATATGTCTTTGTAATAACAGGATCATTTCAATAGTTTAAAGTGCCTTTTGATATGTGTTTTTATTCTAAGTAAATCACCCTTTAGCACATCTTTTATTGCTTCTTTAAATAGATACCCAAATTTAAAATATCTCAATCTGTAAGGGACCGCTCCAATTTTTAGAATAAAATAAATTAACCAATTTATTTTTAATTTTATTATTTTCTTATGAGTTAATACATTCATCATTTTGGGCGATATCTTTCCTCCGCCTGCAGTATATTCTTTTAGCAGAAAGAAAAGTCTGTTCAAGTAAGTTTTTTTGCAGGTATGAAATTCTTTACGATAAATCATCTTATGCTCATCGGGAATCATGCCTTTACTTTTTGCTACATCATACAGTTCTGTTCCAGGATAAAAAGTCAAAGAAAAAATCGCTAAAGTAAAAGGAGGCGGAAGCTTTGCTAAAAACTTCAAAGTTTCAATTAAGTCTTCATCGGATTCAAATGGATTATCAAGTATAATATCATATTGAATTATTTCTAATCTATTTTTGAATTCATTCATTATTTTAGCTGCACTTTCGACTTGTTGATTCGAATGATGGCGCCTGTACAATTTTTTTGTACGTTCACTTGCAGTCTGTATGCCCATTTCTAACACAATAGCTCCTGCATTAACGAGTAACGTTAGCTTTTCCCGTGAAATCGAAGGCGGCGGTGCTCCAACAATAATTAATGGTAATCCAATATTTTGTTTATATTTTTCACAAAATTCTTTCATTTCAGCTATGTCTCTGCTTAAAAATGCGTCATCATTAAACATAATTTTTTTGAAGGTAGGTATTTTATTTCTAACCTGCACAAGTTCATTAATGATATTATCTATGCTTCGTTTCCTGACAAGCTTTTGATTTGGATACATCTTGTTAAAAGCATTGTTCCAACAGTAGGAGCATAAAAATGGACAACCCCTACTAGGCATAGTCAGATAAACTCCGCTAGTGTGCCTCTTTATCAGATATTCATCCATTGTGGTAGACTGATTGTCTGAAATAAGGTAGTGCGTTTTAAAATCATAATCAGGAAATGGAAGTGAATCTAAATCTTGAATTAAAGGACGAATTGGATTTTTGATAACGCCCTCTCTATTATTTAGCCATATACCAAAAACATTATGAAAATCTTTTCCTTCTTTGATCCTGTCCGTTAGTTCTATTAAAGAATTTTCTCCCTCACCGATGCAAACCATATCAGAGTAGTTAAGGCTTTCTTCGGGTCGTATAGTTGGATGAACTCCTCCCCACAATACTGGAACATTCAGATTCTTTTTGAGCCACTGAGTTATTTGTATGGAGCTGTAAAAATAATTCGTCATAACCGAAATTCCGATTAAGCAAGAATTCTTTGATATATCGACAACCTTATTTAATGTCTCTTTCTTGTACTCATTATTGAAGTGAATAGGTAAAAATATAAGTTGCACTTCAAAATTTTCTTTTTTAAGACATGAAGATAATGATCTTATGCCGCAAGCATGAATATCGGAACAGGGATATATTAAAGTAATTTTCATAATAATCTTTTCTGGTTAAGCTTTTGCTTTCCAAATAAAGCTGCTTTTTTCCCTGAAATGTCCGGCTTTGTTTCTTGGACTATTGAAATGTTTGCTGTTTGCAATATCGGCTTATAGCAGCATCTTTCTATATCATCAACCATAATAAAACCGCTTGGCTTAAGCTTTGAGATAGCCCTATTAAAACACTCAACTCGTTTTTTCCCATCGATAATTATTAAATCAGGTTGATATTCAGAAGATAGTATGGCATCGCAATAAAGAGGATTGTCCAAATCAAACAAAAGAAAATGGATATTTTTTAAATTGTACAAACTAGACCATTTTTTTATTTTCTTCTTCCATTTTATTGAAGAATCAACAGTATATACAGAATTTGCTTTTCTTGCGAGCCATAGTGTAGAGCTTCCTGTTCCCCACTCCCAAATGATGGTTTTGTTGTTAACTATACTACTAATCATTTTAAGTGTTTCTGCCGACCACCATGGTCGGAATGGTATAAAAGGACGAAAAGATAGAATTTTGCGAAATATTTTTTTAATTATAGCTCTCATTTTATAATTATTTAGTTACAATCCTTACAAAAATCAAGTGATTTTGACCTTGCTTTTTTATAAATATTTTTATAATTGTTCGATTTCTTTATGTTTTCAATTGAAGTTTTAAAAGCATTTCCAATATTTATTTTCTTAAGTTGATCATGGCAGCAAATTGTAAATCTACCATCGTAAGTAATTGAATCAATTAGAAAGTCACATTTATTCTTTTTTTTCTTGGGTTTAATTTCGATTTTTCCATCTTTGCCTGAATAATAAGAAAAACGCAGTAAATTTGAGATTTCGAAAGAAACAACTCTCCTTAAGAATTCCTTCTTTTCCTTTTCGCTAGCAAGGCTAGGCAAAGGAAACCCAGTAGTTGAAAGTATGGTATTCTCAGGATAACCACCTAAATTTTTCATAAAACATCCAAGGTCTTTCAATTGCATAAAATTATCTTTTGTTGGGTTTATCTTAATAAAAACTATATTTTTGTTTATCGAAATCATCTTTTTGATATTACTTAAAACAAGTTCAAAGTTGCCTCCAGCTATAACTTTTTCATGAACATCTTTCGTGATGCCACCGATATTTACTACAAATCTGGCTATAGGAAAACTCATAAGTCTTTCGATGTCAATATCCATACTTAAGTTGGTATGTAGCCCTCCCATTGTAATTTTACTTTTAGAGATGTCATCAAAAATATCGAATATTTGTGGATGTAACAATGTTTCACCATTTAAAAATGGAACTATTCTAATTTTGTTTTTAAAAAGGTAGGCTCTATTCAGATCCATAAATTTCTTGAAGTTATCATATTTCATAACCCCCATAGGTTTATTGACTGAATTATAATACATCCAACACCATGCGCAACGGACATTACACAATGAACAAAACTCCAATTTTATAGCTTTTTTATCGCTTAAACCAAAAAAGAACTTAATGAATTTCTGCAAACCTAGTGTCTTTTCTCTATCTAAAAAAGGCAAGAGATGAAACAATCTAAACCATATAACGCGTTTTAAGTTAAATGAATCCATCGGTCTTATTTAATTTAACTCCCATGATTTTTTGTTTTATCGCACTTAAAACCAGAGAATCATTTTTATCAAACCCTAATTTTATTAAAATCAAAATGTAGATTCCGAAAATAATCGGTATACCAATAATCCAAGAATAATTATAAGAAGGAAAAATATTTCTTATTATTGTATATAAAATTACTGTTCCTATGCTTGCTGACAGAAACTTTGTATATTCACGAGTAAAAGGTGAAAAACCAAAAATAAAATATATCTGTACTAAGCGAAGAGAATTAATTGCAAGAAATGCCAAGGTTGTAGCTATTGCTGCTCCCATTATTCCGAATTTACTTATAAGAATTATATTTAAGGATATATTTAATATTATTAATTCAACACTATTAATTGATTCTAATTTATGATGACCGAGCATTAACAGTATTTGAGTAGCGCCCGTTCCAATTATGCAGAATAGCTGGGCGACGCATAAAATTATTAAAACAGTACCACCTCTTCTAAATTCCTCTCCGAAGATATTCATCAGTTGTGAAGAGAAGAATATCACAAAAAGCAGTAATGGCGCAGAAAGTGTCAGACACCACCGTGTAATAATTTGGAAAATATTTTTTACTTCTTCATGTTTTCCTTGATGATGAATATCCAATATTAAAGGCGCGAAGATAACAGTAAAAGCATTTACAAAAATAATAGTTTGGATTGCAAGATTGGCAGCTGCACTATATACACCTACATCGCTAGCTGATCTAAAATAACCTAAAACGATACTATCAGAACGGAATAACAAAAATATTGCCAAATCTACAAAAAGAGTAATAAAAGAAAAACTCATTAATTTCCTTATTTCTGGAGCAGAGAAACCTATATCTTTTTTAGAAGAAGCAGGCAGAAGCTTTAGAATAATAAATATACCTACTAAAGCAGAGATTACCGATGCAACAAGAAAACCATTAACCGCTCCTTTTAGATGAAGACCTAGTAAAAGCAAGATAGCAACTAGAATAAATATTAAAAAAGGATGAAAAACATCAAATAATCCCGTAAAGTAAAGCATTTTTCTAAATGACCTCGCATAGGAGGCTGCAATAGTAATAATTACTAAGCAAGGTAAAGAATAAGCAAAGATCTTAAGAACGTAGGCTAAATCAGGCTTGTTAAATACCTTGTTCGCTAAAAATCCTCCACCAAAATAAATAAATAGAAACCAAACAGCAGATATCGCTAAACTTATTATAAGTGCAATTATCACAACGCTTCTTAACCTCGAAAAGTCTTTTCTGCTTTTATATATCGAACCAAACTTTACTATTCCATTATGTAATCCAAATAGAGAGAAATTATGCATTATCCCTATTATACTGTATCCTAGACTATAAATGCCGTAAGAAGATGCTCCAAGAAAACGCGTAAGTAATACATGGAACAAAAATTTTATTATCTTACTAAAAAATAAGCCTATAGAAACTATTATCCCGCCTTTTGCGGTCTCTTTAATATATCCGCTGCTTAATTTTTCCATAGTCTTTTCTTTTTCAGATATTATTCCAGATATTTATCAGATCTTGTTCAAAACGGCTGCTATTAAAAAAAGTTTCTACAAGTTTTCTATTATTGGCGCCCATTTCAATCCTTAAAGAGTGTTCATTAGATAATATTAATATTTTTTCTGCTAAACTCTGATAATCGCCAGGATTAATGAAAAAACAATTTGTTTTTTCATTTAAAACCTCCGGTAATGACCCGACATTAGTCATGACTATCGGCAGACTCGAAGCCATTGCTTCTAAGACTACCAAAGAGCATCCCTCAGAATAAGACGGATGGATAAAGATGTCTGCGTTCGCCAAGATCTCCCTAACTTGATAATTGTCTATCACAGAATGAACCCTTATAAATTCTGACAAATTATTCTGCAAGATAAGCTCACTGATTTTCTGCGACGCTCCATCAGGATCATTTATAAAAGATATATTCTTTTCGATATCTATAGTTGGCCCATACAAGTCGAAGTAGACAGGAATCTTATTATTCTTAGATAAAATTAAAGATGCTGCCTTCACAACATCGAGCGCTCCTTTCGCTTTTGAAATATATCCTAAGAATACTATTCTTAAAGCATTTGATAAATTCGTATCTTTAGTTTTGGCTGTATAGTTATCGATCTTTATTGCATTATAAATATGGATAATTTTACTTTCGTCAATTAACTCATAAAACTGCTTTCTTAAAGTCTCCCCTAAAACTATTAGGGTATCAATTTTTCTAAATGTAAATTTTATGTACGCTTTCATAATTGTAGATTGAGTTTCATAAAAGTATTTAAATGCTGAACCATGAAAGTGAACGCAATTTCTTTTATTAAAAAGCTTTGAACAAATAATGAATACTGAGTCTCTTAAGAAACCAGCTTTATTTTGCGCCAGATGAGTATAAACTAATTCCGGGTTATATTTAATAAGGAGATAAAGAAACCTAAGGAAATTAACTAACGCCATGACAATGTTATGGATTGAAAAACTTCCCCTATTTTCGCTTGCTTGCCTTGTATATAGCATCAAGCTGGTTAAGTCTAATTTTTCATTCAGATAATCAGAGGTGACGATTAAATCAGTTATTGTTTCCATTCCCCCGTAAGGAGGAGATTTATAGCCTATTACTAAGATGCGTTTTTTATTTGGGATTTTGTATGTTAATGCTTGTAGAACTCCGGATAAATTGCCCATGGCTCTTTGAAGGAATTCCCGTCTTTGCTTTAAAATTGTCATAGATAAATTTTCTAAGAATATCCCGAAGCATGCCCAAAAAAAACAGACACTGGATAATTCGGAAAACTTTTTTATAATATAATAATGACCCAAAACCTCCATTTTTCCAAATTTAAAATTGTTTATTTCTGATAATTCACTTTGCAAATGTTTTACTTTGGAATCAGCTACCGCGACCAATTTATATTCTTTTCCAACGCGGTAACTAAAGTCTAAATCTTCGGCTAAGCCGTATCCTTCAAACCACTCGTCAAATTTAAATTCCTCGATTATTTTTCTTCTCCATATAGTCGCGCCTCCATAAACCCATTCGGTGGAAACATTTTTTTCTACCGGACAAATTTTTGAACCGAATCCTGAAGGTAGCATAATACCAAGTTTTTTATGTCCGGTATTAAATATCTGTTTTATCAGAAGAAGCTGTGATTTCTTATCGTTAAGGTTAAAGCCTGCTCCACCTACTGCCAAAGAAGCATTATCCCAGAAATCCAGCATGTGCTTTAATGATCCTTTTTCAAGTTCAATATCATCATCGAAAAAACCGACCAAAGTAGAATCTTTGTTAATTGAGTTAATGCCAATGTTGCGCTGTGCCGTTAAAGAAGGTTTGGAAACTTTTATATAACGGATTTTTAATCCAGGGAATTCTGAAGCAATTTGCTTGTCGCTTTGCTGGCCAGAATCAACAATAATTGTTTCTAATAACTCTTTTGAATTTTGTTTTTCCAGACTAATCAAAAGATTACGCAGCTTTTCGGGCCTATCTTTAGTGGGAATTATGAAAGTAATTTTATGATTACTCATTTTTATCTAACGGTTTGGTTAATACGCTAAAAGAGTTACGATTACGGAAAACAAAATTTTTTACTTCTAACCCTGCTTCATTTAACCAATCTATTAATGTATCTTTTGGAATATAATGCGCCAAGGCAGGGGTTAACTGGTCATATGCAATATTAACAATATCTATATATTTAAAATTTTCTAAAAACGAAAAATAGTCAGCCATAGGTAAACAGACATTCCCGTTTTTATTGAAGCCGAACTTCTTGTTTAAGGTATGTGAATGAAACCATACGGGCAATGAAAGGATTAATGATATTGCTAGTAGCATTTTTCTAGGCAATTTTGTTGAAATGACGCGTAAGGGCTTTGCAAGTTTTAGATATAGTTCATTACCTTCTAAAGCATATACCCAAAAAGCCAACTCTCCATCTTTATGAAGTAAAGATTTTAAAACCTCCAGTCCTTTTTGAGGATCTAGAAGGTGATCGACCACGCCGATAGATAATGCAAGGTCAAACTTTCCTGTCGGTAGGGGCGGATTGTAAATCGATCCTTGCACAACTACAACGTTATCGCAATCCCTAGTGTTTCTAAAGCAGAAATCAACTGAATCAGAAAAATCCATAGCTACAATATATTTGCAGTTAAATTCGCTTATTACTTTTGTCCAGCGACCATTTCCGCAACCAGCATCTAAAACTAATTTATTTTTAAAATCACCAGCGTTTAGCCCTCTCATAAAATCAAAAAATAATTCTTTAGATCCTAAATAGCCAGTGGATTTATTAAAAATAGCCCACTCTTCCCCAAAGGCCTTGGCTGTTTTTGTCTCTTTTCTATTCTGAAAATCCAAAATAAGCCTTGGGACCCCGTTTACTATAGGATATTCAATATTATTTTCAGAAACCAAAACACCTTCCATAATATGCTCTCCCTCATAGCGATGATTTTTCAATTTTAAGATCAAACCGGTTTGAGGACAACGCAATAGATCAATAGCCCAATTTCTCATTTTTCTTTCCTTGCTATCAAATTTCGGTAAAGCCTTCTAAAAAGTTTACTTGCTTGTTGGTTTGACTTTAAGTAATCCATGGATGAGTTTAAAAAAGGCATGAAAATAAAACCAAAAAATTTAGATAATATTAAGAACTTCAGTGCTTTTTTAAATTCCAAAGCAATTTTCTCCGGTAACATATCAAAAAATGAATAGGAACAAGATAATACATTGAAATATTTCTGAAAAAATAAAATATTGTTTTTTTGTATACGATCGAATTTTAAACAAGTTTCTTGTGAATAATCCGTAACGTTATCACAGTTATTGTGGATAAGGCCGTTTTTCGAACAAAAATCAAAAATCTCAGTGTTCTTGTAGGGGTGAAAGATTGTTACCTGGTTTCTCATAGCGATGCTTTTTTTCTTGTGTTTAAGGTTATAATTAAGCTCCAGGGTATCATACATCATTTTTGGTGTTTCCCCGGGTAAACCCACCATGTTATAAGTGTATATTTCAATTTTTGATTTTTTCAGTAGGTTAAAGGATTTCTTAAGCTGTTCATTATCAATATTTCGTTTTAACAGCATTTTTCGCATGTCTTCGTTAGCGGTTTCAATTCCGATTCTCACTTGATAACATCCAGAATCCTGAAGCAAATCAACTATTTCCTCATCGATTAAATTAGGTCGAATATTACAATCGTAAGGTACATTTACCTTTTCCTTATATAATTTAATGAATTCTCTGAACCAATTTTTGTTTAAAGGTAATATGTCATCATCGAAAGCGAAGTTTTTAAGGAATTCATATTTATTTTTGAGATGTTCTAATTCATTAACTGCTTTTTGTGGCGAGCGAAATCTCACATACTTATCGGAATGTAATTCATTTTTGTATAAATGGTGAAGGGCACTGTTACAACAATAAGAACAAGCGTATGGGCAACCCCGTGATACCATAACGGTGACTCTTCCTTCGCTTTCTGAGTGTAGATTGCGAAAATCAAAGATATCTCTATCAGGATATGGGAGGTCATCTAAATTCTCAACAATTTTACTAATACGATTTTTCAAGATGCTACCGTCTTTTTTTTAGTCCAGATACCTTCAGTGGCGGCAACATCATTACCGTTTATAAATTTTCTGCAGAAGTCAACCATGCTTAGTTCTCCATCCCCTCTGCAGATAAAATCTATATTCTCATTGCCTATAACTTCATCGGGACATAATGTCGGATGCACCCCTCCGCATATTATTCCGATATTTTTGAAGGATTTTATCCAATTAGACCACTGCTTGACATAAGGATACATATTTGCTGTAGAGCTGAAAGCTATTAAGTCAGGTTTATATTGTTCAATTTTATCAAGAAAATAATTTTGTTTAACAAGTTTTGTTATATGCAATAAATTTATATTTATTCCAGGAATATGTTCATTTAGCACTGCAGAAATGGAAGCAATGCCGCTATAAAAAGATCCTTTAAATAACGCATAATTTAACACATCTGGATATATAAATAGCAGCTTCATTTTTTACTAAACCTTAAAGTATTTTTTAATAATTCCCATTTTATAATTTCGCCTAGATCGATATTATTCGCATCCCTAAACGTAACGAAGTCGATCCCTATTCTATTTACAATTAAATCATTTTTTATACCAACGCCGTTTGAATCAAAAAAAAGTTCTATTGATCGAGCATCTTCAAAATTTTTTAATAGCCGTTTAGTATCTAAGTTATTTCCTGAAAATGGGAAAGAAAAACCCATTTTATTAATATTGAACCTCGATTTCAAAAAACTACATGATTCGGTAATTTCCCGTATTGCCGAATCTCGATCGATATCGCCAAGGCTAATGTGTTGCTTGCCATGAGAGCCAATAGTATTTCCTTCTGAGATTAAAGTATTGATCTGTTCTGTTGTTAAGTAAGGAGTTAATGTTTCGAGATATTGAGAAAAATTTATACCGAGAATTTTGGCAACAGTATTAATAGTATCAATATCTTTTAAATTTAATAATCTTATGAGGCGCGTTATCGAGTTTCTATTTTTTTTAGCTCGCTTAAATTTAACTTTAATAATGCTAAATATCTTATTTAGCAAATCTTCGGAGCAGTTTTTTATATTTTCAATACATAAAGATATTTTATGTGTATAAAGCATCTCCTTATTGTCAATTAGGTTAGTAGTAATGAAAAAAATGCAAGGAATATCATATTTTTTAAGAATGGGCAAAGCATTCGTAAATGATTCCTTCAATCCATCGTCAAAGCTTACAAACGCAGGATTTGAAGGTAAAGCGCCCCCTTTTAAAAAACAAGAAACAATGTCATCATACGACATAAGATTGAAATTGTCCTTCATGAATACCATATCTTCCTCAAACTTTTTGATACTTCTATATGCATAAAGATTTCTTATGTGAGGAATTGATTCGTCCGAAATTGAGTGATATAAAATACCTATTAAGGTTTTCTTGAACCTAGCTTTAAAAAACGATAACGGAAATGATTTTAATAAAGGAATAATCGCAAATTTTGTTTTTCTACAAAACATGACATTTTTGAAATATCGCATTTTAATTAACCTTCTTTTTGATGTGCACACCATATGCATAAGTAAAGCCTGCTAGGCACCAAAATGGAATTGACAACCTCGGTAATTCTAAAAAAACGACAAAATTCACATGAATAAGATAAGAAAAAATTGCGGCTGATAAAACAATACCTTTGTATGAATTATTTTTTAAAAATCCAATAAACATCTTAATGAAAAAATACCATATGGATACTATGAAAATTAAACCGACGATACCGGCCCTATACAAAATATGGATATATGAATTATGCGGCTCGAGCCAGCCAAGCCAGTCGCCAATGCACCATCCTGTACCGGTTAGATATCTTAACTTTTCCATTGTGGGTGAACGTAAAGGCTTGCCAAAATCAATACCTAGGATTGTTTTTTTCTTCATCATTTCATCTAAAATATCCCCCCATAAGAATAAACGCCACAAAATAGTATTAACATCACTTTGCGGGGACCGAAATTCTTTTATAGGAGCTGGCTGCTCGGGAAACATAGTTTCTAAATCTTTATAGATTTTTTCTACTTCATCAATAGTATCCGTATTTTCGATAGAAGCAATTTTTTCGCTGCTTGATTTCATCTTTCCTAGCGCTTCTTTAATGTCTTTTATATTTTTTTTAGGACTCGAAGAGCTACTTGTAATCTTTAATGCTTCTTGTTTAATAGGTTCAATATTATTATTCAAAAATTCAAAAATGTTTTTTAATTTTGTTCTATCTTCTTCTGTTTGTGGGGAATCAAGATATGACTTAATATCTTTTTTTGCTTCATCAATTTCCTGCAAAAGTGCTTGAGGGCGAGTAGGCTTTTTTTCATCTTTCATCTTTTTTTTGATAGGCCCCATTGATTCCTTAACAAAATTTTCGTCCTCATATAACCTTGGTTTTACGTATCGCGGTAATAAAAAATCGTATTTTTTCCCTCTGTAAGGAATATCATCGAAAGAAGCATAGGGCTTTATATATTCAATGTGCCGACTATATTCATCCATAATATAAGAAATATTTGACCATATTTTAAATCGCTTTAAATCATGTGGATTGATATTAAAAAATAAAAAAACTAAAACAAAACCAAAAAGGGATAAAACCGAAATTATTCGGTTTTTTTTAATTTTATTACTCTTAATATATAGATAAATAAAAGCACCTAACATAAAAATAAGGCCAAGCCAACACGAGATAAAAAATCCTTTTGAGCCCCCTTTTAAAAAAGATGTAATAAAATAAAAACCCAATGACATACTGATTATTTTTAAAAATTTATTTTTAGTATTAAGCGATAAAGCAATAATTAAACAACAATACGTAAATCCAGAAAAATTCCCGACTTTTCCTAAAATAAAAGGAATTATTAAAAGTAAAAGTGTAGCTATCACTATAAATCTATTTTTGAAAAAGTTTTTATTAAAAAAGTTAAATGATACAACCGCAAATAAAAAATAATAAAACATTGCCGCATTTCTTAAGGCCAAGGCGCCCCAATTCAAATATCCGGATAAGGCTTTGAAAAGGATAAAAATTGTAAAGAAAGCTATAAAAATATGAAAAAGTTTTATCTTGTTTTTAAATAACTGTAATTTAATTAGAAGGAACAATAATAAAACAAATAATACGATTTCACCAATGAATACTGGAAAATCAAAAAAGGGAAAATCTATATGGATTTCGGAAAAATTAGGACCAGTATAAGGCGGGATCCAAAGAGAATACATAAAACATGATGATCCAATCAAAAAAATAGACAAAAATTCGATAAATAACTGTATTTTTGTTTTATTATTACTGCTTAATAAATTCATCATTTTTTTTACAAATCACACACATGATATCGAACAAATTAAAAGGAATAATAATTTTTTTAAAAAAGGGAAGTAGTTTTATTCTTACTCCAAAAGTTTTTCTTATACGTTCTGCTATATATTCTAAAGAGTAATATGCAAATGGATAGCTAATATGAATAGGTTTGAATCCCGTTTTTTTCAATAAATGAATAATACCATTTTTACTAAAAAAGAATAAATGCTCAGGCACATTAAATAAATGCCATTTTTTTCCAGTAATCAAGGCAGGGATACTCGCAAAATCACCCGTTGTAAATATTAAAAGCCCTTTTTTATTTAAAATTTTATTTATATCCGACAATGCTTTCTCTGGATTTTGCAAATGTTCTAAAGTATCCCAACAAGTAATAACATCGAATTCTTCTGTTTTAAATAGATCCGCAGAAAACGCCTTATTTATAACATTGAGATTCAGTTTGTTTTTTATATAATTAGCAGCAGTCTTAGATATTTCAATACCGAAAGATTTAAAGAACTTTGAAGATTCTTCTAAGAAGAATCCTGG
Source organism: bacterium (assembly GCA_043824525.1). Classification (GTDB taxonomy): domain Bacteria; phylum Patescibacteriota; class Minisyncoccia; order Minisyncoccales; family Staskawiczbacteraceae; genus XYD1-FULL-39-28. The sequence goes on from JBDRST010000089.1 coordinate 24,136, forward strand.
ACCACAACCAATATCAAGAAGTTTTTTTTCTTTAGGGTCATTATCAAAATATTTCTTAATAGAATTAAGCCTCTGTTGAAAAGTTAATTTAAGAGCATTTTCTAATGCGAAATAATTATCGTATCCTTCTTGTTTTTCATCTATTTTATAATAAGACTGGTAGAAACTTTCAAAATTGAAAAAATTTTCATTAATATCTAGAAAAGCGCTTCTGCAATCAATGCATCGAAAAATATTATATCCGTTTTTTTGCAATAATGATATGCTTTGCTCGAATTGCAGACTTTGCAAATACTGTTTTTAGTATTTTTTTTTGCTTTGATCATTGCACCACCTCATAAACAACAAATAGATCTCCGGTAAAAAGATAGCTTCGGTAATGGTTGCCTCTAAATTTTTTTACAACTTTTAGGTGAATATCTTTTAAGAATTTTTTAAGCGCTGGCGGAGACTCTCCTCCCCTTGTTCCTTCATTGAAAAAAATTAATTTAGGCCTCTCTTTTGCTATAATCTCTTTTAATCGATCTGAATTTACTCGAAAGCTTTCATCAAGAAATAGTCTTGGCTTAACAAAAATAACATTTTCAAATTCTGAAGGAATAAAAACACTCCACGGAGAATCTGAGACAATTTGTATATCATAAGCATATGTAGTTTTCCACCAGTCACTTATAGTAAAAACTATGTCTTCTTTTTGCTTGAATTTCATTAATCGCCAGTGAAATGCTACAGAAGCATGCTGAAATAAATACACAGAAATAATAATTATAGAAAAAAATAATACGGCTACGGATAAAGATTTATTATGTAATGTTTTTAAGTGCAATAAACGCACGCCTTCTAGGCCTAATATAAAAAATAAAATATTTATTATTATAAGATGGTGGGCAGCAAACCTTGATTGAAAAAATATTAAGAAAATTATAAAGAATGAACAGAAAGCAACGATTATCATCCTTTTTAAAAACCGTGGTCTTTCCTCCTGGTCTTTCCAAGATTTGCTTATTATTTCTACGAATGCGTATATAATCAGTAGAACGATACCGAATATCCCCAGGGCATCTTTTTGAGAAAATGTCACAAACCAACCTTTGAGACTAATAAAAAGGTAATTTAAAAATTGAAACAAACCATCTTTATGAATATGAAATAAATTTAATGGTGCCTCGCTCTGCTGGTGAAGCCAACGGCAATAAGTAATAATCCAATCGAATATATTTAAAAACCATCTATAACCTATGATGAATGCAGAAATAATAAATAGAGGAATCACGCCTAATTTTTTATAATTAATGGAATCTTTATTTTTTTTGTACCAAAATTTAATTGAGAATAAGCACCCAAATAATAGCAGGGCAATTATTGAATAAACAGATAATTTTAAACTAAATGAAGGTGTAAAATTGCTCGCAAATTTATCTAAATCGAAACCAGCATTTTTCATAGAAAGATAGAGTTTGCTGCCATACGGAATAGCAATTACCAGAAATATTAAAAGGCTTATGAACAGAATAATTAAGGCTACTCCTAAATGCTTTAATAACGAAATAAATTGATTTTTTAAATTTGTTATTTTTTTTGGCAGATGTGATAGATAAAGGCTTAGAAAAATAGATGGCAACAAAAACAAACCTATGAGTTTTACCATAAATGCAAAAGCTGCGCAAAATACAGCTAAAAATAAATTTTTCCAAGAAGGATTATTTAATATTCTCATTGAATAATCTAAACCGATAAAAATTAATAAAATTAATAACGGTTCTGGCTTTACATTGTCTAACCACCATAAGAATTGTGGAGAAAAAATCAAACCTAAACAAGAAACAGTTGGAATCCAAAAAGAAGTAAAATGTTTGCTTGTCAACCTCCAGAGAAAATATAAAGAAAAAATCCCGCATATAAAATGAAATAAGCGTATTATCAAAAGCAGTTTATTAGGAGTAATCACAAAAAATAAGCTCAGAGGCTTTGCGATTAAATCTACTATTAACCGATATTCTACTCCGTAATCTAAGCTATATTGGAATGATTCAAGTTTTTCTCCGCTATAATAATACCAGGCTAAATCTCTGCCATAGCCTTCATCATGGTCAAAGTAAGGTATTAATCTTGGGTCAGCATTAATATTATAGAAAAGCATTGGTCCCACCAAAATAATAATCGCGATAATTCCTAATATAACTAAATAGGGTCGCGAAATAAACTTTATAATTGAATTATTGCTTTTAGATTGCATTTTATTCAATTCCAACACTTTCATCTACAAGGTATAAAGGTCTTTTTTTGGTCTCTTCAAACACCCGACTTACATACTCTCCTATTATCCCAATAAAAAATAGTTGAATTCCTCCAAAGAAAATAACAGTTACGATTAATTGAGTCCAGCCTGGTGTGATTTTAGCACCAGTTAATTTAATTATTACTAGCCAAAAAGCGTAAATTGCACTCAAAAGAGAAATTATCAATCCAAGATAACAAGCAAACCTTAAAGGAAAAGACGAAAATGACAATATTCCATCTAGCGCCATTCGTACATTGTTTTTAAAATAGTATTTTGCTTTGCCTTTAACTCTTGAAGGTGCGTTGTAATGTATGCCCGTATGTTTAAATCCCATCCAGGAGAATAATCCCCGATTAAATCTATGCACTTCTCTCATCTGTCTAAAGGCGTCAGCAGTCTTTCGATTCATTAGCCTAAAGTCTGCTGAACCTCTATCTAATTTCAATTTTGTTGACTTATTGAAAAGCCAATAAAATGCTTTTGAAAATATTCGCTTGCCAAAACCCGCTCCTCCTGTTTTTCGTCTTATGGTATAGACAACATCATATCCGTCTTCTTGAAGCTCAAGCATCTTCGGTATCAACTCGGGCGGATGTTGTAGATCAGCATCCATCGTTATAATGATATTTCCTTTTGCCGAGTCAATACCGGCAAGTATTGCAATTTGTTGTCCAAAATTACGTGAAAGTTTTATGGATTTTATCCTTTTATCTTTCTGGTTAAGTTCTTTTATGATATCAAAACTCTTATCAGTGCTTCCATCATCGACAAAAATAACTTCAAAATTTCTTCCTAAATAATTTAGAGAACTAATTAATTTAGCAGTCAATTCTTTTAAGTTTTTTTCTTCGTTATAAGCAGGAATTATAATAGATACTTCCGTGTTTTCATTCATCCTTACCTCTCTTTTTATAATTATCCTTGAATAGACGTTTTATCTGACTCTTTAATTGAAGTATGGGTGCATAGCGTAAGTTAATTGAATATCCGCAAGAACACCCAGGGCAATTCTTAAAAAACATTTTTTCATGAGTATCTTGATATCGTGAAGATGTTATGATCTCGGATAATTTGTTTTTGTTGATATTGCCGAATTTACCCATTGACCAACAGCCTCCAAAAATATCACCTGTTGAATCGATAAATATTCTGGTCTGAGAAACTACGCAAGGTATTCTCTTTTGTATGGGATCCATAAAATAATCCTTAAAGAAATCGATATCTCGAAAGCTATTATAAATAGTAGTATTATTTAATCGTTTTTCCTTGTGTAGTAATTTCTGAATTTTTTCAAGTGAATCATAATCTTCTTTGTTTATCCAAAGCTCTTTTTGTGACTCCAAATCAAAAAGATAAGGAGATTTATCAAGAAGGCAAATCACAATAGGCAAATCCAGTTTTTTGCAAAAGCTTATCACCTCCAGCAAATTTTTTAAAGTCTTTTTCATCAGAACAAAACTTATATTTACGTCGATTTTTCCTTCCTTTTTTAATCCTGAAATTATTTTTGCTGCGTTTTCAGCATTTTTAAAAGAATTTTCTACACCTCTGATTTTTTCATATTCTTCATTAAGGGCATCAATTGATAAAGTAAAGATTTTTACACCATTATCAATCAGTTCGTTTATTCTACTTTCGCTTAACAGGCTTCCGTTTGTTGTAATCCCGCAAGTAATATCAAGCGATGAAGCCAGCTTAGTTAATTCTAGAATATCATTTCTTAAAAGAGGTTCTCCTCCTGTGAAGTTTATTTCATTTATTCCAATTTTTTTTAATTGAGAAATTACGTCTTTCCATTTTTCTGTAGAAAGCTCATCCTTATCTGCCTGCCTCCATTGTTTACACATGACACATCTAAGATTGCATTTATCGGTGATGTTTAAAGATGCTGATCCTTTTTTAAAAGACGAGTTCTGAAAAATAGACGGAAATACACGTTTTGACTCAGCCATGGCTAAAGTCGGCAGATAATCAAAAAATATCTTTTTAAATTTATTATTTTTATACATCGATAAAAGCCTTTAAATTTGATTCGTTAACCGGAGATATGTATTTTTTCATGTATTCCTTCGCCTTTTGTTGACGCAACTTGAATTCATCTTTCGGAATAGAATCAATGGTAGAAATTGTCTCAGCGAGCTTTTTGGGATTATCCACAGACCACCTTAAGTCAGTAAAATCAAATAGTGGATCCGGGTCAAGACAATCAGCAGTTACGATATTTATCACAGGAACACCAAACGTTAAGGCTTCAAGCGCCAGGGTAGAATGGACATATAAAACCAAATCAGCCCATTTATAGCAATCTTCCAATGGTTCTTTGTTGGCTTTATAGAATTTAAACCTTGGTCGACCAGAGATCTTTAAGGCCTCCTCTAAGGAAAATACAGGATGTGGCCTAATCCAGATATTATAAGAGTTATTATTTCGTAAAGCTTCATCGAGGAATCTTATTACTTTTACATATTCATCAATATTTGTGGCCAGGGCTACAAATAAGTTAGAAATTTTGTTCTTTTTATCTTTTCGTTCATTGCTAAATGAACGCTGCCTTAATGCGCATCCGGTCCTTAATAGATTTTCAGGAAAATTGCCTTTGTTTTTCATGATATCCCTGCTGATTTCTCCCATTGTTATAATCAAATCAGGTATGGGAGTTATTTTGTATTCATCGCTCCTTAGAAAGAAATTAGTATGTCTTTGAGAAATTGATGCGTGCTGGTAACCAATTATTTTTGTTCCAGGAGAAAATTCTCTTATTGCTTGTATAGACATTTTCTCAAATGCACGATTTTCAAATGGATAGTAAAACCTGTCTATATTCAATAATCGAGAAATGCGTTTCATGCAGTAATAAAAGCTGGTATTAGTAAAAAATTTCGTGGAAACATAATCCTCTTTAATTGCTTTTGCAACAAAATAACTCAAATCCACTTCATTAATTTTAGCCGGACCATTTATTTTTATCGGTTTAATAAATCTTGCGATAGATTTAAACAAGGATAATGTTAAATCCTTTATCGATAAGAAATACTCCTTGGATACAATTAAGTATCCTTCCTTATTATGAACTGCTTTTTTAAGCACGCTGGTGTATGGTGGAAACAAAACCTCTCCTAGAATTATGAAAGGAATATTTTTCTTCTTTAGATATTTAGGAAAATCGCCAAAATAAGCATCGCGATACTCACCATTTTTTGAAAAAGACTGATGATTGATCAAAGTCATTAAAACATTTGTCTTCTCTTCCGGTTTTAATTTTATGGCTTTATTAATTCTTATCGATACAAGTTTAAGAATTAATATCCTTAAATATGCGAATATAATCACTACAGGCAAAACTTTTTTAATAAATGCCTTCAAATTAAAATTGACACTTATAGCATTGATTAACTCTATACTTTGACTCTTTATATAATCTGAAGTCTGCTTGCATAAATTTAAGTCATCAGTAATCACTATTATGTTATTTTTGTTCTTTAATAAACGTGTAATGACCAAGTAATTAAATATCTTATTACATAAATCTGTAGTTATAGGATTCTTATTTGTGAAATTTAATGCCCACCAGAATAATGAATAATTGTTTTGGTTTATTGAAGATATCAAATCGACAAAATCATCCTTGAAACTTTTATATATATCTTTGGTTTTTATCTCTTTTAAATTACTTTTTTCGTCTAAATATATTTTGATTCTGTTAGTTTCTTCTGTTAATTTAAATAAAACGTAATCGGCGCAAAAATCTGAGTTAGATTTATTTATCGCATTTTTCAATTTCTTTAGGTTATTAGAAAAAATTATTTTCATTTTATGTTATTTTCGAATACGTAGTAGATATTTGCTGAACCCTTTCGTTAATATCAAACTTTGAATTATAAATCATAACATCAGCTTTGTCTATATTCCTTTGATCGCAATTCTCACAAATCAA
>JBDRST010000090.1:0-5977 GCA_043824525.1 bacterium
CTTAAAGTTATGCCCGATTGAGAAAAAAGGCGATTTTGGGTGGAGTTATTAGAATATGCTTCGGTTTTTTGCAAAAAAGTGGGCTTTTGTTCTAATTTTTGTTTTGCTGGCCATATGCCTGGTTGTTTTTGTGTGGAACATATTTGAAAACCCGCCTGGAAAAATTTTAAGCAACTTTAAATTTTTTCAGGCGGCTTTGGTTGCACAACAGGATTTTTTAGCAGAAACGCAAGAGCCGGATTATCTGGATAGTCAGGTGCCAGCGGAGATTAAACCGGAACAGGAAGAACCGGTTTTTGGCGACCTTGAGCAGGAAGAAGAACCGACTTACAAGACTCCTCATGAGGCGGTTCAAGACCAATTAGATGATATCGCTGAAAAACTGGATATAATCAGCCAACAAATTAGCGATTTATCTAATTTAACGGATAATGTTGATTCGGAAATTTTGTTGCCGGAGCCGGAGCAAAGTGAAGAATCGGAGGCTGAAGCAGAGGTAGAAATTGAAGAGGAGGCACAACCAGAGCTGCCAATAATTAAAAGCGAACCAAAAATTGCTGTCAGTGGCGGAAAACCAAATTATCTTAAAATTTTGATTTCAGAAGTTCAAGTTGCTGGCAAAGATGACGAGAAACAAGAATTTGTGGAATTATACAATCCAAATAATAATCAAGATATTGAACTTACCGGCTGGTATTTGCAAAAGAAAACAGCAGGAAGCTCTAATTGGTCAACATACGCTTCAAAGAATTTATTTAGTGGGAAAACGATATTTGCGAATGGATATTTTTTAATTGCGAGGACAGAATATTATTTAGCATCAGCCGATATTTTTACCGACGGGTCAATAACAGCTGACAATTCTTTTGCGCTGAAAAACCCAAATGGAGAAATTTCTGATAAATTAGGATTTGGCTTAGCTCAAGAGCCGGAATTGCTGCCAGCTCCCAATCCTTCAGCGGGCCAAAGCGTAGGTAGGATAGTTTTAGATGACGGTTCAGAATGGGAAACAGACAATAATTTCAATGATTTTGAATTGCAAACTCCGACTCCGCGGATGAAAAATATAACCTATGTTGCGCCTGAGGTTTTGCCAGAGGATTCGTTGACGCCTGTTTTAGAAAATATTCTGATAAACGAAATACAGGTTGAGGGAGAGAGCGTGAATGACGACTGGGTTGAGCTCTATAACCCGAACGATATCAGCGTTTCGTTAAATGGATGGTCGATTCAGCGCGCCTCAAGTACTGGAAAAATATACCGAGTGAAAAATTTTGATAATGAAGCAACTATTTTGGGCAAGAGTTATTTTTTAATAGTTAGAAGTACTGCAAGAGAGGAATTATTAAATTTAGCTGATATGACTTGTTCTGGTCTTGAATTAAGCTCTGAGATGGGGTCAGGCAATACTATATATGTAGTAAAAAAACAAGAGATTCTTGAAGACGGCAATGACCCTGACATAGTTGATAAAGTTGGTTTTGGGTTGGCAAAAGATTATAAAGTTTTACCGGCTTTAAAACCTTCGAAGGGCAAAAGCACGGGAAGAATTTGGGACGAAGAATTTGAGGAATATAAAAATACAAGCGATAATTCAGCTGATTTTGAAATCCAAACACCCACCCCAAAGGCGCAAAATATAATTTTTGTTGAACCTCCTAACCCTGAGCTTGTAAGTATAGAAATAACGACCTTGCCCGACAAATTAATTTATAATATCGGCGACGAGCTGGATATTTTTGGTTTGGTTGTAACGGGGAATTATGATATTGGAAATCCGCAAATTATAACAATTACCTTAGCAGATGTGGCGGGTTTTGATAGCACCTCTTCTGTAACTGGTCAGGATTTAACAATCATGATTGAAGGGCAGACAGCAATTTATACAATTGACGTGAACGAAATTACAGATACAGCCGCTCCGCAGGTTACTTTTAATCTTGATGCAACTCAAAATAATTTAGTTTTCACAATTAATTTTGAAATTTCAGATCCGCTTGATGTTGTTACGCCATCCGGCTTAGACAGTTATATTTTTCATTGGAGAGAGGAGGGCGGTGATTGGCAAGAAGACGAGCTGCAAAAAATTGTCCAAGCCCCGAGCTCGGACAATTTTGAGAGGGAGTTTGGGGGGAATCTGCCAGTTGGCGAAGGGATAACATATTATTTTCAGGTTAATGCTGTAGATATTGCCGGTAATTGGTCGGGTTGGATACCAGATCCGGCCGCAGAAACCAAAATTGAAGTTTCAGCACCAGTTGAAGTAAAACCAATTATTATTAATGAAATTCAAATTGAGGGCGAAACCGTAAAAGATGACTGGGTTGAGTTGTACAATCCGAATGAATTCGATATTTTTTTGCATAACTATAACGGAAGTTATATACGACTTGTGAAGCGTGCGAAAACTAGCACTAATGACACTACGATTAAGTCGTGGTCGGCAGACCCAGATGCAAAAATTTTAGCAGGAGGATATTATTTATGGGCAAGTTCGGCTAATGACGGCTATCCAGCTTCCATCGGGGCCGACGCGCATACCAAGCAAAACATTGCCGATGATAATGGTATTGCTTTGAGGGTGGGAGCAGAAAATACGGGCGAAATTATTGACGCAGTTGGCTGGGGACTTTTTGATAATGTTTTGTTTGAGACATCGCCAACATTGAATCCTGGTTCCGGCCAAAGCATAACCAGAACAGCTGGCGTGGATACGGATGACAATAGCTTAGATTTTATAATTTCTGATGCGCCAAGTCCGGGAGGAGAATAAGAGCAACTTCCCACGTAAAGTTTAGATTTGCGCGTGGTCGGAAATTTCACTGCAGTTAAATTTCCGACCACGCGTGTTTTTGTGTCCCCCCGCTTTTTTCGACTATAAAAATTGCAAACGGTTGACAAAATTAAATAATTGGATTATAATGCTGATAGTTTGTAAGTTTGCACATTGTTTTGAAAAGGAGGCGGAGTCATGGCTGATGAAAAATTAGTCCATGGGCATGAGCTTTTTTTGGGTCAGATTGAAGCGGTTTTCACGAAAAACCACACAGATCCTGATTTTTTGAAGCGCTGTTGTGATAATTTGGCAAAGATTATCATTCCGGCAAACAGCCTTCAAGAGGTTGAGGGAAGGTTGGTGGATCTGTTGGTGGGCGAGTCCGAAACTGGAGATGCGTCCGCAGAAGTGGCGTGGAAAAAGGTGTGCATTTTGAGAGAGACCGTCAGGATGATCCGGGGCAGGCAGAAGCCAAAGCCCAAAGCAAAGCCCAAAAAAAAAGCGCCTGATTCGGCAATTGCATCAGCCGTTGCCGAGAACTAGCGGCTCTTTCTGGGAACGTAGTGATAGTGGCCCGAGAACAACTTGGGCCTTTTTTTTGCCCTGGCCAGGGCAAAGTTTAATAAAAAATGATATAACAAAAACATGGATATAACCGCGTTAGAAAAAGTTCTTGAGAATGAGCCAAAATACCGCTTAAAACAGGCGAGAGAGGCGGTGTTCAAAAATTTTATCTCTGATTGGTTAAGTGCCTCGTTAACCCAATTTTGAACCCGTAGCAGAGTTTATTTGGCTTGTCTTCAAGGCGCGAGGACGCGAATTGATGCCTCTGCGCATCGTTCGCGACGAGTCCCGACAGCGAAGCTGTCGAGGATCCACGATTCCAAAGGAATCTGGACAACGATGAAGACAAGCCAAATAAACCTGCCCTTTGGGAGCCCTGAAATAAGGTCATTTTCTGCTTCTCTCCTCCTCGGCGTATCGCAGAGGATACAACCTTCGTCGTCGTTCATTGAAACTGACCTTATTTCAGGGCTCTACGGCGCTCAAAATTGGGTTAACGAGGCACTAAAGGCAACTTTTTTTACAAAAGAGCTTAGGGAAAAATTAAACAAAAGTGGGAAATTATCAATGGATATTTCCCAAGGAAGCGCTTGATCTCTGGCTGCGGCAGGGCGCGCATGAGATGATTAGCGATTTCATGGGTAACAAAAAAGGAGTGTTGCGCAAACATTGTCGCACTCCCGAGTAAAAGAAATAAGACAGAGCGGGGGTTTTGCGTTAGCTGCCCGCTTTTTTTATTCAAAGAATTATACGGGTTCCGATTTGTTTTTGCATTAGTGCTTTGGTCAAGTTGCCTGGTTTTGCGCCATTGAATATAATTATTTCTTTTTTTTGGAGCTCCAGCAGCGTTTTGAGTTTTCCAGCCATGCCTCCTGTTACATCATATTGATTTTTTTGTTTGTTTATTTTTACGAGTATAATTTTCAGATTTTTTCGCCGCAAAACAGAAAGCGGTTGCACATTGTTTCCCGGCGGAAATTTTTCAAAAACGCCGACAACATCTGTTGCAAAAATTATTTTGGAATTACGAAACGTCCTAGCAGACAAAACAGCTAATTTATCAGCTGAAACGACAACAGCTTTATTCTTTTTAGTCAGGCCCATATCTCCGCCAAGCATAGGAATAAATCCAGCATCTAAAAATTGTTTTAATTGCCGCATATCAACTATGCTTGTTGCGCTTGTTTGAATAGGTAAAATAGGGAGTTTATAATATAAAAAAATTTTTGTAAGTAAATTTGCCATATTACGCATTGAACAGACGGTTTCAGAAAAACCTAAAAGTTGTGGTCCCGTCAAAGGTTTTTCAAGCAGTTTGTGTTTATAAACCAACGGATGGCCAAAAGACCCTGCGCCGTGCAGAAGAATTATTTTTGTTTTAGGGAAGCGTTTAGTAAAAAGCCTTAATTCTTTGGCTAACTGCCGAACTGTTTCCAATTTAATCTGGGCTTTGGTGCTTGCTTTTTTAGTAATTATACTGCCCCCAAGTTTTAGAATTATAATTTGATTTTTAGAATATTTTTTCATTTAGTCATACTATCACAAAATAATTTAGTTTTACAACGAGCAAACAATAATAGCAATGACCAGAGAGCGAGGGATCGCTCTTTTTTATTTATTCACAGGTGAAATTTTTAAATAGGTGTGATAGAATAGAAGAACGTTTTTTTCCTTGATTTTAGGTGTGTTTTTTGTTAGTTTTAGAGCAATGGAAGAAAATTTTTTAAACCCCGTTAGAAAGTCCGAGCAGTTAAGCGCGCCCGACTTATCTAAGGATAGTTCTGCAGAGAAAAATTCAGGCGCTTCGTCTGTTGGTTTTTTTTCAAAAAGTGAAAAAAAACCAACAGACGGGCTTTCTAACGGGGTAAGACTAACAAACGCGGCTTACGCGCTTCTGGAATTTTTTCCAGAATCAGACCCCTTAAAAAACAGGGCAAAGGATAAGGTTTTAGCAATAATGGAAAACTTGATTTTGGTTTCTGAAACCGGGCTTCGCCTCGCCGAAGGTTCACCCGAAGGCGGGGACTGGCTGTCCTTTAAAGATTATTTTTCTGAGGACAGAGAAAAGGCTAAAATCCAGCTTGTAAGAGATATTGATATTCTTTTAGGTTACCTTGAAGTTGGAAAATCCCAAAAATGGTTGAGCGGAATTAATTTCCTTATAATCTACAGTCAATATGAAAAAATAAAAGAGAAAATTGACTTGAAGCCAGGATTAATCCAGAAATTGATTGTTACTGGCGAGGAAAAAAGTATTAAACCTGTGGCAGAAGATGGCGCAGACATTGCAGAAAAACCGAGTGAGCTTACAGCGAGGCAAGGAAAAATACTGCAATTTTTAAGCAATAACGAAAAAGCGCAGGTAATGGATTTGCAAACAGTGCTGCCTAATGTTACAAAAAGGACAATAAGAAGGGATTTAGATGAATTACTGCGAATGGGTAAAATAGAGAGAATGGGCGAATTTAACCAAGTGGTTTATAAAATATTGAAAAAAAATGTGGAAAGTAACACTCCTTTGCCACCCTCCTCCGCTTCCGAGCTTCGGACGGGCGAGAAGGCTTCGGACGGGCAAGGCCCTCCTTCGTCCCCGACTGCTATCGGGACTATGGACGGGCGAAGCGTGGAATGACACGG
>JBDRST010000091.1:0-23300 GCA_043824525.1 bacterium
AAACCGGCTTTGCTTAGCCGTTCGATTATAGTTTTAACCTCCTTAGGTATTGTCATATTATTACTTACATTACTCTAAAAGTTGCTTTTTTTCAATTCCATGATAGGGTTCCATGATAAAGTTTAACCCTGCTACATGCTATTTACTTAAGATTAAATAATGTGCTATAATTAATAACATGAAGCCTAAAATCCAAGAAAAGGAAAAAGTCATAGGTTTAAGAAAAAAAGGGTATACTTATAACGAAATTTTAGCAACAATACCAGTCGCCAAAAGTAGTTTATCGCTTTGGTTAAAAGATTTTCCACTTACTGAATATGAAAAGCAATACCTAAAAACGAGAATAGATAAAAATATTTCCTTGGGACGCATAAGAGCCGCAGCAACTATCAAACAAGGTAGAATAAAAAGAGACAAGGCAATATTTCTTGAAGCAAAATCAGAGTTTAATGATTTGATAAAAAGCCCGTTCTTTCAAGTTGGTCTTGCGTTATACTGGGCGGAGGGAACAAAAAGAAGCTATGTATTCCAGTTCGTAAATTCAGACCCGGATATGATAACGCTTATGATTAGGTGGATCCAAGAATTTTTTTACATACCAAAAGAAAAGATTTTTACCCGTCTTTATATCCATAAGCCGTATGCACATGAACGTTGTGAAGAATATTGGTCAAAAAAAATAAATATTCCTCTTAATCAATTCAAAAAAACCATTTATAAGCCTACTAGATTAGGTATAAAAAAAGACCAAATTATAAAGGGTGCTTGAGAATAGAAATTGAAGGCGGAAAATCAAGCTATATGTTAAAAAAAATAAAAGCTTGGTGCCAATGCCTTGCAAAATATTACCGGTAAAAACATTTGCCCTCGTGTTGAAATGGATATCATTTCTGCCTTCGAAGCAGACGTTGCACGTTCGAGTCGTGCCGGGGGCACAGCGTTAATTTGAAATTTAAAATTTACAATTTGAAATAAAATATATGAAAAAAATATTCTGGGTATTTTTTTTATTAACCATTTTAATCCCGGTTTCTGCGGTTGCCCAAAGTGGTGGCCTTGTACCTTGTGGCAATAGCCCGGATGGAAGCGATGCCTGCACCATCACAGATTTTTTTATAATGCTTGGTAGAATCTATGACTTTCTTGTAAAATGGATAGCTACGCCCCTGGCAATTTTATCCATAACAATAGGAGCGGTGGTGCTTATGACTTCAGCAGGAAACCCATCGCAAGCTACCAAAGGAAAGCAAATTTTAATGATTTCTATAATAGGTTTGGTTTTAGTTTTTTGCTCGTGGCTTATAATACAAACCCTGCTCAGCGCAATCGGATACACCGGCGCGTGGAACGTATTTTAAGTCAAAATATAGCCCCCATAACTTAATGGTAAAGTAGCTGCCTCTTAAGCAGCCTATCTGGGTTCGATTCCCTGTGGGGGCACAAAGATTTACCCCATCACCGCAGAGCTTTTCTACTTTAGATCAGGCACAAAAAACCGGTTTACAGCAGAAAATTTCTAGCGGGGTTTACAAAATAAACAAAATAGAGTATATTATACCTAATAATTAAACTGAGCGCTAGAGCGCTTTTTATTAAACAATGAGCTTAAAAACCAAACAAAAAGCAAAAATTATCAAGGAGGTCGCGCTTAATGAAAAAGACACCGGGTCTTCGGAGGTGCAAATTGCCTTGCTGTCAAAAGAAATTGACAAGCTGGTTTTGCATCTTAAAAAACATCCTCAAGACCTGCACTCAAGAAGGGGCCTAATAAAAATGGTTATTAAAAGAAAAAAGCTTCTGGCTTATTTAAAAAAGGCCTCTGAAAAAAGGTACGCTAAAATCATTAAGCAAATCGGCCTTAAAAAATAGACAGAAAGCGACACCAATCTGCGAATGACACCCGAATATACGAATTCTACGAATTCGTAAAATTAGTAGATTAGCGTGCGATTAGTAATTAGTGTCGCACTTAAATATGCAACCAAAACCAAAAGAACAAAGAGTAGAAGTATTGATAGATGTGCAAAATCTTTATCATTCAGCAAAAAACCTTTATCATTCAAGGGTTAATTTTCAAGAAGTTTTAAAACAGGCGGTGGCAGGCAGAAAGTTTATACGGGCATTCGGCTATGTTGTTAGGACAAAAACCGGAGAAGAAACTCCGTTTTTTGACGCTTTAAGCAAAATTGGAATTGAAACAAGGGTAAGGGACTTACAAGAATTTTACGGGGGAGCTAAAAAGGCTGACTGGGATGTGGGGATTGTTATTGACGCCATCAGAACCTCGCCGGGACTTGATGTGATTGTCCTGGTGTCGGGCGATGGCGATTTTATTGCTTTGGTGGAATATTTAAAGAACCAAGGCAAACGGGTAGAGGTTATGGCATTTGGAAGAACAACTTCTTCAAAATTAAAAGAAATTGCCGACGAGTTTATTGATATGGATGAGGGATTACCAAAGTTTTTATTGAAAAAATAGCATTCGAAAAGCGCAACCTCGCTACGCTCTAGCTCCGCTCGGGTATGCGAATGCGCCCACACGAATAAAATGGAAAATAAGGCTGAAAAAAAATATATTGAAATAATGCGGCAAAAAACCGGCGAGGAACGGTTGAAAATCGCTATGGACCTGCGAAATTTTGTTATAAAATTGGCCGAATGCAATATAAAAAATCAAAACCCTAAAATCTCAAAAAAAGAATTAAAAATTGCTTTACAAAAAAGAATTTATGGAACTGGTTTCCCTTTTAAAAATAGTTAAAAAGCGGTTAGACAAGGCACATATAGAATATATGGTTTCTGGTGGCGTTGCCGTAAGTTTCTGGGGATTCCCCAGAACAACTCACGACATTGATATTGTTATAGAGGCCCAAGGAAAAGATAAAAATAAAATCATTAAACTTTTTGAAAAGGACTTTTATATTTCAGATAAAGCAGTTGAAGAGGCCATAAAAAATAGATTTACTTTTAATATCATTGACAATAAAAGCGGGCTAAAAATAGATTTTTGGCTCATAAAAAGAGATGCTTTTGGAAAATCGGAATTTAGTAGAAAATTAAAAGAGAAAATGTTTGGAGAAAATATTTTCATGATTTCTCCAGAAGACCTTATCTTGTGCAAATTATTAGGATATAAAGAAATGCAATCGCATCGCCGGTTAGATGACGCGAAATCAATTTTGGCAACTACAAAAGTTGATATGAATTACATCAAAAAGTGGGCAGAGAAACACGGAACAATAGATATTTTACAAGATTTAATTGAAAAATAATTAATATTCATTCTTCAATTTGAACGAATTAGTAAACGAAAAAACTAAAAAACCAAAAAGGGGAATTGGTTTTAAATAAATTTCTCTAAAAAAGTAATATTAAACAGCTACTGAATTAATTCAGTAGCAAAAAACATGCAAAAGCAAAAGGGATTCATATTGCCAATTGTTATCGCCGTAGTGGTTATTGCTCTATTGGGAGGAGCAGGATATTTCGTATACCAAAATTACTCTGCGCCAAAAACAGAGTGGCGCCCTGCAGTAGCTGACAACATCGCCGGCCACAAAAACAGCCGATCTTCGATTACAGTTGTCACGCCAAACGGAGGAGAAACATTTATCGTTGGCCAAACAATGAATATAGCATGGACTTCTATGGGTTTGGATTCGTCGAAATTGCTACAACTTTTTCTTGAAAGGAAATCACCGACAGACAGCCAATATTGGAATATAAAGACAGTTGCCACCTTACAGCCGCAAAGTGGTTCATATAATTGGATTATACCAAGCGATATTTTTTTCAAAGGCGCTTTTTACAAAATCGTGGTAGCGGAACATGGCGAAAGCGGTCTTGAGAAAAAAGATGAATCCGATAACTATTTTAGCATTACCTCAACCGACCAAACCGTTGGGTGGAAAACATACAGAAACGATGAGTATGGGTTTGAGATAAGGTACCCCGACTTATATTTGTTAAAAGAAAAAGAAGGGGGTGGTCATTTTATAATAGGACAAGGTCCTCCTAATGCAGGTTATGGGCTTATAATGCCTGCTTATAGTATTTCTATTGAAAATAATATTTCCTCTTTTGAAGAATTAAGGATTTTTATGGAAAATAGGGTAAAAAGCTTAGCAACAGGGAGTATACCCGTACCAGAAATAACCTTTGAAAACAAAATAATCGCGGGGGGGAAAGCAGTAGAAATAAACTATAAAGAATTTATTGGAGGTTATTCTGGTATTAATCACCATATTGGTTTTATCAAAAATAATACTGCTTATATTTTTAGGATACAATATGGCGGTTCTTCTGAATCAGAATATTATCAAATCCTTTCTACTTTTAAATTTACGAAATAATTAAAAATTAAAAAAATAATAAAAAATTGCTACGGGAGAAGAAATAGCCGCATTGGTTAATAAAATTCGTTGCGAAATTTTCAGATTTGAAGGCGAAAATTTGGAAATGCGAGGAGGCATACTAACGAAGTAATGTATGCCGACGAGCAGTTGCAAATTTGCAGCCCAAAGATGAAAATTGTCCCGATGAAATCGAGGATGCTCGATAAATTCGGCACAGTAGAATTATTATTAGGCAATGGGGCTAATAGTGCGGCTATACGAAAGCGCTAAAAATTTTTAGCATTTTGGTATATTCGTGCTATTCGTGTTCCGTAGTAAAATAAATGGCAGTAAAAGATACATTTGAGATAGAAATTGGCGGAAAGCCAATAATAATTAAAACTACCAATTGGACCGAGCAGGCATCTGGGTCTTGTTTGGTTTCGTGCGGAGAAACAGAGGTTTTGGTAACCGCTGTTTTGTCTCCATTTTCCAGGCCGGACATAGATTATTTTCCTTTAACCGTTGAATATGAGGAAAGGTTTTATGCTGCAGGAAAAATATTTGGTTCAAGGTTTATGAAAAGGGAAAGCAGGCCCACAGACGAAGCAATTTTAACTGCCAGGATGATTGACAGAGCCATAAGGCCTTTGTTCCCAAAAGATTTTAAAAAAGAGGTTCAGGTTATTGTTACCTGCCTTTCGTGGGACGGAGAAAATGACCCGGATATTTTAGGAATGATTGGCGCTTCATTTGCTTTAGCTACTTCTAACATTCCGTGGAATGGCCCATTGGGAGCAATTAGGGTAACAAAAAATGGTCCCGATAAAATCGAGGATCCTCGACCTGCGACAAGTCGGGGTCGGGACCAATGGACATTTAACTCAAATTACAACCAAAGAAAAGAAAGCGAATTGGATTTAACTTTGTCAGCAATTGAATCCGCCTCCGCCAAAGGCTTCGGCGAGACAAAGCAGGACGGCGACATTTTGGTAAATATGATTGAGATGGGGGGGAACGAAGTTTCTGAAAAAGATGTTTTGGAAGCTTATGAGGTTGCAAAAAAAGAATTAAAAAAAATCATTGAAGTTCAAAATCAGGCGGTAAAAAAAATTGGCAAGGAAAAAGATGTTTTTGAGCCAGCTGTTGAATCTGAAATTGAAAAAGAAATTAAAGAATGGCTTGGCGATAAATTAGAAAAAGCAATAAACAATGCTCCGACCGGCGAAAAAAATCTTGGCGCCACAGAAATTTTAAAAGAGGAGCTAACAAAATACCTGTCAGAAAAATATCCTGGCGAGGAAAACCTGCCTGCCGGCAGGCAGGGAAAAGCCGGGCAAGTTTTAGCTTTTTTTGAAAAAGAAATTGAAAGAATAATTATTAAAAATATAATTGAAAAAGACCATAGGCCAGATGGCAGAAAATCAATTGACATAAGGCCGTTGTCCTGCGAGGTTGCGGTGTTGCCAAGGGCTCATGGATCTGCAGTCTTTTTTAGGGGACTGACAAGAGTGCTTTCCATTTTAACTTTAGGGGGTCCTGGAGACCAGCAGGTATTGGAAGGCATGGAATTTGTGGGCAAAAAAAGATTTTTGCACCATTATAATTTCCCTCCGTTTTCATCTGGAGAAACAGCTCCCATGAGAGGCCCAAAAAGAAGGGAAATCGGACACGGCGCATTGGCAGAAAAAGCATTACTGCCCGTGCTTCCAGATGTTGAAAAATTCCCTTACACAATAAGGATTGTTTCAGAGGTTTTGTCTTCAAACGGTTCAACGTCAATGGCTTCAACCTGTGCTGCCTGCATTGCTTTAATGGATGCGGGAGTACCTATTAAAGAGCCTGTTGCCGGAATTTCAGTTGGGCTGGCAAAGGACGAGGAATCAGGAAAATATAAGGTTTTAACTGACATCCAGGGACCAGAAGACCACTACGGAGGTATGGACTTTAAGGTGGCTGGAACCAAAAATGGAATTACAGCCATACAGATGGATATTAAAATGGACGGCATTGGTAAAGATATAATGAAAGAGGCCTTAGAGCGGGCAAAAGATGCAAGATTAAAAATACTTGATATAATAAAGAAACAGATATCAGAGCCACGAAAATCTTTATCACCCTATGCTCCAAAAATCTTTTCTTTAATGATTAATCCTGCAAAAATTGGGGAAGTTGTGGGACCCAAGGGAAGCGTGATAAATAAAATCATTGAAGAGTGCGGGGGAATAAGCATTGATATTGAAGATTCAGGATTAGTTTGCGTCACGGGTCAGGAACAAGAAAATGTAGACAAGGCGGTAAACTGGATTAAATCAATTGTGAAAGAAATTACTGTTGGCGAGGTGTTTGAGGGAACCGTAAGAAAAATTATGGACTTTGGCGCATTTGTTGATATTTTGCCGGGACAATCTGGATTAGTGCATATATCAAAATTTGTTCCGCATAAGATTGAAAAAGTTGAGGATGTTGTAAAAGAGGGAGACAAAATTCCTGTAAAAGTTACTGAAATTGACAGCATGGGCAGAATAAATTTGTCTGCCATTGATGCAGGGTTTAAGCCCCGTTAGAAACCGATATGTTCCCGTTAGAAGTTTGGAAGCCTTAATACGGGTTAACTATATATATTATTACCAGATTAACATTATTAATGCGCAAGCAAAAAATATTTTAGTGAAAATATTTTTGCTCAAAACTTCTAACGGGATGTGGTATGCTTATCTTCTGCAAAACAAACAAGGACGCTGGTATATCGGCTCAACAAACAACCTGAAAAAAAGAATTTTAAGCCATAACAAGGGCAAAAACCAAGCAACAAAACATTGGATTCCTTGGAAATTAATTTATTGTGAAATCTGCATAAATCGAGACGATGCTAGAGCAAGAGAAAAGTATCTTAAATCTGGCGTGGGAAGGAAATATTTAAAAAATAGATTAAAATTCTTTTTTTCACAAGGGTTCTAACGGGGAAGCCCCGTTAGAAACCGAAAAGGTTTCTGCGGGAAAGCCAAAAAAATAATATGCTTTTAACTCCTAAAAAAGCGCAGGAAATCCAGGATGAAATTTTTAAAAAAATGACGGCAAGCCAAAAAATCAAACTTGTCAGCAGTTTTTTTAGATTTGGCAAAAAATTAAATAAGCTAAACGATAGGAGATTAAATGGAGATAGAAGACCTTTTAACAACAATAGCAAAAATTTTAGATAACCTTAAAATTCCGTACGCGATTACCGGGGGAATGGCGGTTTCTGTTTGGGGAAGAACCAGATATACAGCTGACATAGATATTGTTGTAGAGTTGCTGGAAAAAAACATAAACCTGCTAGCAAATAAATTATTAAGCGTAGATAAAGACGTTTATGTGTCAGAGGAAGCTATGCGAGAGGCGCTAAAAACAAAAGGCGAGTTTAATTTTATTCATCCGCAAAGTCAGTTAAAAGTGGATTTTTGGGTTGTAAAGGACGAGTTTAATAAGCAAGAGATAAAAAGGGCAATAAGCAAAAAAATTGACGGGAAAATGGTAAATTTTGTTTCTCCAGAAGACTTAATCTTAAGTAAGCTTTTATGGTATCAAATGTCTGAATCCACGCGCCAATTAGAAGACATAGAGTCAGTGTTAAAAATTTCAAAAATTGACATTGATTATGTCAAAAAAACTTCAAAACAACAGGGAACAATTGATATTTTAGAAAACTTATTAAAAGAAATAAAACAATAACATTCCAACATTCTGCAGAATGTTGGAATGTTATAAAAAATATGCAGCAACAAAAAAGCGTATCAACTACAGTTGGTATTATAATTATTCTTGCCTCAGCGCTTGTACTTTTCGGCGGAGTTTTTGCTTACCAATATTTTGTAATGCAAAATGTAAATATCAAAATGCAAAATGACAATGCAAAATTACAAAATGAAAACTCAAACGCCCAAGTCGCCGGCTCGCCCGGCCAAAGCCAGCAGGCGACGGAGGGCTGGAAAACATATACAAATTCTTTATATGGTTTTGAAATAAAATATCCGAGTGATTTTATTGAAGAAAAAAATCTTTTTTCTACCAATTTTAGCTTAATTTTTTGCCCATTAAGCCTAACAGAGACAAGGGCCGATGGGTTTGCCGGATGTAAAATAAAATCAGCCCCTAAAGGAGATTATGAGGGCGGGATATTTATATTTACCTACGATAACGACAATATCCTAAACAAAGATAAATATTATTATCTTGGAAAAAATTCTTTAGATAATAAATATTACTATATGTTTGTTCACGATAGTTTGTCGCAATACAAAAATATTGCCGAAAAAATGATTTCCACTTTTAAATTTACCGATTAATTTTGAATTTTAAATTGTAATTTTGCATTTTGATATTTGCATTTTGCATTTATTGTTATGGTTACACAAATTGAGCAACAACAAACAAAGGATTTTTTGAAAAGAGCTGAAATAAGGACAATGAAAAAGGACTTAAGCGCCCTGAGGGAGAAAGATGCTTTAAAAGAAAGGGATAAAATTGTAAAAATAAAAACCTTAGAGGAGCAACTTCAAGAGCTTCAGGTAAAACAGGAAAAGCCAGACGCTGAACCGCTCTCTTTTATTCCTGTGCCAGTCAAAGCTGTGCCGGCCAAAACTGCGCTGAACAAAAAGGTTGCAGAGGAAATAGAAAAAGCTGGCGTAAGGGAAATTCTGCAAAGGAGTCAAACTCAAGAGCGATTAGCAGAAAAAGATTTAAAAAACTACGCCACAGAACAGGAGCGCCAACAGATATTTTTGCTTGAATCTGAAAGGCTGGGATTTGAAAATCAGGCCGATGGCATTGATAAAGAAAAAATTCCTGCCTTAAAATTGGAAAAAAATAAGGCATCGCTACAAAAAAGAAATTTGCAAGAAAAATTAAAATCTGTGTTAGAACAGGAAGGCAGGCTTGAGGGAGAACAAAAAGTTGTTGCCCAAAAATCCCAGGAAAGCACTGTGCCATCGCAAAAAAAATCGCTGGAAGAAAGGAGATGGGACATTGATAAGGAAATACAAAAAACAGAAAAAGAAAGATGGGTTTTAGAAAATCAAATTCAAGACGCAGACAAAAAAGCAACAGAAATAGATAAACTTACAGAGCAACTGGTTGTGGAAAAAAACAGGCTACAAGAGAAAATTTTGGGCATGGATAAATCCTTGAGAGATATATATTCTCAAGTTATAGCCAAGGTTGAAGAAAAAAGAAGAGGGGAGTCAGAAAACCAAAAAACACAGCGGGGGGAGATGGCAAAAATCAAAATAGAAGAAAAAGAAAAAATACAAAGAGAGCAGTGGAGGGGCATAAGTGTCCCAAAGAAAAATGAGTTTCTAAAATCAGTCCCGGAGGGCTTTAAGGAAAAACTTGCGAAATCAGCCGTAGAAGAAGAGCAGAAAAGGAGTCAATTTCTGCAGGATGTTGAAAGCTGGTCTGAAGACAAAAATAATGAATCTGGAACTTAGAATCTGGAATTTAGAATAGAATGCGGAATAAAGAATAGGGACCATAAAACCCTAAATTCAATATTCAAAATTCCATTCCAAATTCAAAATACTAAATTCTAAATTCGCGAAAATGAATAAAGAACTAATCCAAGAACTAAAACAAAAACTTGAAGAGCAAAAACAATCCATAACCAAGGAATTGGAAAGTTTTGCTAAAAAAGATGACAGCCCAAAAGGAGACTGGGAAACAAAATATCCAAACCGCGAAAACGGAAGCATGGAAGAAGAGGCAGATGAAGTGCAAGAATATGACAACTTGCTCCCAGTGGAATACTCGCTGGAACTAAAACTAAAAGATGTTAATTTGGCATTGGAAAAAATTGAAAGAGACGGGTATGGAAAATGCGAAAAATGCGGAAAAGAAATTGAAACAGAAAGGATAAAGGTGGTTCCTGAAGCAAAACTGTGCATAAAATGTAATAAATAATTGCTTTCAAAAAATAACTTGAAGTATTAAAAATCCGAGAAATGTTTTCTCGGATTTTTAATTTATGGTAGAATTAGAAAACATGCCATCAAAAGTTTTTTCAGGAGCTATTGCGGGACTGGACGCGCAGTTGGTTGAAGTGGAAATTGACGTATCGCAGGGATTGCGGTCTTTTTCTATTGTAGGACTTCCAGATAAAGCGGTAAAAGAGTCAGAAGAAAGAGTGGATTCTGCAATCAAAAGCTCAAAACTATCATCTCCGCACAGTAAAACCTTCAAAGTTTTAGTAAATCTAGCTCCAGCTGACTTAAAAAAAGAAGGCTCTATTTATGACCTGCCAATTGCGCTGGGCTTTTTAATTGCGTCAAAACAAACAAACTTTAATCCTAAAGATAAAATGTTTTTAGGAGAGCTTTCCTTGGACGGAAAACTGAGACCCATAAAAGGCGCTTTATCTTTTGCTTTTCTGGCAAAAAAAATGGGCTTTAAAGAAATAATTTTGCCAAAACAAAATACAGAGGAGGCTAGATTAATAAACCCCGTTAGAACTTTGCCATTGCAGAATAATTTTTATAAGCCATCTCAAAATTTCCCTGCTAACCGTGGCGATGAAAGTTCCCGCGAGAACTTTCATCGCGGTGTCGCGCCATCGCAAAGTTCTAACGGGGTAAAAGACATAAAAGTTATTGGCGTTGATTCTTTGGGAGAGGCCTTAGCATACTTAGAGCAAAGAATTGATATCCCGACAGTTGAATTTAATGATGAAGAAATTAATTTAATGCCAGAAAACCAAACCGTTGGACAGGTTGATATTGGCTGGATTAAGGGCCAGGAATATGCAAAAAGAGCGCTGGAAATTACAGCAGCTGGCGGGCATAATTTATTTATGTTTGGGCCTCCGGGCGGAGGAAAATCGCTTTTAGCAAAGGCCCTGCCCTCAATTCTGCCAAAACTAAATTTTACAGAATCTTTGGAGGTTACAAAAATTTACAGCATTGCAGGACTAATGCCTGAAAACACGGCGATTATAAGATTGCGTCCTTTCCGTTCTCCTCATCATATTTCTTCTGAAGTAGCAATAATGGGCGGGGGAAACCCGCCAAGACCGGGGGAGATAACCTTAGCCCACAGAGGAGTCTTATTTTTAGACGAGTTTCCTGAATTCCACAGAGATGTTTTAGAGTCTATGCGACAACCCATCGAAGACGGAAAAATTTCTTTATCAAGAGCGAAATACAGCTTTGTTTTTCCAAGCCAGTTTATGCTGGTGGCAGCTGCCAATCCTTGTCCCTGTGGCTACCTTAATGACCCGGAAAGAGACTGCGCGTGCACTGGCTCACAGGTTGCCATGTACAGAAGAAAACTTTCCGGACCATTAATGGACCGTATCGATTTATTTATAGAGGTGCCTGCTGTAAAATACGAAAAATTAGCGTCTGAATCGCAAGAAAACCAGAGCCCTGTTGTGAGAGAAAGAATTGAAAAAGCCAGGGAAACGCAAAAACAAAGATTTGAAATCGAACAAATTTTAACGAACTCAGAAATGAATATTCCTGAAATAAAAAAATACTGCGAGCATGATTTAAAGTCCCAGGAACTTTTAAAAAAATATGTTGACTCTGGAAAATTATCTGCCAGGGGATATCACAGAATTTTAAAGGTTGCCAGAACAGTCGCTGATTTGGCAAGCTCAGAAAATATAAAATATGAACATATTGCCGAAGCGCTCATGTACCGCGTGCGTGAGTGAGTAGTTTGTAGTGAGTAGTGAGTAGAATTAATTTTTTATTAAATGCTTATGGTTCGGGAGCTGAGCTTGAAACCCAAATCAAAATTGGAAAAAAACTCCAATTTGGCGAGCAAACAGACTACGACTGCATAGAAGAATTACTACCAGAAATAATGCGAATGTTAAATAAATTATGTAGCAATTTAAAAAATTAGACCTGTTACTTAATAAGATTATAAGCGAAATGAAGAAATTTTGAGCGAAAAATCAGAAAAATAAGGAGGTTTGCCCTTCGGCAAGCCGACGAATTTTTATGATTTTGTAGCCAAAATTTCAAGTTGTAGCATAAATCCTTATTAAGCAACAGGTCTATTAACTAAAATAATACATCAACAAAAAAACAGAGTTCACTCTGTTTTTTTGTTGAGTCTACAAACTACTCACTACAAACTACAAACTATTTATAGCTTATATTAGACCCAAGCAAATACGCTGATAAAGGATTTCTAGCTCCCACAACCTGAAAATGCAAATGGCATCCGGTAGATTTACCGGCTCCTGACATGCCCGGCTGTCCGCCCACTAAAGCAATGTTTTGGCCAACATAAACTTTATCACCCGGTTTTACCAATAAACTCATTAAATGACCGTAGTAGGTAACTGTGCCGTTGCTGTGCAAAATTGTAATGTAGTTTCCCATGCCATAATTGTATGCGCCGTTTCCATAAGCTCTTTGCACAACGCCCGCAGCCGCAGCATAAACCGGGGTTCCGCATTTATTAGCAATATCAACAGCATTATAATAATGAAGCCCCTGCGAAATTTTTCCCTGCGCAGGGAAAATAAAATAATTGTCAGCTAAAGGAACCTGATTTACACGTGGAACTGATTTTTTTGGCATTATACCTCCAGGAACAATCAAAATATCTCCAATGTATACGTCGCCTTGGTTTGCTAAATTATTAAATGCAATTACATCGTCCTGCTCTGTTTTGTATGTTTGTGCAATCCCTGAAACCGTGTCTCCGGAACTCACAATGTGTAAAATTCCGTCTACAGGCAAAACCACCAAGGTCTGCCCAACTTTTATCACAGAAGAGCTTGTAATATCATTTGCCAAAAGAAGAGTATTAACGGATACCCCGTATAAATTAGCAACTGCCTGCAAAGTATCTCCCGGCTGCACTGTGTGTTCTATTATTTCCTTTTTATTTTGCGGACTGCTCCCAAAAACATCCCCTAAAACTTTTCCTGTAACAATGCTGGGTACAGATACCGCTGCTAATGTGTTGTTTTCTAGGATTTTAAAATCAGGGCTTTCCAAGGGAACCATATTGGCTTGGCTTGAAAACAGATTGTCTCCGCTTAAGCTGTTGTGTTTATCAAAAAAAGAATTAAAAAACACGACTCGACTGTCGCTTAATCCATTAACATTGGCCAAACTGCTGGAAGAAAAATTTATTGCCACAAATAAAATAAATGCCATAAAAGCAAAGTAAAAAACAGGATTTTTTAATAATCCCTTTGAGTTTTTCCTTTCCAATCTCCTTGCGGTATTTCTGGCGTATTTAGTTAAGTTTACCTGCCCAATTTTAGAAAATATAGTTTTTGGCAGATTCATCAGGTTATTTATTACCTTATTAAATTAAAACAACTTGATTCAATTTTATCATCTTAGGGGAACCAGGTCAAGGAGCTTATGCACAGGCTATCCCCAGGGCTTTATTAAACCTATTACGTAATAGGTTTATCATGCTATAATAACCAAAAAATGAGCTTAACTTCACCAAAAACAATCAAAGAACTTCTGGCAAAACATGGCGCAAAACCAAACAAAATTTTAGGACAGAATTTTTTAATTGATAACAACATTCTAAAAAAGATCATTGATTCAGCTGACTTAAAGCAAACTGATACTGTTTTGGAAGTGGGGCCGGGCATAGGAACATTAACGCAGGAACTGGCAAAATATGCAAAAAAAGTTATTGGCGTAGAAAAAGATAAAAAAATGATTGAAATTTTAAAAGAAACTCTGGCGGGTTCAAAAAATGTAGAAATTATACGAGATGACATCCGCTACTACTCACCAAAAACTACTCACTACAAACTAATCGCAAACATTCCTTATTACTTAACCTCTCCTTTAATTAGAAAATTTTTGGAAACAGATTACCCGCCATCAGAAATGATTTTAATGGTTCAAAAAGAGGTTGCTCAAAGGATCTGTTCAAAGCCACCTTCACCCCCCACTAACTTTGGGCATAAAACGCACAAAAAATCAGAGAGAGCACATAACCCAAAGTTAGTGGGGGGCAAGATGAGCTTGCTGGCAGTTTCTGTGCAGTTTTACGCTGAACCAAAAATTATTTCGTATGTTTCAAAAAACTGTTTTTTGCCCGCTCCCAAAGTTGACTCCGCCATCATAAAAATCACCCCATTTTCCGCGGAAGCCCGGCTTCCGCGGAAAACATTTTTTAAAATTGTCAAAGCCGGGTTTTCACAGCCCAGAAAACAACTCGCCGGAAATTTATCAAAAATGCTAAAAATCAATAAAAAAACAGCCGAAGAATGGCTGCAAAGCAACGGCATTAAACCCTCCCAACGCGCCGAAACCTTGAGCATTAGCGACTGGAAAAACCTGACTGAAACCCTCCCCTAAAAATTGCTTTTTCACCCCAAAAAAGGCAACATGAGATAATAAAAATATTATGGTAACTGAAATAGAATTTCGTGGGCCGTTAACGCAAATTGAGTTTGATAAACTGCTCATCTTCTTGAGAAAAGAGGCTGATTTTGTCAAACGGATGAAAAGGAAAACTTTTGTTTTTGAAACAAAAGACAAGACGCTGGACCTAAAAGCAAGGACAACTGATGGTGTCGATGAAATAGTGCTTAAAAAGGGGTTCTGTGGCGCGAGAAGGCGGGAAGAGATAGTGATTCCTCTCAAAACAAAATCAATCGAGGAAGCCATAAAATTATTTTCGCTTTTAGGGTATAGCAAAGGAATAATTGCCATAAGGGATAATTATATTTTTAACTATAAAAATATTGAGTTTGCTTTAGTTAAATGCCCTAATAAATACTGTTTCTATGAGGCAGAACTTATCAATAACAAAGCGATAAAGAACCCGGAAAAGCACATTAAAGAAGTTCTAAAATCTCTGGACCTCCAAGTGTGGTCTGAAAAAGAAGTATATGACTTTATGATGTATTGCAAAAAGAACATTGACGAACACTTTGATTATAAAAATAAATAAAATTATGGAAACAGAATACGAGGCAACATTTTTGGACATAGATAAAGAGGAGATGAAAGAGAAGTTAAAGAAAGTTGGGGCGAAATTAGTGAAACCCGAATTTATACAAAAGCGAGTTGTTTTTGATTTGCCGTCTGGTTACGACGGAGAGAGCTGGTTAAGAGTGCGAGACGAGAGCGATAAAATAACAATGAGCTATAAAAAAGTCAGTGGAAAAAACATAGAAGACCAAAAAGAAATTCAGTTAGTTATTGACAATTTTCAAAATGGCGCAGATTTTTTAGAAACCGTCGGGTGCCGCAAAAAATCATATCAGGAAACAAAAAGGGAATTATGGGAATTAGACGGCGTTGAAATTTGCATTGACGAGTGGCCATTTCTAGAACCATTTGTGGAAATTGAAGGAAAATCAGAAAAAGAGGTTAAGGCAGTTTCTGGAAAAATCGGGTTTGATTATTCAACAGCCTGGTTTTGCGCTACCGCCCAAATATATAGCAAAAAATACAATATCCCGTTTGAAATTATAAATAATGGGATACCCAAAATAACTTTTGATATGGAAAATCCATTTTTAAATCTTAAAAAATGATAAAAATAGTTTTGGCGTCACAGTCGCCGAGGAGAAAGCAACTGCTTGAGCAGATTGGTTTGGATTTTGAAATAGACCCAAGCAGTTATGAGGAAGATATGACTTTAAAAATGAACCCAAAAGAATTGGCCGAATTTTTGTCTTTGGGAAAAGCAAAAGATGTGGCAGAGCGACACAAAGATTCAATTATTATTTCAGCAGATACAATTGTTGCTGTTGATAAAGAAGTATTTGGAAAACCAAAAACGCCCGAAAAAGCAAAATATATGTTGCAAAAATTAAGTAGCAGAGCCCACTCTGTTATAACTGGATTTACAATAGTTGATACAGAAATAAATAAACAAATTTCAAAATCAGTTGAAACAAAAGTTTATTTTAAAAATCTATCCGAACAAGAAATTGATTCATATATCGCCACGGGCGAACCGTTAGACAAAGGAGGAAGCTATGCGATCCAAGGCAAGGCAGCACTATTTGTAGAAAAGATAGAAGGAGATTATTTTAATATCGTGGGATTGCCAATAATGCCGATAGCCCAGGAACTCAAAAACTTCGGCATTAATGTTTTTTGAAAGCAAGATTGTTTTTTATACGAGAAGAACTATCTGGCTTGACATAATGTCGTTTAAATGCTAATATTAGTTATTGTTGGATTTGTGTAAATCCAATGATTTCCCACGATTTCGTGGAGCGTTGAACCTTGAAAGGAGAATTGCGATGAAATCTTCGGTTAAAGAATCGTTGCTTGATACTGCGAAACTTCTCGGAGTTTCAGCTTCCGAGCTCGACACCGTTCTTTTTCACCTTAAGGTGGCAAGGGATTGCTGTGACCGCATGGACGTGTGCTTTGAGGTCAAAGACATTAAGCGCTGGCTGGACATGGAAAACAGTTATCGGAAAATGGACGAATTGCGGGAGATCGCTTTAGCTGATATTGGCACATCGGAAGAAGAATTATCTCGATTAGTACAGACCGGCATCAAATCGTTCGAGTCCAGCGGCGGCGTTCATTTAGTGGACAGCAAGGGTGATTGTATTTGCATGCACTCCAAAAAGCCCAGCAATACTATGTCTTTGGTGCCGATACCAACCCCGACCGCATCAGAAAAAGTTTGACGGCTAATGGCTTTTAGCCGAGTCAAATCTTCTTTTCCCGTATATCCCCTACATGCTTTGCATCGGGGATTTTTTGTGCATAAATTTGCATTTTTGCTCGAGAAAGAGCAAAATAAAATAAAAACCAAAATTATGAATATTGAAGTTGAAGTAAAAATAGCAATAGATAATTTTGAGGAAATCAAGGCAAGACTGGCGGCGGTGGGAAAACTAATAAAATCAATAAAGCAAGTTGATGAATATTACATTCCTTGCCACAGGGATTTTTTTGCGCAAAAACCTCATCCAATAGAATGGCTGAGGATAAGAACTAACCCGGACAAAGTGATTTTTGAATATGATAAATCAATAAATAAAAAGGCGAATGGTGAACAAGAATGTGCAGAAGAATACGAAACAGAGATATCAGAGCCAGATGAATTCAGAAAGATTTTAGATTTTTTGGATTTTAAAAGGGTGATTACCGTTGATAAACAAAGAGAATACTGGGATTGCGGAGATTTGGAAATCGTGCTGGACAGAGTAGCGGGTTTAGGGAACTTTATAGAGGTTGAAGCAAAAAGGAATTTTGAAAATACAACAACCGCAAAAGAAGCATGTTTAAAATTTCTAAGCGAAATAGGAATAAAAAATGCTGAAAGTTTTCAAATTAACAAAGGTTACCCTGTTTTACTTTTAGAAAAAATAACAAAATGAAAAAAATAATTTTGGATGTAAAATCATTTCAGGAAACATTGAACGCTGATATGTGCGGGCCGGCTTCGCTCAAAATAGTTTTGGATTATTATGGCGTTAGCAAAACGGAAAAAGAATTAGCTAAAATGGCTGGGCTCAAAAAGGGTTTGGGCATAGATGAGAAGGGAATAAATAGAACAGCCGAGAAACTGGGATTCAAGGTAAAAATAAAAAATAACAGCAGTTTTGTGGACATAGAAAAATGGCTTAAAAAAGGAGTGCCTGTTATTGTTAATTGGTTTACGCGAGGTAGAAATGATTATCCGGAGTCAGAAACAGCCGACGGCCATTATTCGGTGATTATGGGTTTGGATGACGAATTCATTTATCTGATGGACCCGGAGTTGGGAGCCATGAAAAAAATTAAAAGAAATGATTTTATGCGAGTCTGGTTTGATTTCAAAGGACAATATCTAAAATCAAACGAATTAATTATTCGGCAAATTATTGCGATATATAAATAAAATGCAGGCTTTTTAATTTGACAATCGGGTATCCGTTTGTTATAATAAAAACAATTAATGCTGGGGGTGTTTCCCGGCTGACCGTCCTTTGAAAAGTTCACCCTGTTAAATTGCCGTAGGCATTATTTAACGGGGTAAATCTACCGAACGAGAGGAGAGGTTATGGCTACTATTCTGCTGACCGGCGTGACCGGTACGGTAGGATCGAGCTTGGCGCCTCTCCTGATAGAGAGAGGGCACAAGCTGGTCTGTTTGATTCGCGGTGGCAATCCTGTTGCCCGATTGGAAAGAGCTGTAGGGCGCGCAGATGGCATTACTGTTCTCAACGGCGATGTCACCCTACTAAATCTCGGGTTGAGCGAGCGTGAAGCCCGAGTTTGGAAAAGAAAAATTGACAAGGTTGTCAATTGCGCAGCATCCATACAGCTTGACGGTGGCGAGCCTGAAGCCACCTTAAAAGTGAATGTGACTGGCGTCAAAAATCTTCTGGGATTTGCAAAGGATTTAAGCATTCCAGAATTCCATCAAGTCAGCACGGCTTATGTGGCTGGCGACGCTGACTACTTCAGCGAAGATGATTTTGACACCGGCCAAAACTCCCGCAACTTCTACGAGAAAACAAAGCGGGAGGCAGAACAGCTCCTGCTCAGGTGGCGTTATGGAAAGTTCTCCATCTACCGCCTGGGCATTGTGGTGGGCGACTACCAGACTGGCTACACGCAGGCCTTCAACGGGTACTACGTATTTGCCAGTAGCCTGTGGAGCTTGCGCAACTCGCTGGCTGTAAAGCCCAAAGAGGAGATGGCGCAGTACTTGAGAGAAGGCGTGGGGTTTGACTTAGACGGGCTGTTAGTGCTGCCTATCTACCTCAACTTTGCCTATAGTTCCACCCTTAACATTGTGCCCGTTGATTGGGCGGCTGAAACAATGGCAGGCCTTGTCAGCTTGGACGCCGAAGAAAAGGTGTTCCACGTTGTCCACCCAAGGCCAAAGAAAGCAAGGTGGGTAAACAACATCTCTCTCAGGCGTTTGGGCGTCAAAGGGTTTTACTACGGCGACTACGCCGACTACAGTTCGCGCTCGAACCTCAGCCGGCTGCAGAAAGTGTTCGACCGCAGAACCCAGCAGTACCTTCCTTACATAACGCACGAGTGCAGATTCGAAGTTGCCAACGCGCTCTACGCTTTGAAAGAAAGGTACAAGCCCCCGCCCGAGATTGACGAGATGTTTCTGTTCACGATTCTGGACTATGCCAAGTCCGTTGACTTCGGCAGACAGAAGCCAGAACCAAAAGCGGTGATGGCTTAGCGGTGAGTTTAGTCGCAACAGCGACAACTCACCGCTGTTTTTTTGTGATGCCGCAAAAATTTGACTTATTTGTCGGATAGTTGTAGACTAATAATAGCTCGCCGAAAGTGTTTTTCGGCTTTGAAAAGTTAATAGGCTCGAAAATCAACACAGAAAGGAAATAATATGAGTAGCAACTTTGCGAAACAATTTTTTATGTCTAGTTTTTTGCAGGTGCTGGCGAGAGAGAAACTAGTTGCTCTCGTCCACAAATTGCATCCCGAACCTGTTTATCTTTTGAAAACAACGTGGCATAGCATCAAGAGCAGTTTAGCAAGGGGAACATCACTAAAGTGTGATGTCGTTTCAGAACTTATTGATCGCAAACTCCTTGTTAATGATCCTAATATCGATCAGCAAGAGCTTAAAATTGCCCGCGAAAAAACTTTGCAAGCGCTAGATCGTCCGACCATCCTGTATCTTATGATGGCCCAGGGCTGCAACTTTGCTTGCAGTTACTGCCCGATTCCCGCCCTTGCCAAGCAATACGGAGAACATTTGCTGTCTTTTGAAGATGCCGTCGCCGGTATTGCGCTTTGGCAGAAACACATCGAGGAACAACCACGAGACGATGATCCGTACTTCTTGATTTTTTATGGAGGCGAGCCTCTGCTAAATCGAGAAGTATTAGAGAAGTTGTTGCCGTATGTGAGCGATGAGCAAAACGAGGGACGACTTCCTCAAAAGCTTGAGCTTATGCTTTGTACCAATGGCTCACTTATGGATGAACGATTATCAAAATTACTCGCTCATCATAAGGTAACGGTCGCAGTCGGCCTTGATGGTCCGCGAGAACACAATGACCGTATTCGCATTACAGTTAATGGCGATGCCACATTCACCGGAATTGAGTGCGCCATCAGGCAACTCGTAGATGATGGCGTGCGAGTCGTCGCTTCCGTAACTATCACGCAGGCAAATATCCATCGCTTGACGGAATGTCCTGATTTTCTACGGAAGCTTGGTATTGCGCAATTTGGTTTTAATTTGATGAAAGGCAAATTCCTTATTCGCGAGCTTGTGGGCGGAAGCATGGAGGATTACTGTCGTGCGGCTGCGAGAGGTATTTTGTCCGGATTGGTAGGCGTAACTGAAAATGAACAGCTCTGCGAATATCAGCTTGAAAAAAAACTGACTGCTCTCCGAAACGGTTTGCCATTTTCGATTGACTGCACCTGCTACGGCAACCAGATAGTTGTTCAAGCGGACGGCAACGTAAGCAACTGCCCTTTCTTCCGGCTTGACCAAGGGTATGTTCGAGAATTACCCGACATGTTCAGAATCGGACGAACGAAAACGGTGGAAACGTGGAGACACCGTCTACCTCTCCTCAACGATTCAATTGTGGCAGACGACGGCATACTCGATGGTGGCGGTTGCGCGTGGAGCTGTTCGGAACTTTATGGCGACGCTATGGCGCGAGACACAAATAATACTATATTCACAAAGGAGGTAATGCATGAGCTTATCTGGACTCTTTTGCCAAGAGAGAAAGCAGACGCTCTCCGAAACGGAGAATCCTCTCATTGGAGTTATCGGCGGATCGGGTCTCTGTAAACTACTGGGACTCGTGATTGTCGAAATCGTCGAGACGGAAACTCCTTACGGAAAACCGTCTGCGCCAATCATTGTGGGTGAACTGTGTGGCGGACATATCGCTTTTCTGCCGAGACACGGCTCTAAACATACGATTCCTCCTCACAAGGTTCCATACAAAGCGAATCTTGCGGCACTGAAGTCGCTTGGCGTGCGACATGTGATTGGGACGTGCGTAGCGGGTAGTCTCCGAAAGGAGATCTATCCTGGCGCATTCATGGTTCCCGATCAATTCATCAATCTCACTTGGGGTCGTGACGACACGTTTGAGATCGATCAAGAACTCGTCCACCTGCCGATGGCGCGGCCATACTGCGAGCACATTCGTAAAATCGTTGCTCGCGAACTCAAGATGATGAACATGGTTTGCCACGACAAGGGTACCGCAGTTGTCATTCAAGGGCCGCGGTTCTCTACCATCGCCGAGAGCAAAATGTTCGCGCTATGGGGCGGAGACGTCGTGAATATGACGCAATACCCAGAGTGCTACTTCGCGCGCGAGCTTGGTCTCTGCTACGGAGCGGTTGCTTCGGTAACTGACTACGATGTTGGCGTTCTGAGCACTGTTTCAATGCAGCCGGAATCAATGGACAAAGTGCTTACAATATTCCACCGCAATACGGCAATGACCGTGTTGCTTATTGGAAAACTCGTTGAACTTGTCAGCGAGATTATCGGCTGCAACTGTGCGGCACATCGCATCGCCGAGTACTACAAACTGGCGAAAGGTGAAAATCCGTAACGCCCTCTCGTTTTTCGGAACACGGGGGTTCTTTTTTTACGTAAACGCGAATAATGTTCAAGCTATGGAACATAATGACAGCAACTCAAAAATTTATTAAATAGTAGTATAGTCCTGATATCTCGAATATCAGGGAACGGTACATTAATAACGTTTCCTGGAGAAATTTCTCCCCACTGATATTTATATTCTTTCTGATGAGAAACTCTCGCGTCAGGAAAGCTTAAAAGGTTATGTGAAAAACGCTGAACGGCAAGCTAAGCGATTAGTTAGCATGCTATAAAACTTGAATATTCATAGAGCGGTGATTATATTTGTTATCGCCACTTTTTTTATTGCAAAATAAAAGCGCGAAGGTTTTAAAATTCCGCGCACTTTAAGAACACGACGTTTTTAGTCAGTGTCTATGTCTATGACAAGGTCTGCTCTTTGTTCAGGCGAACAAAGCTCTAGATATCTTCGATAAGCTTCCTTAAAGCTCCCAAAATACGAGCCTGGGTGATCTTCCGGTAAGTAATCTTTGCCCCATTTCTTCTTTTCTTGGTTAACGTGTCTCGCTTCGGATTTTCTTAACTTAGTTTTAAGAAAAACACTCCTGCTCCAAAGACTATTTATTCTGTGCTGTGGATGAAGAAGAAAAACACCCTCAATCAGAAGAACTTCTTTGGATAAATCAAATGGTCTGAGTGAAGAAAAATCATTCTCATCAAAGTCATAAACCTTAAGGCGGATGATTCTTCTTCCGCATAGAAAGGCTTTTACCAACCTTTCTAAAGCGTCGTAACGGTACCATAGATGCTCGAAAACCCTTGAGCGGTCGTGCGTAGCATCCATCATTTGTTTTCGAATTTTCCAATGTCTAATAAAATCGTCGAGGTGGACTACGAGATAATTAGGGTTAAGTTCGGCGATTCTGTTAGCAATGGAAGTTTTTCCTGAACCAGTATAACCATCGACAGCTACAACAATCTTTTTGGGTTCCTGAACCCATTTTCCAATGTTTTCATTTATTATAGCTGCTACTTGTTCAATCGTTTTCACTGTTTTTCTCCTTAAAGTGAAGAGAAGTCCTTGGCTGGTTTTTAGCCAGCCAAGGACTCGTGTTGTCACTTACCGAAGCAAGGACTATGTGTCCAGCGTTGCTTTGGCGAGCGCTTCTCGCCATTGCTTCTTGGTAAGCGTGACTTTGCCACCATCGTCATCACTGATGACGACTTTGTCCGAGTCGCGGAAGATTTCCACAACTGGACAGCACCCCTGAACGCCACAAAGCTGAATGCGCGTGACGTTCGTTCCGGGATCGCGTACCCCGGCCATTCTTTCTTTCACCTCCTTTCTCTGATATTCTAGAGGTATCAATTTATCAAAAGCGGAAAACCATTTTTCCACCACTGATTTAAATTATCATTTCATAAGATATTTTGTCAAGGGTCGCTTTAAATAGTAGCCAGAAC
>JBDRST010000092.1:0-2711 GCA_043824525.1 bacterium
GGAGCTTCAGCCGATTCTTTTATGGCTGGCTCCCCGGGTGATTTGTTCGCTAACTTTTCAGGTGTTGTGGTGATTCTTTGTGGTTTGTTTTCTATGTCCATATTGTGTTTATGGTAAATAAAATTGCGAATAAAATTTTTGGAAGAAATTTTTAGCTATTTAAGCTAACGTTTCAGTATATGCGATGTTTTGCGGAGTGAAACGAAGCAAAATATGGGAGAGCGAAGTGCAACGAGCGAACCGCATATACTGTGTTAGGCGAGCCGAACGGAGCGATAGTGGAGCGAGAGTGCAACGTGCCTTGCGTATTTTTGAAAAATTTATCCGTATTATTCCGTTTTTGGTGGGCTTTTTATTATTGTATTTGATTTTTTTGTTTTGAAAAATGGAAGAGGGGCTGGGGGTGAATTCCATTTTTCAAAACTCCTTTATTCTTTCTCGGACATATTTTTAAACTGCTCATAACTTCCAATTCTGGCAAAGTTTATTTCAAAATTAGAATTGTCGATTTTATCAATTCTTACTGAATCGATTCCCAAAATTTGCAATCTCTCATAGGTCAAAAGTTCTCCTTCTTCGAGCTTCAAAACATCTCTTAAAATCCATTGTCCTATCTCACGATTTGAATATGACATAAGGGCTTTTCCGCCGTCTTGGCAAACTTTTGATTGCATTGTATTTCCATTTGGTAGTTTTAAATCAAAAGGCGTTTCTCGATCAGGAAAAAAACTTGGAAAATTCTTGTGAATTTCCGCTGGAATTGGAATATAAACTTCATTAGGGTGCCTATCTCTGCCACCTGCATCCCATTGATTTAAACCGCTTTTTTCAAAAACAGTTTGATTTCTGCCATACAAAGGCAAATAAATTGTTTGCTTTATTTTTGATTCTTTTTCAAAATGCAAATCTGTTTTTTCAAGCAATTTTCTCAATTCTAAAAGTGGATCTTCTAAAATAGCAACATTAAACTCATAAACAATCGGTTCAGTTATAAATCTTTTTATGAGTGTGCTTTTAGAAACTAAAAAAGAATAATCATGCTTGCCGTCATTAAAAGCGATTGAGCCCTTTCTTTCTTGTACGTTTTTGATATTAGAAATATCAACTTTATCCATTACCTCCTCAAAAATCAAAAATTTACCTTTATTTCTTACTATGCAGTGATAAATTAAATTTTCAAGAGCATGAGCATTTTCTGTAAATTCAATTCTGGCGTTTCTTAGTTCTGAGACTTTTTTTATTAAGTTTTCAGGATATAGATTTTCATAAAGTCTTCTGTCATTGTTAAATTCAGCAACTTTTTGAAAAGTTTTGTTGTTGTTTGCAAGGAAGGTTTTTAATCCAATACCTAAAGCATCTTTTTTGGCATCAGCCGAGACGTCGCTTCTTGATAAATCTTCTGCTTCAAAGGCACGACAAAAAACTTTTTCCGCAACTCGATAATATAAATATGGGATATCAGATTCAGAAAAGAGATTAGAAAGACAACCAGCAATTTTTAAAAAATGCTCGTATTCTTTTTTTAATTCTGGTTTTTGAGTTTGAAAAAACATAATTTAATTAGTTAAAGCCTTATTCATATTTTGAGCAATTCTTTGAATAACTGGAATTGAAACGGAATTGCCAAATTGTTTGTACAAATGAGAATCAGCAATATTTGGAAGTCTGTATTTTTCTGGAAATCCTTGAAAATTAGCACATTCTCTCGGGGTTAATTTTCTAATGCCTTTTCCATTCAAAACTAATGGGACATTATGACCACCCATTCCCATATTTGCCGTTAAAGTCGGACAAACATTATTTTTGTTTTCTCTGACATATTTTCTTCGCCATTGATAAACAGTGTCTCGTTTTTTGACTTCTTTTTTCAATACTTCATAAAGTGGTTTATCGTTGTAGTAATATTTATCATCAACCTCTTTTTCTTCAAGGCAGTCGTGAATTGTTTTAGTAAGTTTTATTTTTTCAGGAAAAGAAAATTTATCATATGCTTTTTTATCCAAAAAACCAACAATATAGATTCTTTCTCTATTTTGCGGAAGATTGCCATATTCCATGGTGTTCAAAACTTTTACTTTAATAAAATAACCAACCTCTTTTTCTAATTTTTCAAGGATAACCTTCAATGTATTTCCTTTGTCGTGTGTTTTTAGATTTTTAACATTTTCAAGTAGAAAAGCTTTTGGTTTTTTAGCTTTTAAGATTCGCACAATATCAAAAAATAAATTTCCTCTATCTTTTTCATCATTAAACCCTTGCCTATATCCTGCAATAGAAAAGGGCTGACACGGAAACCCGCCACATAAAATATCAAAATCAGGTATTTTTGAAGCGGGTATTTTTTGAATATCGCCTAATACCATTTGTTTTTCTGTTTCAAATATTTCAGAAAAATTAAGATCAAAAGTTATTTTTGCGTTTTCATCAAAATCATTGGAAAAAACACACTGGAAGCCAGCGTTTTCAAAGCCTATTTTTATTCCGCCTATACCGGCAAATAAATCTATAAATTTCATAATTTAATTATACCTTTGTTTTAAATATAAATAAAATCGTTTTCGTAGCGGAGCAGAGAAAACACCATATTCCCCTCTATAAATTAATAAAAAAACAAAATTAAATTCTTTTTTAGAGCTGGGCGATAGCCCAAAAGTAAAACATGCATTTCACATAACGTATCCGAGTATGCGAAGTTCGCTTTTCGGATTTAT
>JBDRST010000093.1:0-13349 GCA_043824525.1 bacterium
AAACCGGCTTTGCTTAGCCGTTCGATTATAGTTTTAACCTCCTTAGGTATTGTCATATTATTACTTACATTACTCTAAAAGTTGCTTTTTTTCAATTCCATGATAGGGTTCCATGATAAAGTTTAACCCTGCTACATGCTACGTGTCAAATCATTTAACTATCAAACCGAAATGACCTGTTTTTGATCTTTGAAAAATCTAGCCGAAATTTTCTTTTTTTCGTCGAGCTTTGGTGAATTATTCTTTTGCTCGTAAAACTTGTAAAGCATATCCAGTTTTTTATCAATATTTCTTTTTAATTCAGCGGGATTCAGCGATTGATAAATACTTTTTAATTCTTGCTTCTTGTCTTCCAAAATCTCCGGCGACTCCATTATTCTTTGAAACGGCGTTTTAGCTTTGTCGTAAACCCGATGTATTTTTCCTCCAATTCTTTCTTTCAAAATTAGTTTGTTTTGTGGCTGGAAAAAGTTTTTGTAAAAATGCTGTTCATTGCAATACAAATCGTTTAAAATGTCCTGCTCTTCTTGCGTGTCATATCTCAGATAACCGACCAATCTGCGAACGTGCGTGTTATTCTTCTGTTCAACCAAGCAATTATCATTTTTCTTGTATGGACGCGACCTTGAAAAATCTAAATTGGTTTCAGCAGAATATCTATACAAATGCGCATTGATGAATTCCGTTCCTCCGTCCGAGTGCATTTCTTTCCACGAAAAGGGAAATCTCTGTCTTGCCCCATCAATCCCGAGATTTATGTGTTCCTGCGATTTTCCCATTACCGCCGATTGCTCCGTCCAGCCAGAGGAAATGTCCGTAGTCGTGAGTGTATTCACGAATTGCCCCGAAGCTGAAGCTCCACAGTGTTCCACCAAATCAATCTGTACGTTTCCCAATTGCTCACGGTCTTGCTCTGCAAACACTTTTACCGGTATTTTTTGGTAAAGCAAGGGATGTTTCTTCTTGTATTTTGCCCTTGCCAGCTCAATCTGTTTTGTGTGTTTTAACTTCCTGTCTATAGTGGCCGAACCCATTTGCTTTAACTTTTCGGCAACTTCGTCTGAACATATCAGTTCGCCTTGCATTCTTAATCTGTCTGTTTCATCGCGGAGCGACGTTTCCAGCCGTTGCCCGCAGGCGCAGTCAAAGATTTTCCACATTCTGACCAGCGCAGGCTTCACGGAATTGTCGTAATACTGCTCGCGCCTCTTTCTTTCAGAAACAAGCTTGTCTAAATTGCTTTTTGGCTTTAACTTTTGCGTTAAATATTTGCGTTCCAGCTTAGTTCTTTTTTCCGCTTCGTCCAATAACTCGCCACGTTTTAATTTTGATTTTGATCTCAAATATTCCGACCTTAACTCAACTAAATACTGATTCCTTGATTCCATGTTCATAGTTGTAAAATGATTAATTTTATTGCTAAAATTACTTCATTTTACAACAATATTTTCGGTTTGATTTTACGTGATTTAACCGACACCCTTTCAGTTTGATTTTAGATGATTTGATGCGGGTTGCTTGTATTAAATCAAGTTTTTAGTTATAGTATAAATAGAACGTTTTAAAATTTTGCCATTGAAAAATTATTTGGAACCGCTTATTACATAGCTGTTCCGAATTTGTGCCGATTTTATCGCGCATGCTCGACGAAGTCGGCATCGAGAATGCTCGATGAAATCGGCATAATTCTGCGGAATTAAATAAAAATTGAAAAATTTAAAATTAAAAATTTGCGTTCATGAACTGTCCAAACGATAACGAACAATTAGAAAAAATTTTGTTTCATCTTGTGGAGGTTGACTACTGCCCAAAATGTTTGGGTATGTGGTTTGATAAGGACGAATTAAGAAGGGCAAAAGATGCCAGAGATAAGCAATTAAATTGGCTTGATGTTGATTTGTGGAGAGATAAGGCAAATTTTCGCGTTTCTAGAGGAAACAAATATTGCCCTGTTTGCCGGGCAGGTTTGGTTGAGGTAGCTTACGACAAGTCAAAAACAAAAGTTGATTTTTGTAAAATGTGCCAAGGTATATGGTTAGACAGGGGAGAATTTAAGCAAATAATAAATTATTTAAAAAATAAATCAGATTACGAAATTTTGCATCATTATGCAAAAAATCTTATAGTACAATTATGGGAGGTGTTTTCAGGACCTGAAGAGTTTAGATCGGAATTGGAAGATTTTTTAACTCTTTTGAAGCTATTTAATTATAAATTTGTTGTTCAGCACCCGCACTTAAATAAATTAATTGAGAATACACCAAAATAATAATTAAACAAATCCGTATAAATCAGCTATTATCAGTATAAATCAGTGTTTATTGCATATTTTTAACAACAAAACGCGGATTTATGCGGATTTTGGCGGATTAATACAGATATATTTATGGAACTATTTTTATGGGTAATTATAGCCGTAATAGTGGTTGTTATTTTTTGGATAATAGCTGTTTTTAACGGCTTAGTTGTATTAAAAAACAGGGCAAAAGAGGCCTGGGCAGACATTGATGTCCAGCTAAAAAGAAGGTATGACTTGAT
Organism: bacterium; assembly: GCA_043824525.1. GTDB lineage: Bacteria > Patescibacteriota > Minisyncoccia > Minisyncoccales > Staskawiczbacteraceae > XYD1-FULL-39-28. Next base: position 2,539 of record JBDRST010000093.1, read on the forward strand.
TCCTAATTTAGTTGAAACAGTTAAGGGCTACGCTACGCATGAAAGAGAATTATTTGAGAAAGTTACTCTGGCAAGGGCAGCTGCAATGGGGGCTCAAGGCATGAAAGAAAAAGCTGGAGCTGAAAATATGCTATCTCAAACTTTAAAATCGCTTTTTGCTGTTTCTGAAAACTACCCGGATTTAAAAGCTTCAACAAATTTTTTGGAACTTCAAAGAGAGCTGACAGACACAGAGGATAAAGTACAGGCAGCCCGCAGATTTTATAACACTAATGTCAGGGATTTAAACATCAAAGTGGAAAGTTTTCCAGCAAACATGATAGCAGGCAGTTTTGGATTCAAACAAATGGAATTGTTTGAAACAGCAAACGAAGCAGAGCGCGAGCCAGTGAAGGTAATATTCTAGATAATAAATTTTGAATTATGGCAAGCATTTACACGCAAGCCGACTCAAACACCCGAAAAACCTGGTTTTTATTAACTGGGTTTTTGGTCTTTATCGTTGCAATTGGCTGGCTTTTTAGCTATCTTCTAGATAGCAATGCTATTTTATATTTTGCAGTGTTTTTGAGTGTTTTTATGAGTTTTGGCAGTTATTGGTGGTCAGATAAAATTGTTTTAGCAATGTACAGGGCAAAACCCATAGAAAAAAAAGACAACCCAGAATTATACAGAGTTGTTGAAAATCTTTGTATTACAGCCGGCCTGCCCTTCCCAAAAGTTTATATTTTACCGGAAGCGCAGCTAAATGCTTTTGCTACAGGTAGGGACGCAAAACATGCTGTTGTTGCTGTAACTAAAGGGCTTTTAAGCCGGCTTGATAAACCAGAATTAGAGGGCGTGATAGCCCATGAGCTTTCCCATATTGGAAACAAAGATATGCTTTTATCAACAATAGTTGCTGTTTTGGCTGGAGTTGTGGCATTGCTTGCGAATTTCTTTTTAAGAATAAGTTTTTGGGGAGGGGGCAGGCGGTCAAATAATAACAAGGGAAACGTCGGCGCTATTTTAATGATTTTAGGAATTGTTGCGGCAATTTTAGCCCCGTTGGCCGCTTCTCTTGTTCGGCTTGCGATTTCCAGAAGAAGAGAATTTTTGGCAGACGCGGATGGAGCATTGCTAACCCGTTACCCAGAAGGGCTTGCAAGGGCTTTGGAAAAAATTTCTTCAGACCCAAATCCGATGCGCGTCACCAACGACGCGACATCCTCGCTTTTTATAAATTCTCCGTATAAAGGCAAACAAAAAACCCACTGGTTCACAAAATTATTTATGACTCATCCTCCTATAGAAGAGCGCATACGCGTTTTGCGCGGAATGAGTGTTTAAAATCGAGTTGCAATGAGTCTCGCCCCGTAGTAAAATTTGGCTTTTTGCCGCAACCCGTGAACGGCTCAACGGCTGTTGAGGCGTTCACGGGGCTGTCAAATTTTTACTACCGGGGTGACACACCCGCCTATAGAAGAGAGAATAAGGGCGTTAAGAGGCATGGAGCCCTGATACTTGTAAAGTGTCCGATCGGACACTTTACAAGTAAACATATTTTATGAAAATTGTTGACGAAAAAAATAAAATTAAAATTGCGGAATTGCGAGAAATGACAAAGAGAATGTATGAAAACTTGGTTAAGTCGGTTGTTGATATTGAAAAAGAGATTATGGCAGTGGATGCGGAATTGCATGTGGACTTGGAGCAGCTTTTAATTGAAAAAGAAAACTCTGAGCCAAAAAATCTTTGGGGAATAAATTTTCATCCAGATTTTGAAGGAGAAGATTTTGTAGAGTTTGATTCTATGATTAATTTAAAACCCGGCATAGGAAATAGGATCAGGGGGGTTGAAAATGCAGAAACAAGAGATAAGATAATAAAAGTTGTTGATAAATTAGTTAAAAAATGATGCTAAGCAAACAGTTTAAAGATAAATGGCTCAAACTTTCTCTTATAGAGCAAATGGCGAACATAGGCGCTGAAATTGGCAGAGCTATAAACTGGAAAAATAAAGATGAAAAAATGAGCAAAGCGTCTTTTGAGAGAGGGTTGGAACTATTAGATTTGACAATTAACGACCCAAAGAATAAAAAAAGACTAAGAGAGCTGTTGCGGGTGAGGGAAACATTAGCTGATTATTTTTGTTTTGATAATATCTATGGTTCAAGCGACGAAAAATGGAATAACTATTTTTATCCGTTTAACTATGCCGCAAGAATACATCGTTAAAAATTAGAAAAATGTCAGTTGAAAAAAGAAGGATTTATAAATACGAATTTAATGAAATTCTAAAGCATATTCCAGAGATTTCCCAGAAGGAGAGAGAGTATTTAAACGAGGCCTTTGCTAATGATTTAGTGGACGGGTTGACAGAATGGGAATTGCGACAAAAAATAGAAAAACTAAAATTTGGCGAAAACGACCCGATAAACAAATGGGATGCGGAAAAAGTAAAGGCAAAGATGCTGGAAAAAATGGGAAGGGGTTGACGGGCGCATTCTTAGGTGATAATATTAATCTGTAATACAATGTAATACAAAAATCATGAGAGACATAATAAACATATCATTGTCAAAAGAGCTTGCCAAAGACCTTGAAAAGGTTGTAAAAAAAGGAAAATACTCAAGCAGAAGCGAGTTCTTGAGAGAGCTCATACGCGAACGGCTTGAGGAAGAGGACTTGTTAAGAAGAATTAAAATTAGTGAAAAAGAATTTGAGCAGGGAAAGGGAAAGATGCTTAGGTCATTAGAAGATCTAATGTAATTTTATATGCAGATTGCTTATTCTCCGCAATTTGTTAGAGATTTTAAACGCTTAGAATGCAAAACCCAGAAAAAAGCCAAACATAAGGAAGAGATTTTCCGGCATAACCCGTTTGACAGCCGTTTAAAAACTCACAAATTGAGCGGTCGTTTTGTGGGCTATTGGTCTTTTTCGGTTGCTTACGATTGCAGAATCATTTTTAGTTTTTACAATGAAAATACCGCAAGATTTGTTGCGATAGGCGGTCATTCAATTTATAGAAGGCTTTAGGGAAGGGTGCGCGAGTGGCTTAATGTCCCGATTTATATCAAAAATTGAAAAAAATGGAAAAGTAGAAGCGCAATCGAAAGACTGATTAAAACATCCAATTTTTGATATAAATACGAGGATCCTCGATAGTTATTTACAGGGCGGAGGAGTCGTATAGCGGCCATTACAAATACGGATGCACGCTTTAGCGGCTAAACAAAGTGTGGTATAATTAAATTATGCCGCGCGTAAAGATTCAAAAAAGAGACCAAATTAAATTTTTTATCGAGCTTTCCCAAAAAACTGGGTTAGATTGGCCGGCGTTGAATAAGCTATCAAAAGTTTGTCGCAGGACTTTTTTAGATTGGCGGAAAGGAAAATCTACTATTTCTGAAGAGGCTTTTAAATTTTTTTTAAAACTATCTATAGGCAAGGTTAAAGTGCCCCAATACAAAGTTTTACCCGATTTTTGGAGTACGTTTAAAGCCGGAAGAAAAGGGGGGCTCGTAGTTGCTGAAAAATATGGAGGGCCAGGTACGCCGGCAGGGCGTAGAAAGGGCGGCATTGCGTCACAAAAAAGAAGAAGGGAACGTCCCGAGCTTTATCCTAACTGCAATTTGCCAAAAATTATTTCGAGGCCTAAAAATAGCAACGCCCTAGCCGAATTTTTTGGCATTATGTTGGGAGACGGTGGAATCGGCAGTTATGCTCAGGCAAGGATTACTCTGCACAAAAAGGATTCCAAAGAATACATTTTAATTGTTTGTGGTTTAATAAAGTATTTATTCAAATTACGCCCTGTTGTATATTTGTATAATCGTGGGAGTTGTAAGAACGTCGCGATAATAACTATTTCAAGCACTTCATTCATAGATTTTTTAATAAACAAGGGGTTAGAGAAGGGAAATAAAGTAAAGCAGCAAGTAGATGTTCCTGATTGGATAAAAGTAAATAAAAGTTTTTCAAAACACTGCCTCCGCGGGCTCATTGATACGGACGGATGTGTTTACATTCATAAGCACAGGAGTAACGGATGCAACTGTCTGAACATCGGCTTGAATTTTTCCAATAAATCAACGCCTCTTTTAAAATTTGTATATAACACACTGGAAGAGTTCAAGTTTCATCCCAAAATTTTTAAAAACGGAGTGAATCTTTATAGGGAGTCAGAAGTGCTTCGATATGAAAAAGAAGTTGGATTTACAAATATATATCATATGAACAGACTTAAAAAAATTATAAAACAAAAGTATCATAAAGGGAGGAGTGCTCCGAATTGGTAAGGAACACGCTTGGAAAGCGTGCGCCCGCAAGGGCTTGTGGGTTCGAGTCCCACCTCCTCCGCCTTCGCCACGCTGAAGCGTGGCTACGGCGTGACGAAGTCCGCCGAAGACACGCGAAAGCGGGATTCATTTTATGTATTACGTTTACTCAATAAAGTGTAAAAATGGCTATTATGTTGGTTGTACAAATGATTTGAGAGATAGAATTAATCGTCATAAGAAAGGACAAGTTGATGCTACTAAAGACAGGTTGCCAATAGAGTTAGACTTTTATGTTGCATTTAACAACCAGTACAAGGCATTTGAATTTGAAAAATATATTAAGTCAGGAAGCGGCAGAGCATTTATAAAAAGACATTTTTAAAATTGATAATATGATCTTATTGATATTTAACTTTTTTCTATTGCTTGTTTCTTTCTATCTTTTAGCTCGCATTTGCGACGAGTACTTCGTTGAGGCATTGGATAAAATTGCCCATAAATTGAAAATGTCGTCTGATATGGCAGGGGCTACCTTGATGGCTGTTGGTTCTAGCGCTCCGGAATTGTTTGTTGCTATTATTGCTCTTTTAAAGCCTGGGAATCATGGAGATATTGGCACAGGAACAATTGTTGGTTCAGCTCTTTTTAATATTCTTGTGATTGTGGGGGCTTCAGCTGTTGCAATAAAAAAGACAATTCTATCTTGGCAGCCAGTTGTGAGAGACACAATTTTTTATTCTTTTTCAATCATTGTGTTGATTATGGCTTTTAGAGACGGAAGAATTGATTTTATTGAAGCTTTGATGTTTGTGGGTTTATATATAATTTATCTGGTGGCTGTTGCTAAGTGGAGGAAAATTCTGCCCTATAAAGATGTTGACAAAATGATAGAGGGGGTTGGAAAAGAGATGAAAAAAAGCGAGAAGAAAAAATGGCATAAAATAACAAGGCCTTTGGACTGGACGCTGGATAAATTTTTTCCAGCGGCAAAGCATTATTATCTTATATTTTTTATATCAATAGCCTTTATTGTGGCACTTAGTTGGGTATTGGTGGAAAGCGCTATCTCAATCTCCCATACTCTTGGCATCCCTGAAGCAATAATCGCCTTAACGGTTTTAGCTGCAGGTACGTCAATTCCTGATTTGATTTCTTCAATTATTGTGGCTAAACAAGGAAGGGGAGAGATGGCTATCAGCAACGCTATTGGTTCTAATATATTTGATATTCTGTTTGGACTGGGAGTGCCCTGGCTCATACTTTTATCTTTTTCAAACAAGGATATTTTCGTAAGCACAGAAAATTTGTTAACCTCGGTCATTCTTCTTTTTGCTACGGTAGTTATTGTTTTCTTTCTTTTATTGGTAAGAAAATGGAGAATAGGCCACAGGGCCGGTTATTTCCTTATTGCCCTATATATTTTATACCTTATTTGGGCTATAAGTAGGGTGATGTAGCTGATACGATTATTTATTGCAAAATTATTTAATTGGTTTTAATATTAATTTTTAAATTTTTAATTTTGTAATTTGGAACCGCTTATTACATAGCTGTAATTCTGCGGAATTAAGTAAATAATTTTTAATGAATGAATTTTAAATTTGAAAACCTATCGTGTTTTTTATCATTTCAAATTGAATAATTTCAAATTGAATTCAAATTTAAAATTAAAAATTAAAAATTTTCGTTATGGATTGTATATTTTGCAAAATTGCAAAAGGAGAAATTGAGTCAGCTAAAGTTTTTGAGAACGATAATGTTTTTGTTTTTTTAGATATTGCTCCAGCTTCAAAGGGGCACTGTTTAGTTATTCCCAAGCAGCATTACGAAAACATTTTTGATATTGATGAAAGTGCTTTGATAGAAACCGTTAAGATGACAAAAGAAATATCGGATAAAATAAGGAAAAACTTAAAAGCCATTGGCGTAAATATAATTATTAACAATGGCAAGGAGGCAGGGCAAAGCGCGCTTCATTTTCATATTCATATTGTCCCAAGGTATGAAAACGACGGGCTAACGGGTGCTGATTTGTTTGCGGAAAGCGCTGAAAAAACAGACAAAGAAAAACTCAAAAAAACAGCCGAAAAAATTAAAGCGTGAATTTAGAATTTAGTATTTAGAATTTGGAATGGAATTTTGAGTTTAGAATTTAGGGTTCGCGTCCTTATTCTTAATTCTTAATTCTATATTCTATTCTAAATTCCAGTTTCTAAATTCCGTATTCTAAGTGGCAGACCAAATAGATGAAATTAAGAACAGGCTGAATGTTTTGGATGTTGTTGGCAGTTATGTGAAGCTTTCAAAAACCGGGGTTAATTACCGTGGCATTTGCCCTTTTCATTCTGAAAAAGGTCCTTCTTTTTTTGTGTCGCCCTCGCGCCAAATGTTTAAATGTTTTGGGTGTTCAGTTGGAGGAGACATTTTTGAATTTATAAAAAGAATTGAAGGGGTTGAATTTGGAGACGCGTTGAAAATTTTAGCAGCTAAAGCCGGCATTGAATTAAGAAAAGAAAATCCAAAGCTAAGGACAGAAAGGCAGAGATTATACGAAATTTGCGATCTTGCCGCCTCTTTTTTTGAGAAACAGCTTCAAAGCAGCTCTTGGGGGAAAGAGGCAAAAGAATATCTTTTAAAGCGGGGTATTAAAGAAGAAACCATAAAAAAATGGCGGCTCGGATATTCGCCGGATACCTGGCAGGGATTATCTGATTTTTTGGTCGGGAGGGGCTACAAAAGAGAGGAAATTGTGAAAGCCGGGCTGGCGGTGGTCCCGATTGCAAAGTCCCGATGGAGTCGTGGACTCACGGAGAAATCGGAGCAATCGAGGATCCACGATGGCGAAGCCATCGGGAAAAAAGGCCTGTCTGCCGGTAGGCAGGAAACAAACTCTTACGACAGGTTTCGGGGCAGGATTATTTTCCCGATTTTTGATTTAAATTCGCAGGTCGTTGGTTTTGGGGGAAGAGTTTTTAAGGACGCTGATAAAAAAGTCCCGACGACAGAGTCGTCGAGGATCCGCGAAGAATTCGGGAAAACGGCAAAATATATAAACACCCCCCAAACGCTCTTATACAACAAGAGTGGCATCCTTTACGGGCTAAATAACGCAAAGTTGTCTGTAAGGAAAAACAACCAGTGTGTTCTAACAGAAGGCTATACAGACGCTATAATGGCGCACCAGGCGGGTTTTGAAAATACCGTGGCGGTATCTGGAACAGCTCTCACTCAGCCGCATTTAAATCTCTTAAAAAGGTATTCAGACAACTTGCTTTTGGCGTTTGATATGGATTTAGCCGGAGACACGGCGACCAAAAAAGGAATTAATATGGCGGAATCATCGGGCTTTAATATAAAAGTTGCGGATACTTATGAGGGGGCCAAAGATCCAGCAGAGATTATTTTGGAAAATCCTAAAAACTGGGCAGAATCTTTATCAAAAGCAAAAGCGATAATGGATTATTATTTTAATTCTGCTTTCGCCAGCTTTGATAAAAAAAACCCTGACGGGAAAAAAGCAATCGGAAAAATTATTTTGCCTGCCATAAAACGGATCCAAAATAAAATTGAGCAATCTTACTGGACTCAAAAATTAGCAGAATCATTGGGGGTAACAGAAGAAGCTGTTTTAGGGGAGCTAAAAAATGTGAAAGAATCCCATGCAAGTGAGGGGCCGCTCCGCACGTCGGAATCCGCGGGATATAAGGACGGGGAAATAAAAACCCTGACAACAGAAGGCCGGAAAAAGCTTTTGGAAGAAAAAATTATTTCGTTAATTTTAAAAGAACCAGAAAACCTGAACTTGATTGGAGAAGATTACTCTGAACTATTTAGCGATGGTGTAAATAAGATTATAGAGAATATAAAAAAAAGCCCTTTGCAGAAAGAGGTTGGCTACGAGGCAATTTTTGCTGATATTTCCCAAATGGAAGAGCATAAAGATTTTTTTGACACCTTAGCTTTGAGGGCTGAAGTGGAATATGAAGAAGACAGCCCCGAAGAGTTTCAGCTTTGCCTTTTGCAGTTAAAAGATATAAAGTTAAAACATAGTTTAAATAATATATTTTTAGCCATAAAATCTGAAGAAAACGAACAAAAAAGGGATGAGCTTGTAAAAGAATTTGATAAAAAAGCAAAAGAACTGCACAAGTGCAAAGAATTATATAAAATCCAGGCATAGTAGATACGTTGAATGGGTTTCTGCGTTTTTGCATGCTAAGGAAAATATTGTGAAAATCAAGAAAAAATCCAAAAAAGCGTCAAAAAAGAAAGTATTGAAAAAAAGAAAGGCAAAATCCACGGCGCCAAAAAAAATAAAGAAGAGGTCAAAAGCTGTTTTAGATGAAAGTCAGCTGAAGGCGCTTTTCAAAAAAGGAGAGGAAAGGGGGTTTGTTACGACCTCAGAAATTTTGTACGCTTTCCCAAACATAGAAAGAGATATTGAGGGATTAGAAAATGTCTACGATAATTTTAAAGAAAGAGGCATCCAAGTAAAGGAAATGCCTGAGTTTTTAGAAACAAAGTCTAAAAAAGAAAAAAAAGGAAGAAAGGCCTTGGTCGGAAAAATAGATCCGATTCAAATATACCTAAAAGAAATAGGGAAAGCATCTTTTTTGTCTGCCAGAGAAGAAAAGGAGCTGGCAAAAAGAATTGAAACCGGTGAGGAAGACGCAAAAAATAAGCTTGCTGTAGCAAACTTGCGGCTTGTTGTTTCTATTGCCAAAAAATATGTGGGGAGGTCTCCAAACTTAACTTTATTGGATTTAATACAAGAGGGAAATTTAGGGCTATTTCGAGCGGTTAAAAAATTTGATTGGAGGAAAGGATATAAATTTTCAACCTACGCCACCTGGTGGATAAGGCAGTCTATTACAAGGGCTTTAGCTGACCAAGCAAGAACCATTAGGATTCCGGTGCATATGATAGAAACCATTTCAAAGTATACAAAAATAAGGAAAAATCTTTTGCAGGAATTGGGCAGAGAGCCCTTAGCTGAAGAAGTAGCAGCTGAAATGGGGCTGGAAGTTGACAGGGTTCACCACATAAGAAAAATTGCCCAAAAAGCCGTTTCCTTGGAAACGCCTATTGGCGAAGATAAAGATAAACAAGACAGCGTTTTGGCGGAGTTTATAAAAGACGACAAAACAATAGCGCCGAACACCGAGGCGTCAAGAAAACTTTTAAAGGAAAGGTTAAAAGAAATTTCCAGCGAACTAACCCCAAGAGAACTAAAGATTTTAGGTATGAGGTTTGGTTTAGACGATGGCGTTATGCATACCCTTGAAGAAACAGGGGAGGAGTTTGGGGTAACGCGTGAAAGAATCCGGCAGATTCAGGCAAAAGCTTTAGAAAAACTAAGAAGGCACAAAGAATTAAAAAAAGTGGAGGATTATTACTAATGTGTAGAAGCGGATACGCGCAGATAGCAACGCTGATTAACGCGGAAAGCTAAACGGCTCAGATGCATCTGAGCCGTTTAGCGTGGGCAAAACACCCGAAATGTCCTTGCAAAATCGCCAAAAAAGTGGTTTAATAAGTAACATGCAAGAACAATCCCAAAAAAAATAAAAAGACTAATTGAAAAATAGCAATCCATGCCAACACGAATTTTTATAAGCCCAGCCTGATAAATTTTTAATTTCCAATTTTTAATTTTTAATCAAATTATAACTGCTAAATCTTTAAGCCATGCCAAAAGCAGACAAAAAAATTATAACTCCGCCATGCGGGCTGTGCGGAAAAACAAAAAAGCCGAGGTGTAAAACAGATTGTTGCGGGAATTGGGTCTGCGGAGACGAAAGCGACTATGTGATGTTTTCGTATTCGCGCAATATTTGTTCGCGTAATCATGGACGCTTTACGCTTTGCGGACATCACTATGCGGAGGAGCACGAAGGAAGCTGGAAAACCTGCAAAAAATGCCGCGAAGATTTTGAACATGAGCTGGAAATGTATGTGTGGTACGGCACAAACGAATATAATTTTGAAAAACTTCCGAATCCACCGGCTTTTGAACCCACCTATTGCTCAAAATGCGGAGAAAAAATCATTTTGCCAGATGGCGGGTATTCAACGCTTTGCGGGGTTTATCGGTGCGACAATTGTCCGATAACAGAACAAGAACGAGAAAAAATTATCCAGGATTATAAGGGTAAATCCTAGGGTAAATAGATTGTAATATGCAAGAACAACCCAAAGAAAAAATAAAAGGACTTATTGAAAAGTACGAAAAAGCTAAAAGCTCGGGTATTTTAAAGTCTTACAGCGAAGAAGAAACAAAAAAAGGTTTTATCGAACCGCTTTTTGAGATACTCGGATGGAATATTTCCGAAAAAAAAGAAGTTTCGTTGGAGGAAACAATCTCTTCAAAGAGAGTAGATTACGGTTTTTATCTGGATGAAAGGATAAAATTTTACCTTGAGGCCAAAAAATTTAACGTTGATCTGTATAGTGAAGATTTTGCCAATCAAGCAGTTCGTTATTCTTTTAACAAAGGAGCTGTTTGGTCTGTTTTGACCAACTTCGAAACCCTTATTATTTTTAATG
>JBDRST010000094.1:0-11958 GCA_043824525.1 bacterium
TTGTTTTTCCACTTGTCATATAAATAAAGTTTTGGTAGTATTATAGTATATAAGGCTATTACCCTTATTGTTATACTACCAAATAAAATGAAAATAATCAAACAAAATTCTTGGCGGCGCATTTCGCAAAGCGAAATACGAAATTCGGCGGCGGCGGAAAGCGAGGGCGGGCAAAAATTCCTTCTCCCCAACCCCCTTCCTTTTTGTCCGCCCGAGCGTTCAGTTTGGCGCGCGAAGCGCGCCGTCAGTTTCGCTCAAAAAAGGTTCGGATTTCGTCAAATAATCGCACCACAATCAAACTTTCAGGAATTTTGCCGACAGATTCGGCCGCGCGAAGCGCGGCAGAGAACGGAAACACTGGCTCGCCGCGCACGGCGCGGCTCGCCAAGCGCAGGTTCGAAATCCCTTGCGATTTTAAGTATTTGCTTTGCCCAATTAAAAACTAACAACATAAATTCATGAACAACAATAAATTTTTTCTATACGCCCGCAAGTCCACGGATGTGGAAGATAAGCAGGTTTTAAGTATTGAAGCGCAAATTACAGAATTGCGCGCTTTTGCGAAACAAAATAATCTCAATGTTATTGATACTTTTATTGAAAAGCAATCAGCCAAAATTCCGGGCCGTCCGATATTCGGCGAAATGTTGAAAAGAATTGAACATGACGAGGCAGATGGAATTTTGGCTTGGCACCCCGATAGGTTGGCGCGCAATTCTGTGGACGGCGGACAAATAATCTATCTCATTGATTGCGGGCGTATTGCGGCTTTGAAATTCCCTCAATTTTGGTTTGAACCAACGCCGCAAGGAAAATTTATGTTGAATATCGCTTTTGGGCAAAGCAAATACTACGTGGATTCTCTTTCTGAAAACACCAAGCGTGGTTTGCGCCAAAAAGTCCGTAGGGGCGAATATCCGAGCGTTGCGCCGGTTGGCTACATAAACGATGTGCGAAATAAATCCATTGTCGTTGACAAAAAGAAAGCGAAAGTTATCAAAGCCGCCTTTGAATATTACGCCACTGGCAACGCTCGGCTTGAAGATGTCTCTAACTTTTTGGCGCAACGCGGGATTATGTCCCGTGGCGGAAAGAGAATCCACAAGACGAGGGCGACTTTTATCCTTTCCAATCCGTTCTACACTGGATTATTCCGCTACTCCAAAGAATTGCACGAAGGAAAACACGAGCCAATCATCGCAAAGAAAATTTTTGATAAAGTCCAAGACGTTTTGAAGCAGAGAAGAAGGCCGCACCACAAAACAAAGTATGAGCCGCAGGATTATTGCGGGCTTCTAAAATGCGGCACTTGTGGAATGTCCATAACTGGCGAATACAGGGTTAAAAAACAGAAAAATGGAAATGTCCACGATTATATTTATTACCACTGCACCAAGAAAAATAAATCTGTGAAATGTCCTGAACCCTGTATTCGCCAAGAGGAACTGGACAAACAAATTTCCTCCCTGCTTCAAAAATTTTCTTTGCGTGCGGATTGGGCGGAAAAACTTTTAGAAATGGCGGAAACCGATAAAGATAAGTCCGCCCAATCTGTTTCTGCTTTTGTTCTTGAATCTCATAATCAAATCCGCGCTATACAAACGAAACTCCAGCGACTTCTTGACGGCTATTTGGAGCAAGATATTGAAAGAGAAATATACCGCGAACAAAAAACAAAACTTCTTATGGAAAAGAAGTCGCTGGACGAAAAAATGGCGCGGATTGAACAAAAGCAGAATAATTGGCTCGAACCGATGAAAGAATGGATAAAAGTCGCTTCAAACCTCGTCAAAATCGCAAAGGATAGCAACCTTTTGGAGAAAAAGGTTGCCGCCAAAGAAATCTTTGGCTCGAACCTGCGCTTGGCGAGCCGCGCCGTGCGCGGCGAGCCAGTGTTTCCGTTCTCTGCCGCGCTTCGCGCGGCTGAATCAATCGGCAAAATTCCTGAAAGTTTAATACTGGTGGGCGGTACAGGAGTCGAACCTGTCACCTCCGCAATGTCAATGCGACGCTCTAACCAGATGAGCTAACCGCCCAAATAAATTTTTAGTGCGCCTGGCAGGAGTCGGACCTGCGACCCCGTCTTTATAAGAGACGTGCTCTAACCACTGAGCTACAGGCGCGAGTTTTCGTATGCGTCAGATATACTTTTTATCCCCATTAAAACTTTTTCAGAAAGCCGTGCGTCGTTTATCCTTGCATTGCATGTGCCATGCCCAAATCCCCTTTTATAATTTATAGCTTTTATGGAACTTTGTTTTATGTATGGCTTACTAAATTGATTTTTAGGGATATTTAATTTGTTTGACCAAAATTTTATTTCTTTATTGATATCCATATCGTTATATAGATGCAAAGCGATACGTATCTTTTCCCTCGGAATTTTTAGATGGTTGACAGCCCAGTCTATAAAAAAATTAACCATTGAGGGGTCCGTATTGGAAACGGAAACTTCTTTTGATAAGATTTTGCTTCCTTCTCCCCAATATAAAAAAAGTCCTGCAATAAAGAAATCTCTTTTGTTCAACGGAAAAATTTCTTTTTTTTCTTTAAGATAAAATTCTTTTAACCTTTTTTCTTTTGTTTGTCTTCTTGTCTCACGATACCTTTCAATTCTCTTTTCGTTTTTCCATGACAACTGATTTATCTTTTCCCTTGATAGAGGGTAGTCTTTTAACCAGGCACTCAGGGTGCCTTTACCGACTCCTAAAATAGCCTTGATTTGGCTATAGCTCATTTCTTGTTTTCTGAGAGCTAAAGCCTTTTCTCTGTCTTTGAACCTCGCCATAATTGAACTTCTGATTATTGCTTATTTAGTTAATAATCATTGGTTCATTATAACACTTTTTATTTGCAAAGGGTAATTATTTTTTGGGCTTGCCACCGTTAATTAATTTTTCATATTCTTCCCTTTCAATTGTCTCTTTTTCAATAAGTTTTTTGGCAACCTTATCCAGTAAATTTTTATGTTTTTGCAAAACTGTTTCTGCCTGTTTTTGGGCTTGTTTTATAATCACATCAACCTCCTTGTCAATTTTTTCAGCAACCTTTTCAGAATAATTTCTCTGTTCTGAAATTTCTCTGCCCAAAAATACAAGTTCTTCTTTTTCACCAAAAGAAATTGGCCCCAAAGAAGACATCCCGTATTGTTTTACCAGCTTTCTTGCCACTTCAGACGCGCGAACTAAATCATTGGAAGCTCCGGTTGTCATTTCTCCAAATTTTAATATTTCAGCTGAATACCCTCCCAATAAGGTCGCAATTTCAGATAGAAATTGGGTTTTTGTCTTCATTTTCTTTTCTTCAGACGGCACTTGCAAAGTATAACCCGCTGCCATACCTCTGGCAATAATGGAAATTTTTCTTATTGGTTCTGTTTCGGGCGAAAAGCTGGAAACCACGGCATGCCCGGCTTCATGAAAAGCTGCAATTTCTTTTTCCTTTTTAGATAAAATGTGCGATTTTCTTTCAGGCCCCAATAAAACTTTTTCAATAGCATCCAAAAATCCTTTTTGGTGTATTTGTGTTTGGTTTTGCCTTGCAGCCAACAGCGCGGCTTCATTCGCCACATTTGCCAAGTCAGCCCCGGTAAATCCTGGGGTTCTTTCTGCTACTTCTTTTAAATCCACGCCTGCGTCTAATGGTTTTCCTTCTGAATGGATTTTTAAAATTTCTTCTCTGTCGTGAACATCCGGCGGGTCTAAAACAATTTTTCTGTCAAATCTCCCGGGCCTTAATAGAGCCGGGTCTAAGATATCAGGCCTGTTTGTATTGTGAAGTAAAATCGGTTCTTCTCCTCCAAAAAAGGCTTCATTTTCGCATCCGCAAAAATCGTAAACATAGCCGTTATGAGGGATTTTTTTAACAGACTTAATTGTGGGCCTATAAACAGATCCTTTTATCCGTCTGTCATTTTCAGATAAAGGATTTTGGCTTCTGCCAAATCCTAACCTCCACGCGACCGTCTCTTTTAATGGCTTGCCGTTATTTATAATCCTGCCTTGTTTTGCTGTAAATGAATGTATATAGGCTTTGAATCCGTGCATTCTAAAAAGCCAATTTAATTCCAAAATCAGGCGTTTGCTAACAGAAGTAGCTTCTCCCCTTCCTTTTTTATCAATATGGCCGTCGCCATAAAAATATCCTTTAAAGTATTCTTTGAAATATTTAAAGGGCGCTTCAAAAATAAAACTTGGAACGTGCTTGTTTCTTGCCCCCTTTCCGCAATAATAAGAAAAGAAATGAGCCAATGGCGTACATTGGTAAGTAATGTTTACAGCGTTTGAGCTCGTATTTCTTATGGTGTGGGGTTCTATGTTAAAAATGTTTTTCATCAATTCCCTGACATCTTTAACTTTGTCTTTTTCATTTTTATTGAAACAGAAGTCCACCTCCTTTCTCGCGTATCCTTCAGCCGTATAATATCCTAACAGGCGCATTAGTTCAGGGGTGACCTTAATTTTTTCCGGCAAAATATCTTTATGTTGGTAATAATTCCGCGATAATTCCCTTGGGCCGCAAATACCTTGCTGCCATTTTCCGATTGTTCTTTGAGAGAAACCCAGCTCTTTTCCCAGTTGAGTCTGAGAAGTTTCATCTGTATGGACGAGCGCGTACTGGTACGCATAATTTACAAAATCATATTTTTTAAAAAGAGGTTGCCAAATTGAAAGCTCTAAATTAAATTCAGAATTAAACTTATGCGCCCGAATTTCTTTTTTAGATGTAGTTCTATTCGCCTTATAGGGCATATTTACCAGCATTTCTCCTGGTTTTAATTCAGAAACCGCCTTTGCTTTGAGCCCCTGACGCGTCCTCACAAAAACCGAGTGATTGCCAGTGGCTTTAATTTTTCCTCCCACATATTCAATTTCGTAAATTTCATTTACTTTATGCCTAAATACACTTCGGACTTTTTTAAACGCGCTATTTTCAAAATATAAATTTTTAGTGTTTTTATTCTTTTTTTCAAAACCCAGAACTTTAAGGTCCGGTGTCTCTTTTTCTATATTTTCTTCATTCTCTTTATAATAACTGTCAATAATTTCCGAGATGGGCAAAAGTTTGTAATCCTCATTCTTTTTTATCAAAACTGGTGTGTCGCCAGTTACGCTTGCGGCGAGAATTATGACGCCGGTTTCTTTTTCAAAGCCGTCCATTTCAACCAAAATTTGGTTTAGGGTTTGTTCCCTTTCATCGTGCCCTCCGCCAATTCCAGCTCCCCTGTGCCTGCCGATGGCGTCTAATTCATCAATAAAAATTATTGAAGGAGATGCTTTTTTAGCGGTGGAAAATAAGTCGCGGACTCTAGCTGACCCGACTCCTACAAACATTTCCACAAACTCAGAACCTGAAATTGAAAAAAATGGTACACCTGCTTCTCCGGCAACAGCCCTAGACAATAAGGTTTTTCCAACGCCCGCGCCCCCAACCATCAAAACTCCTCTTGGGATTTTTGCCCCCATTGCCAGATATTTTTTTGGAAATTTTAAAAAATCAACAATTTCCACCAGTTCTTCTTTTGCTTCTTTTAATCCAGCAACATCCTTAAAGGCTATTTTTTCTTTTCCGTGCCCTTCAGCTCCAAAAATTTTTGCTTTGGCTTTTGTAAAATCAAACGCCTGCATGGCGCCGGTTTTTGCTTGCTTAAACATCATCCAAAATATAAATCCAAAAAATACAAGAGGCAATATGCCAAATACCAGAAGCGGAGTTAGCCACGACCACACATCTTGTTTTGCCAGCTGAATGTTAACATCCACCTTGTCAAAGCTTTCTTTATTAACTCCAAGATTTACTAGCAAGTCTGTTATGCTGGTATTCGGCTCTTTCATTGAGGTTGCGGTTGTATCATCATTGTACTTAATATCCAGCAGGTCGCCAGATACCGTAATATTTTTTACTTTGTTTTGGTTTATATCGGAAACCAGTTGCGTGGCGGATATTTCGTTTGGCGTCTCAGCAGGGTAATAAAGCAAACTAAAAATCGATCCTATTACTAATAGAATCAGGATTATAAACACAAAATTTTTCAAAAGAGGGTTTATTCGCATGAATTTAGGATTCAGAATCTGGAATTTAGAATAGAATAAAGAATACGGAATAAAAAAACTAAGTGGCGTAGTTCTATATTCCAAATTCCATTCCAAATTCAAAATTCGAGATTCAAGATTCTTTTAATATCTTATCATAAATTAATACGTATTTCAACCCCGTTAAAATTATAAAAAAGCGCCTCTGCTGGCGTAAAAAAAGAAGGCGCTGGTTTTGTGACTACAAGTCACATTCCCAGCGCCCTAATTCGCTACGTTGCAGGTCGATTTTTGAAACAATCAAGCTTGGTCAACCGCATTGGCCATTTCCACTCTGCCCCGGACTGCGCGGAAAAACCGTCTCATGTAGCCCGGGAGCTCGCGGAAGTCTTCTCCCTCGGAGAGCTTTTTCCCGACGAATCCGCCCAGGAAGTTGTGAACGTGCGGAGGGATTCTCAGAATCTCCACAACGCTCCGGTTGTCCTCCTGCGACCTTCTTGCCAGAGCAAAGGGACTGAAGACCGGGGGTTTGTCTTCCACCTGGAAAGATCCCTCAAATTCCAGTAGAGCATCGCCATCCGCTGGTTGGTCGCTTCCATTCAGTCCAAAAAATGACTCCGGACTGATGGTTACCAATCTTTGAAACTCTTCCTTGAGCGCGCTCTGCTCTTGTTCAGCATCCATGACGCGGTAGGCGCGAATGATGAGGTGCCAAAGCAGTCTCATCTTTCCCACATAATCCACGGCTTCGTCTTTGTTCAGGTCGCTGAACTTTTGGACGCCTTCCACGGTCCGTTGAAAAGCCCTCTTGCTGCCTTCGTTTCCGGTGCCATCGCCGCCGGGAGGACAATCCCATTTGATGGTGTATCTGGGGAGTCGTACATGACGTTCTTTAAGGAGCTCAACTTGACGTTCAAGTGAGCCCCCTTTCCCGGAAATGGGAATGATGTGCTTTGCTGTCACTTGGACCTGCAAAGGACCTCCGCCACGCCACATTTCCTTCTGCTCTCCGTGCACCCATTTTAGAAAAGACTCAGCGGGAACGTTGAAGAGGCAAACTCCTGTGGCCTTTCCATCCCAGACTTCGTCCGGGGTGATGGTGGCTTGCTGTCGCATTTCCTTGGCAACGGCAACTCGCTCTTGTTTAACGAGCGTCATGAGTTTGCGGGAGTAATCTCCAACCCATCGGGTAATATCCTTGGTGTCTTCGCTTTCAAATCCAAACTCGTGACCAAGGATGTAGTGGTCGTAGCCGATTTGGATCAGACCCTTCTCCGCCTTGACAAGCAGCTTACGCCCCACTAAGTCAGCCAGCATGGAGCGAGCTTCGTCGGTGGTTTTGTAGACCTGGCCAAAGGCGTACTTGAGGTAGGCGAGCGCGGCTGCCAGCCTGAAAAACAGAACCTCGTGGCCGAGCCACCGTTCCAGTTGGCCTTCCGCTTCGTCTGACTTTCCAGCCAGTTCGCCTTCGGCGATTCTTTTCTTCAGCGGATTCTCAACGGTAGAGAGGTACTCGGCCATCTCCACTCGCCATTTTAAGACGTTGGTCACCGTCTCCTGCACTTTCTTGGTGACGCCGTAGATTTCATCAATACCCTTTGTCGTGGCGTCAAAATCTGCAGAGATGGAGACGTCCAAGAGCTCAAGGCCAAGGTTTGGAAAATCGGCTTGAAGCCGTTCCAATCCGCTTAGCTCTTGGGTTTTGTCGATGGGGTCTTGTCCTATCGACGGGTCTCTGGGGGTCTCAGTCATAATCTTTGCTCCTTTCAGAGCTGAGACCTGCAAATGTGTAGCGAATTTAAGAACTGCCTATATTATACACAATAATAGACGCTTGTCAAGTTTGGTAACTGTTCAAAAATTTTTTGTAAAAGAAAAGCAGTGAATATTTCACACTGCTGTTTTAGACGTAGTCAAGTCTAAATGACATTTTTTTCAATGTTCTTGGATGCTTGTCAACAAGATTGACGAGCTCTTTTGACTTTGCCAAAGAATCGGTCGTTGGCGCAACCAATGCCCTTTTTACGCCGTGCCTTGCCATTTCCCTAAAAAGCGGAACATAGTCATTATCGCCAGACACCAGACAGATAAATCTAAAATTTGGATGGCGAATCATCGTTTTCGCAAACCAAATAATTGTCTCGTCAACAGTGTCTTCTTCTGCTTCCAAGTCACCTGTTTTTTGGTTTAGTTTCGGCTCTTTCAGTTGTTTTTTTGGGCAGATTATCAACTTCAGTCCATTTTTGACACAAATCTGCTGATGAAGAAAAGACAAATGTTCTGGGGCAAATACAAATCCAAATCCTCCCAAAAGCTTACCTACTTCCTTGTCTACCCACTCCATTAATCTTTTTATTCTGTTTTCTATGCGCATTTCTTCTGCGCCAAAAAGATGGAAGAGTCCGAAAAAGAGATTGTCCCAGTCAATCAGCAATAGCACCTGTTTGGCCACTGTCGCTGATAAAGGCGCTTGCCTTTCGGTTTTGTGTTGCATAATGGAATCCTTTGATATGATGTGGTTGTGTTATCAAGGTGCTTTGCTACACTGCGCTGCTAATGTTAATCTTACGTTATAATATAGATTTGTCAAGCTTTCTGAAGAAAACAAAAAACAGGCGAATGCCTGTTTTTTGTTACAAAATTATTTAACGT
Organism: bacterium; assembly: GCA_043824525.1. Taxonomy (GTDB): domain Bacteria; phylum Patescibacteriota; class Minisyncoccia; order Minisyncoccales; family Staskawiczbacteraceae; genus XYD1-FULL-39-28. Next base: position 8,685 of record JBDRST010000094.1, read on the forward strand.
GGTTACTTTAGAATAAGCTTTAAACTCATTCTGTGCTCTTTTGGCTCTATAAGTAAAACTTCAAAGTCATAATTTTCGCCTATTTTGAGCTTGCTTTCCATTTCTTCTTTTGACGTGAATTCTGAAATGTGGCAAAGGGCCCTTATTCTCGGCGTTACTTCTATGAAAGCTCCAAAAGTTGAAAATTGGGTTATTTTTCCTTTTATTGTATCACCTTTTTTATATTGCTTTTCAATTTCTTCCCAAGGGTTTGGTTTTAACGCCTTTAATGAAAGAAAAACCTGATTATTGTTTATGTCAATTATTTTCGCGCTGATTGTTTCTCCAACTTTTACAACTTCAGCTGGATTTTCAACTAATTGCCAGTCAAGTTCTGAAATATGTATTAATCCTTCAATGCCCGCATCACTGTTTGCCATGTTTGAACCTTGATTTTTTTTCTCATCTGGTTCTTGCGGAAGCCCCTCCGTCGCTTGCTTGCTTTGGACGGGCAAGCCCTCCGTCGCCTGCTGGCTTTGGACGGGCAAGCCGGCATCCGCAGGTTTTGTATCTTTAGATATTGGAAACCTGATAAAAGCTCCAAAATCAGCAATGCCCGTTATTTCACCTTCAACAACGTCGCCTTTTTTGTAGTTCTTTAAAGTTTCTTTTATCTTTTCTTCTGACTTAGCTTTTTCAGATAAAATCAATTTATTTTCTTCTGCCAGCAAATCCAAAATCTTCACTTCCAGGGTTTTGCCGATAAACTTTTGCAATTCCTTTAATATCTTTTGTTTGTCTGCATCAATAACTCGAGGATAATTCTCTGGAGCTAATTGAGAAACAGGTAAAAACGCTTGTATGCCGTCCAGTGCTGTCAAAAGCCCTCCTTTATTTACGCCAGTTATTCTAACGCTTAAAATTTGTCCGCTGTCTTTTATTTCTCTTAATTTTTTCCAGCTGATTTCTTTTGCTGCATCTTTTAAAGACAGCTCTTTGTACCCTTCATCGTTTTCTAATTCAACTATTTTTGCAAAAATTTTGTCGCCAATTTGCAGGTTTTTTATAGTATCTTTTGCCTCATAAAATTCCCTACCGTAAATTATGCCGGTTCCGTTAATCCCTAAATCAATAAAAATAGACGACCTGTCTCTGGCTACAACTTTTCCCTCAATGGTTGAACCAACAGAAAAAGAAGCCGGCGCATCCGCGGGTTTTGTAGTTATGTTTTCTTTTGTCATAAAAAAATACCTGTTTATTTTTATTCCCTCTTTTAGTTTATCGGAGGGTTCTGCTGCAGGCCAGCAGTGTTAATTACTAATGTCTAATGTATTTAATATACATTATTTTTTAAATATTGCAAGCATTGACCCCGTTAGAAATTTGCCGTAGCCAGGTACCGTTTTGTCCCTCCCCCGCAAAAATTATGCGTTCGCGGCGGCAAAATTCCAGCTGGACTTTTGCCACGATAAGTCCCGATAGCAAAATTCTAACGGGGTTGAAGACGGAAATGTTTTGTGATAAAATAATTAAATGGACATATCTGAAAAGCAAAAACAGAAAATTGAAGGACTTGCTAAAAAATACAGTTTAAAGCTGATATTGCTTTTTGGTTCTCGCGCAACAGATAGATCCAGAAAAGAAAGCGATTATGATATTGCTTATCTTCCGGCAAAAAATTTAGGCTATGATGATGAAATTGATATAAATTCCAAATTTATTTCTATTTTTCCCCACGAGCAAGGTCGGATTGACACAGTGGATATCAGGCGCGCCAACCCGTTATTGATTTTCCAAATAAGCAAGAAAAATATTTTGTTATTTGGCAATAGGGAAGAGTTTGTAAAATTTAAATTGCGCGCCTTCAAAAAGTACAATGATTACGCTCCCTATTTTGAGATGGAAAAGAAAGTAAATAAAAGAATAATCAAAGAATATGCCAATTGATGAAAAGTTAATCAACAGAAAAATAACACTGATAAATATTGAGTTAAAAAGACTAAAAGCGTTAAGCAAGCTTTCGCTTAGAACATATTTGAGCCAAACCGATTATGAGATATTGGCAGAAAGATATTTAGAGAGGATAATTAACAGGATGATTGACATTAATTACCTTGAATTACGAAATGCCTTACGAACTATTTTATTTTGGTTTTCGGCCGAGCCGAAGCAAAAATTTTGAGGCATATACAGAGTATTCTGGCGAGAAATTTTTGCAAAGGCGCAGGCAAAACCAAAATATAAAGAGTTTAAGGTCATTTCGTAATTCAAGGTAAATATCATATTTTGGCAGAAAATGAAAACGAAGTTCCCGTAGATTTTTACTCATCTTTTATTGAGTTGGGAAATAAAAAATATTTGCCGGTTAAATTATCTAAAGATTTGGCAAATTCTGCCGGATTGCGTAATAGATTGGCTCATGAGTATGACGAACTAGACCCCAAAAAAGTTTATGAGGCAATGAGTTCCTGTATAAAAGATGTCCCAAAATATCTAAAATCCCTTGTTAAGTCGTTAAAATTATAATTATGGCAAAGATATCTTGGGCAGGACAATCCTGCTTTCAAATTTCGGTTTTCCCGACAAAGTCGAGGATCCTCGGTGGAATCGGGACTAACTCAAGGGACAATTCAGCTGACATCGTGATAGATCCGTTTGACGATTCATTGGGGTTAAAAGTCCCAAATTTTTCAGCTGATATAGCGCTTGTTACCCATGACCATCACGACCACAATAATGTTAAAGCATTGAAGGGAGATCCTTTTGTTATAAGCGGGCCAGGAGAATATGAAGTAAAGGGAGTTTTTGTGCAAGGCATTCATTCTTATCACGATGAAGAAGAAGGGAAAAAAAGAGGGCAAAACACAATTTACGTTTTTGAAGCAGAAGATATGAGATTTTGCCATTTAGGAGATTTGGGGCAAAAACAATTAACAGACGAGCAACTGGAAAAAATTGATTCTGTGGATATTTTAATGATTCCTGTTGGCGGAGAATATACGATTGATTCTTCTGAAGCTTCAAAAATAATTGCGCAGATAGAGCCGTTAATTGTAATTCCAATGCATTATTCTGTGTCCCGATTGCAAAGCAATCGAGGATCCTCGGCAGAGTCGGGACCAAAACTTAAATTAAAATTGGATGGCGTTGATAAATTTTTAAAAACAATGGGAAAAAATTCAATAACTCCGGTTGATAAGTTTACAATAAAAGCGAGCGTATTGCCAAAAGACGGAGCTATGGAAATAGTAGTTTTGCAACCTTAATTTTTAAATTTTTATAATTTTATAATTTT
>JBDRST010000095.1:0-30095 GCA_043824525.1 bacterium
GCTTATAAAATTTATATGACATCTGATGGTTCTGACACCCCTGTTTTAGATTCAATAACATTTAATTATACGGCCTATGACGCAAGCAGAGGAGTGGAAATTTCTTATCCTGCGAGCGGATCGTTGATTTCAACCAACTTGTTTGACGGCGTAGGCTCTGTTGCCAGCGTAGACAGTTTTGATTATATAGTTTCAGCTATGCCAGCTGGCACTGGCGTCGTAATTCAGTTTAGCCAAGATCAAACGAATTGGTATGGTTCGGACGGGATTTTAGATAACTCCGACACGTTGTCTGCTGGATCAAATAATATTGGTTTGTCTGGGCTTGAGTGGTCTGGGGCTAATTTTTACTACAAATTAACGTTCACTTCTGATGAATCCAACACCTCTGTTTTAACTTCAATAGCCGTGAATTATACAGATGATGCCACTGCCCCAACCACCACCCCAACAGCAACAGCAGGAGGAGCAAGCTACACTTTTGACACCTGGACCAATAAGACAAGCCTGTCTGTCCTATTGACCTGCGCTGACAACGCAGGCGGAGTGGGGTGCGCCACCACATATTACTGCCAAGACACCGCCAACACTTGCACCCCAACCACAACGTATTCCAGCGCGGTCGCTGTTTCCACCGAAGGCACATCCTATATCCGTTATTATTCCACAGACACAGTGCCAAACTCAGAAACAACAGCCAGCCAGATAATCAAGATAGACACCACAGCCCCGGTTACAGCATTCAGCTCAACCCGAAGCACAAACAACATCACAGCCACCCTGACCTGCGCAGACTCTGGTTCCTCGTGCTCTGTCACATATTACTGCACAGATTTAACTAATGAATGTACCCCCACCACTGCCTACACATCAGCAGTTAGTTTATCTATTTCCCAAAACACATACTTTAGATATTATTCAATTGACTTTGTATTAAACTCTGCCTCTGTAACATCACAACGCATAGACCTTATGGGCGGAAGCGGAGGAGCCGGAAGCGGAAGCGACATCACAACCCCGTGGTCGCAAACGCAAACACCCGCGGCTTCCGAGCAACCGCCTTCTGTTCCAGAGCAAATAGTAAAAACAACAACCGAAACAATCAGCCAAGCCGTAGAACAAGCAAGCAACCTTGCAAAACAAGCTACAGATTTTGCTTTGAAAATAGGCAAAAAAGCTTCTGAGATTGCGGAGATATTTAAGTTTAAAAAAGTAGCAGTTGTGCCAGAAAAACCCCAATTTTCTTTGCAGGGGATAGATTTAATCAGCGTTGATCCTTTAAGCAGGTTTTCTCTTGTTCCGATTGATTCCACGATTGCGTTTCTTGCCGGTAAAATTCCGCAATTAAGAGAAACTCTGGACGCCTTAGCTATTGATACCTCAAAATCAGATGATGTAAAAAAACTTGTAGGGAACGAATTATTTTTGCCTGAGATGACAAAAACAATACTTACCCAAGCTGAAATTGAAGATATAAATCAGTTTGAGTTCTCTGGCGTGCCTTTGGCTGAATTAAGCGTAGATGCTTTGGCAAAAATGCCGTCTGATATTGTTTTTGCAAGAACAGCAGGCGAACTTATTGATATACGCACTGTTATTGCTGTTGATAGCCAAGGAAATGCTGAACAAAAAATCAGAACATTCCCAGGAAGGCAGATACAATTAGTTATAAATCCTGAGGTTCCTGCCAAGAGAGTATCAGGGCTTATAACCTTGACCAGATTGGCTATCGAACGAAAACCAGATAATGGTTTTATAAAACTTTTCTCTGCTGCCTTGTCCTTGCCAAAGTTTTTAGCAAAAACAGAAGAATCCCAACCGTCTTCGGTGCTTGTGGATAAATTTGAATATTCTCAAGTAAAGCCAGGAATTTTTCAGGCTGAAATTACAGCCCCTATCAGCGAGGGAGAGTATAAAATAGTCACCGTTATAGAATATAAAGACGAGTCTCTTTTACCCGCAAAAACAGAGTTGTTAGTTGTTGTTGACCCGGAAGGTTATGTGTATAGAGAAACGCCCGACGGAATTTTAAGGATTAAGGGAGCAGAGGTTTCTCTTTACTGGCTTAATCCTGAAACGAAAGAATACGAGCTTTGGCCTGCCAAAAAATTCCTACAAAAAAATCCTATTATAACAGACGAAACCGGAAAATTTTCTTTTATAGTTCCGGAAGGAATGTATTACCTTTCAGTAAAAGCGCCAAATCATTCAAGTTATCAAGGGGATCCATTTTCTGTGGTAGAAGATAAAAACGTACGTATACACATTGAACTAAAAAAACAAACCTCATGGCTTGACTGGCTAAACTGGCAAACAGCTATTGTCTCATTGCTTTTAGTTATAATCGCTCTGTTAGGCGGAATGACATGGTTCTTTATAAGAAACAGACAAGTTAAAAGTTAAAAAATCAAAAATCAAAATGACAAATTAAAGTTAAAAGTTATGGATAACAAGGAATTCAAAATAAAGTTCAAACAAAGATTATATAAATTCGTTCTTAAATTGATAGAATTCATTGATAAACTGCCGAAAGACAATGTATCTCGTAGAATTGGCGACCAGCTATTAAGAAGTGGCACAAGTATTTTAGGAAATTATATTGAAGGTTCGTCCGCCAGCAGCAGGAAGGATTACATTAACTTTTTTAATCACTCTTTAAAATCCGCAAATGAAAGCAAGTTGTGGCTCGCAATTTTAAGAGACAGCAGAAGAGCAAAACCAGAGGAAGTAAATTGGTTTTTGAAGGAAGTGGATGAAATTGCCAACATCTTCGCCTCAAGCATATTAACTCTTAAAGGCAAGAAAAAACTTTAAACTTTTATATGCAACTTTGATATTTTATTTTTGATATTTAAACTTATTTTGAAAGGTCGGTAAAAAAATTCAATTATTAAATAAATATGTTTTCACTAAAAAAAACAGCATTAATCATCTTTATCTTATTGTTTTTTGCTTCTGTGGTTTTAAATGGGATTTTTATGTATAAAATTTATCAAGATAATCAGGTTTTTGAACAAAGCCGAAGAGACGACAGAATTATGGATTTTAGAAATATGTTTACAGAGCAGGTTTTGTTGGCATCAAGGGAAATTGATTTTGACACCCGTTTAGCATTAGAAACTGCGGTAAGAAGTTTGACCGATTCTGAAATTCTTTCCGGCTGGCAGGAATTTACCAGAAGCGAAACGAAAGAGGAGGCAACGGCATCAGCTAAAAATCTGTTAAAATTATTGATTAAAAAAACCTCCAAATAGCCCTGCGGTTTTTGGTTTTTATTTTAGAGTCCAAAAATTGCAGGGTTATTGATAAAGAGAGGCGGGAGAGAAGCAAGGTATTGACATTATCTTTTAGTTGGAATATACTATAAAATATACTAAAGAAGTGGCCACTTTATTTGTCTTCACCCTCCAAAATTTTGTAGGGCAAAATTTAGGAGGGTAAAAAATTGAAAACCCTCGTCTGGTATTTTTTTGTTGCATATGCATAGCAGAATTTGACAAGACGGGGAAAACGTACCCTAAAGCAAAATAGGGTATTTTGTATTTTGCGATAGAAAGTTGGAAAACCAAAAGCTAAGATTTTTAATTTAAGGTAAATCTTTAAATTTTTATATTAATTTGCAGAGTCGAACTCTCTCTGCAGCAAAATTGCGCATGCCAGAAACTATTAGAAAAGTTAAAAACTTTTCAAAGTCTAAGCTGCTTTCTTTTTCCACTCCCCATCTTTTAACAATGCAAAAAGAGACGTGGGATAATTTTTGGGATGTAAGGGTAAAAGAATTGTTAGAGGAAATTTCTCCTATACGGGATTACACCGGCAAGGAGTTAGAGTTATGGTTTGGAGACTATAAGTTAGGCAAGCCAAATTATAAAAATGGGTTGGAAGCTAAAAAAAATAATGATTCTCTTGAAGCTCCGTTAAGGGTAAAAATAAAATTAGTAAATCTTAAAACAAAGGAGGTAAAAGAGCAGGAGGTATTTTTGGCTGATTTTCCGGTTATGACAGACAGGGGCACTTTTGTTGTAAACGGAGTGGAAAGAGTTGTTGTTTCACAGCTTATACGTTCTCCCGGAGCTTTTTTTACCAGCAGGTCGCAGAAAGGCAAAAATTATTTTGGGGCAAAAATTATCCCAAACAGAGGCGCGTGGCTTGAGTTTGAAACTGAAGAATCAGGTTTTATCGGAGTAAAGATCAATAGAAAAAGAAAGGTACCCGCCACTACGTTGCTGATGGCTTTGGGTTTAGAAAACGTTGAAAAAGTTGAAAAAGAATTTAAGGACGTTGATACAGGCGAAATAAGATATATAAAGGAAACATTAAGGAGAGATCCCTCAAAAGACCAGAAAGAAGCTTTGGTGGAAGTTTACAGAAGATTAAGGCCCGGAGATTTGGTAACTCCAGACACTGCCCAGGACCTGATTTTTAATATGTTTTTTAATTTTGACAGATACGATTTGTCTAAAGTTGGGAGATGGAAAACAGAGCAGAGATTGCCCAGATTGGTTCCCAAAAATCCCGATCGCAAAGTCCCGACGGAGTCGTGGACTCACGAAGAAATCGGAGCGATCGTGGATCCTCGAGGCAATCGGGACAAAAAGAATTCCTCGGCAAGCTCAGAGCAACAGATAGCAAAAGAAGACAGGATACTAAAAATAGAAGACATAGTTGAGGTTGTAAAAGAAGTTATACGGCTGAACAACAACCCTACAGCAAAACAGGATCAGGTTGACCATTTGGGAAACAGGAGGGTAAGGACGTTATCTGAGCTTTTGCAAAACAGATTAAGAGTTGGTTTGATGAGGATGGAAAGAATTATAAAAGACAAAATGTCCACATTAGAGCTTGATACAATTACTCCCATACAGCTTATAAACCCAAGGCCATTGATGGCTGTTGTAAAAGAATTTTATGCTTCTTCGCAGTTTTCCCAGTTTATGGATAACGAAAATCCGTTAGCTGAATTAGAACACAAGAGAAGATTAACCACTACGGGTCCGGGAGGTTTAACCAGAGAAAGGGCGGGGTTTGAAGTTAGAGATGTGCAACCGTCTCATTACGGAAGAATATGTCCTATTGAAACCCCGGAAGGCCCTAATGTTGGTTTGGTGGGTCATTTGGCTTCCTTTGCCAGAATAAACCCGTATGGATTTATTGAAGCTCCATATTTTAAAGTAAAAAACGGCAAAGTAACCGATGAGGTTGAATACCTTTCAGCTCAAGAAGAAGAGCGCCATTGCATAGCCACGGCTTCCGTACCTTTATCAGAATCCGGAAGAATTCTTCCGGAAATTCCGCCAGACAAAGTTGAGGCAAGGGTAAAAGGAGAGCCAGCTGAAGTTGAAATTTCAAAAATAGAATATATAGATGTTTCTTCCAAACAATTTATCTCTGTTGCAACCTCTTTAATACCTTTTTTGCAGAACGATGACGCATCCCGCGCGTTGATGGGTTCTAATATGCAAAGACAAGCGGTTCCTCTAATAAAGCCCGAGCCTCCTTTGGTGGGAACCGGAACCGAAAGAAACGTAGCTCGTGATTCCGGCCAGGAGATTATAGCTAAATCCCCAGGAACCGTAAAAGAGGTTGATGCCCAACACATTAAGGTTGAATACGAAGAAAAAGGTTCCGATAGAAAATCTATCGCGAATCCTCGACAAAGTCGGGACAAAAAGTTTGAGAAAAATTATGAGCTTCAAACATTTGTCAGGACAAACCAATACTCATGTTTTCATCAAAAGCCGACTGTAGAAAAAGGAGAGCATTTTAAAAAGGGAGATGTTTTAGCCGATGGAGCCGCAATGTCTGAAGGCAGGCTGGCTTTAGGCCGAAATATTTTAGTTTGTTTTTTGCCATTGAGAGGGGGAGGGTTTGAGGACTCTATTACCATTTCAGAAAAACTGGTAAAAGAAGACGAGTTTACTTCAATCCATATAGAGGATTTTACTTGCGACGTTAGGGAAACAAAATTAGGTCCTGAAGTTACAACCTCTGATATTCCAAATGTTGGAGAGGAAAAGTTAAAAGATTTAGATGAAGAAGGAATTGTGAGAGTGGGAGCTGAAGTGGGGCCCAATGATATTTTGGTTGGAAAAATTTCTCCTAAAGGTGAGGCAGAACTTACTCCAGAGGAAAGATTATTGCGGGCAATTTTTGGCGAAAAAGCAAAAGACGTGAAGGATTCTTCTTTAAGAATGGAGCACGGAAAAAAGGGAAAAGTTGTGAACATAAAAATATTTTCGAGAGACTTGGGGCATAAATTGGAGCCTGGAGTCATAAAAAAAATACAGGTTGAGATTGCTGAAACAAGGAAAGCTAAAGTTGGAGACAAGCTTGTTGGAAGACACGGCAACAAAGGAGTTGTTTCAAAAATTTTACCTGAGTCAGAGATGCCGTTTTTAGCTGATGGAACTCCAATTGATTTGGTGCTTTCTCCTCTTTCTGTTCCATCTCGTATGAACATCGGACAGATTTTAGAAACCCATCTTGGCTGGGCAGCTCACAGCCTAAATTACATTGCAATTTCTCCAGCGTTGCTGGGAGCTAACAAGGAAGACATAAAAAAAGAATTGAAGGAAGCAGGTTTGCCAGAATCAGGGCAGGTTACAGTTTATGACGGAAGAACAGGATTACCTTTTCCAAAACCGATTACAGTTGGCTATATGTATATAATGAAGCTGATTCACATGGTTGATGATAAAGTTCACGCCAGGTCAATAGGTCCTTATTCATTAATTACTCAGCAACCATTGGGAGGAAAAGCCCAGTTTGGAGGCCAGAGATTTGGAGAAATGGAAGTTTGGGCTTTAGAGGGTTATGGCGTAGCTCACACACTTCAAGAAATGTTGACTATAAAATCTGATGATGTTCAAGGAAGGGCCGCAACCTACGAGGCAATTTTAAAAGGAGAGCCGATAAGGAATCCTAATGTTCCTGCTTCCTTTAATTTGCTTGTTGCAGAGTTGAAATCCCTTGGCATGGCCGTGGAAGTAAAAGAAAAGCCAAGAGAAGTAAGAGACGACACGAGAGAAGATAGAAGAGATAACCGCGAAGCAAAAAAATAACAATCAAAAAATCCGTCCCGATTTCATCGCGGACAGATTTTTTGACGCGGAGGCCGGTGGAGTTGAACCACATTCTATTATTAGTAGAACCAATTGCTTATCAAACAAAGACCAGAACCGTCTGATTTCAACCTCCCATAACCTCCGCAACTTAAATTATATCATGAGAACAAAAAAAACAGCACCTCCATTTCTGAAGATGTTGTTTCTGGTTCTATCTTATAGAAAGTGACTTTGTCTGATAAGCTATCTTTAGTATAGCAAATCAAGGGTGGATGTCAAGAGTTTAAAAGTAAACAGATTTACACAGATAAGAAACAGATTTACACAATATCATGGATAACCATATCTGTGATTCGTGAAAATCTGTAATTAATCCGTGAAAATCCGTCGAATATGCAAAAAGGTTTTTCTCCAATTTTTATAGTTGTTATTTTGGGCGTTCTTGTTATTACCGCAGTGGGTTTTGTTGTTTATTTGCAATATTCCGCGCCAAAAGAACAGTTAGAACAAACCGCCTGCACTCAAGAAGCGAAGGTTTGTCCTGATGGGTCTGCTGTCGGCAGAACAGGACCTAATTGCCAATTCGCAGAATGCCCAGAAGTCCAAGATGAAACAGCCAACTGGCAAAAATACACAAATACAGAATACGGCTTTGAGTTTAAATATCCAGAACCAGGATTGATATCTGGAGGAAAAGTTGGTAGTCATTTATATCTTTCTCTAGATAACATTTCCGTTGAGATAAATAATAGTTCGGTTAAGTTTAGAACAGTAAATATACGGGTTACTCCGATAAATTATTCCGGCTATTGCGATGTCGATAATAATACTAAAGCAGAAAGCTATAAATTTAATGACATTATTTTTATGGAGAGGAAATACGGCGAAGGGGGAAATGTTTCAAAGGGTTATTATTATGAATATTTTACATCAAAAAATAATGACTGTTTTATTTTAAGCTTTGCGTTGCAAGGAAGTAGTACAGAAGAATTTTTAGAGCCTGTAATTTTTAGGCAAATTCTTTCCACCTTTAAGTTTATAGAGCAATAATCGGCAATTTGGTAAATGCGCCATCCGGCTGGCTCATTTACTAAAGTAATAAAAAGCAACAAAAAATCCATCCTGAGCAAAGTCGAAGGACAGATTCTTTGGGGTGGACCCGGCGAGATTTGCACTCGCTACTCCGTGTGTCAAAGACGGAATTTTAACTCCATGAAACTACGGGCCCGAGTCCACCAAACTAAATCTAACATTTTTGACAAAACAAAAGAAGCCACCTTTCGGCGCCTTCTATCGTGACACACAGAGTAGAACCCATAATTTTAGGATTCTTCCGTCTCTAAGCTAAGTATAGCAAACCAAGAGCCGTTGTCAAGGGTTTGAGAATTTAATCATTAAAAATTAGCAAGGCATACCCTTCGCTTTAGATAATGAATAACGATATATCCATCTAAAGCTCAGTGTGATTTCCTCGCTTCGCTCGAAAATCATGCGAGTACTTGACTTAGAATCAATAAGGATAAAAGTTGCTTCGCCAGAAGACATAATGTCTTGGTCTCATGGCGAGGTGCTAAAACCCGAAACCATTAACTATAGAACCCAAAAGCCAGAAAAGGACGGGCTTTTTGATGAACGAATTTTTGGGCCGGAAAAAGATTATGAGTGCGCTTGCGGAAAATACAAAAGAATCAGATATAAAGGAGTTGTCTGCGACAGGTGCGGAGTTGAGGTTACAAAGTCGTCTGTAAGAAGGGAAAGAATGGGGCATATTAAACTTTATGCGCCGGTTTCACATATTTGGTTTTTAAGAGGGGTGCCATCCCGCATGGGAATGGTTTTAAATAAGAGTTCCCAGCAATTGGAAAAAGTAATTTACTTTTCTTCATATGTTATTACTAAGGTGGACGAGCAAGCCCGCAACACGATTTTAGACGCAATTGAGCAGGAGTATAAATCTAAGGTTAAAAAAGAAAAAAAAGAGGTCGGCAAAAATGATCTAAAACAAGCTAGAGAAAAAGCCAAGGAAGAAGTTTTAGATATAAAGACAATGAGGATTTTATCTGAGGTCGTGTATCATGAATTGTCTTTAAAATACGGAGAAATTTTTGAAGCAGGAACTGGAGCTGAAGTTGTGAGAGAGATATTTTCAAAAATAGATTTAAAAAAAGAAACAGCTGATTTAGCAAAGGAAGCAAAAGAGGCTCCGCCGGCAATGAAAAAGAAAGTTCTAAGGCGCTTAAAATTATTTCAAGGAATGTTGTCAGCTGGTGTAAGACCAGAATGGATGTTTTTGGAAGTGCTTCCTGTATTGCCTCCGGATTTAAGGCCTATGGTTCAGCTTGACGGTGGAAGGTACGCTTCATCTGATTTAAATGATTTGTATAGGCGAGTCATAAACAGAAACAATAGATTAAAATATCTTCAGGAAATTTTAGCTCCGCCGGTTATTATCAGAAATGAAAAAAGAATGCTTCAAGAAGCGGTTGATGCTTTAATTGATAATGAAATGAGAAAAGGAGTAACAACAACTGCCACAACCGGAGGGAAAAGATTGCTAAAATCGTTGGCTGCTATGTTGGCTGGAAAACAAGGAAGGTTTAGGCAAAATCTTTTAGGAAAACGCGTTGACTATTCTGGCAGGTCGGTAATTGCCGTGGGGCCCGAATTGAAATTTTCGCAGTGCGGGTTGCCTAAAACTTTAGCTTTAGAAATTTTTAAACCCTTTGTCATAAAGAAAATTTTAGACAAAGAATTGGCATTTAACATCAGGGGAGCAGCCCGTTTAATTGATGAAAAGACCCCGGAGGTCTGGGCTATTTTAGAGGAAATTATAAAAGATAAACTGGTATTGCTGAATAGGGCTCCAACACTGCACCGGCTTGGTATTCAGGCGTTTAGGCCGATTTTAACAGAAGGAGAAACAATAAAGTTGCACCCATTGGTCTGCGAAGCATTCAATGCTGACTTTGACGGCGACCAAATGGCAGTTTATTTACCACTGTCAGACGAGGCGCAAAAAGAGGCAAGAGAGATTATGCTTTCTTCTCTAAATCTTTTAAGGCCAGCTACCGGCATGCCGGTTATCGGGCCCTTCAGAGATATTGCTTTGGGATGCTATTTTTTAACTAAACTAAATGAGGGTAGCCAGCCAGCTGGCAGGGAGAAGGACATTAAAGTTTATTCTTCTGACTCAGAAGCCGTCACAGCTTATGAATACGGGTTTTTGGGGCTGACCGATAAAATAAAAGTTCCTAGCCCAAAACAAGCCGACCCCGCTACATCTGCAGAGAGCCAAGGCAAGGCAGAGTTAATTGAAACATCGGTCGGTAGATTAATTTTAAACACCAGCCTGCCTCATGACTATCCTTATGTTAACAGGCAGATTGATAACAAAGGATTAAAAGGTCTGGTAAGGGAAATTATTGAAAAATATTCAAACGAGGAAGCGGTTGCGATTTTAGACAAAATAAAAACGCTTGGCTTTGAGTACTGCACGTTGTCTGGAATAAGTTGGGGCATGGATGACTTAATAGTTCCTAAGGAAAAAGCCGGATTGATTGATGAAGCTGAAAAAGAGATAAGGCAAATTGACAGCCATTTTAAAAGAGGGCTTTTGTCTCCGGAAGAAAAAACCTCCCAGAAAATTTTAATTTGGCAAACAGTAAAAACAAAAATTGAGGCATTGTTAAAAGATACTTTGCCTCCGGACGGGCCTGTTATGTCAATTATTAATGCTGGCGCCAGGGGCACATGGGCGCAACCCGTGCAAATGGCCGGAATGAAAGGACTGGTGAATAACCCCGCGGGAGACATTATTGAACTTCCTGTAAAGTCATCCTTTACAGAAGGATTTAATGTTTTAGAATATTTTATATCAACTCACGGAGCCAGAAAGGGTACGGCCGACACTGCGTTAAGAACATCGTCAGCTGGATATTTGACGAGACGTTTGGTTGATGTAGCCCACGATGTAATTATTTTTGAAAAGGACTGCGGAGACAAAACCGGGATGGCTGTCCACAAAAAGGACTCTGACTTAATTGAGCAAGATTTTTCATTTAAGATAGTGGGAAGAATCGCCTTAGAAACAGTTGAGCATAATAAAAACGTTTTTGTTAAAAAGGGCGAGCTTATAGATTGGAAAACAGCGCACGCAATTACAAGGGAGCAAGGAATTGAAAGGGTTGTTGTTGCTTCTCCACTAACTTGTAAAGCAATCCAGGGTATTTGCCAAAAATGTTATGGCTGGGATTTGGGCAGAAACAAACCAATAAAACTTGGCGAAGCAGTCGGAATCGTGGCGGCTCAAGCAATCGGGGAGCCGGGCACTCAGTTAACGCTGAGGACTCACCATTTGGGAGGCATTGCTGGAGCAGGAGACATTACCCAGGGTTTACCCAGAATTGAAGAAATATTTGAATGCAGGTCTCCAAAAGGAGAAGCTGTAATGTCCTTAACTGAAGGAAAGGTTGTTGGGATTGATGAGGAAAAAAAGATTGTAAAAATTCAACCTGTTAAAAAACCTGGGGCAAAAAAAGACATAATGGAGTATAAAATCCCGGGCAGAATTGCTATTTTAGTTGAAAAAGGCCAGGACGTTAAAGAAAACCAGCCACTGTGCGAGGGAAGTCTGGATCTAAAAAAACTTTATAAGTCAGGCGGGGTTGAGGTGACCCAAAGATATATTTTACAGGAGGTGCAGAAAATTTACGCTTCTCAAGGCGTTGATATTCACGATAAGCACGTTGAAGTAATAATCCAAAAAATGTTTTCAAGGGTAAGGGTTAAAGAGGAGGGAGATTCTAATTGGATAAGGGGCGAGGTAGTTGAAAGAGTGATATTTAATGAAAAATCTGAAATGATAAAAAAGGAAAAGAAATCTCCGCCAGTCGGAGTTCAGATATTGCTGGGAATTTCAGAAGTTGCATTAAATTCAGAATCATTTTTATCGGCGGCTTCCTTTCAACAAACTTCAAGAGTGCTTATTAGGGCCTCTTTGGAAGGTAAGGAAGACAGGCTCCGAGGCTTGAAGGAAAACGTAATCATTGGAAAACTAATTCCGGTGGGAACAGGCTTTATGCTGAAAAAGTGAGTAGTTTGTAGTGAGTAGTCAGTAGAATACCCCGCCCTAAACCGGCGGGGCATTAAGTTGCTGAGATGAGTATTTACTTTTTCCTCGCTTGTAATATAATAAAATAATATGAAAGTAGCAGAAGAAATAGAAAACCTGATACCAATTTTCGAAAAATATCCAGAAGTAAAACTGGTATATCTTTTTGGTTCCAGGGCAACCGGCAAAATCGGGCCTTTAAGCGACTATGATTTTGCCGTATATTTAGATGAAAAAAACGCAAAAAAAAGATTTGAATTAAGATTAGTCCTTATGGGTAAAGTCACCAAAGTGCTAAAAACAGATAATGTTGATTTGTGTATTTTAAATGACCTGCACTCGCCTGGAATAAAATATTATATTGTTAAAGACGGGAAAATTATTTTTGAAAGAGAGCCGTATAAATTATTGATTGAGCCGAGGATTCTTAATGATTTTTTTGATTTTAGGCAATCATTGATAAAGTATAATTTGACTAAAATGAAATGACAAATATAAATATAGTTGAAGAGCTCATAAGTTCAATAAGGAAATACATAAAGATTTTATCAGAAAGTTTCAAGAAATATTCTCAAAAAGAGATTGAAGAAGATTTATTTTTGAAGGCGAGCTTGGAAAGATATTTATATCTAGTTATTCAAGAAACAATTAATTTAGCGGAGGCGGCTATTTCATTAAAGGATTTTCGCCGTCCGGATAGCTATTCTAACGCATTCGAAATTTTAGAAGAGGAAAAAGTTATATCTCGTGATTTATGTAAAAAAATGGTTGATATGACAGGATTTAGAAATGTAGTTTCTCACGATTATAAAAAGCTTGATTTCAAAATAGTTTATGATGTTTTGCAAAATAGGTTAGTTGATATTGAGGAGTTTATCGCGGAGATTGAAAAAGTAATTTAATTGTTACGATGGCCAAAAACAGAAACAACAATAAAAATAAGAATAAAAACGGGAGAAACGATAACGTAAAAATAAAACCGCCCCTTCTGAGTTCGTGGACAAAAAGATGGATTAAGGCGATTTTAATGTTTTTAGTTGCAATAATTATTGTTTTATCCTTCCCGTTTTTTAATAAAGCAGGGTACACCGGCCAAATTTTTATCAAAGTTTCTGATTTTTTAATCGGGAAAACCTTTTACACCATTCCCTTGTTTTTGTTTGTGTCTGGACTGATATTTTTAAAGACAAGAAAAAAAGGCAAGGACCTTGCCATGTTTTTGGCGATTTTTGTTTCTATTATCGGCTTGGCAGGAATTTTAGCTGCCAGAGACATGACCTTAATGAACGGGGGATGGATAGGATTTCTTTTGACCAAGTTGTTTGCGGGGCTATTCGGGTTATTGGTTGCCAATATAATATTTGTTTCTATTATGCTGATAGGATTATTTATATTCCTCCAATTTATATGGCAGGAGATTCCTAAAAAAGAAAAATTGGAAGGTGGAAAGCAGTCTTATGTTTTAAATAATCTTGATCAGGAGAACCTAAGGATTAAAGGTATTTCATCGGAAAAACAGAATTTATCCAATGGACGGAAACCAGCTGGTTCAAGAATAACATTATTTAAAAAAGGCGATGACGGTCTGGAGAAAAAAGACATTAAAAAACCAACAACAGCTAACAAAAATGATTATGTTTTGCCACCCCTGGACTTGTTAAGTAAAAACGAAGCTTCTCCCACTTCAGGAAATATAAAGGAAAATTCAACGATAATTAAGAGCACGCTTGAGAATTTTGGAATTCCTGTTGAAATGGCGGAGGTTAATGTAGGCCCCACTGTTACGCAATACGCTTTTAAGCCTGCTGAAGGAGTGAAACTTTCTAAAATAACCACGTTGTCAAATAATTTAGCATTGGCATTGGCTGCCCATCCGATTAGGATAGAGGCTCCTATACCCGGTAAATCTTTGGTTGGGATTGAAGTGCCAAACAAAGTGAGATCAGTTGTTACGCTTAGAAACCTAATATCCCAATCTGCATTTCAGAATGCGCAGAGCCCCTTGCTTGTTGCGCTGGGCAGGAACGTTTCTGGCTCCCCTGTTTACGCGGATGTCACAGAAGGCCCGCACGTTTTAGTGGCTGGGGCTACGGGAACTGGTAAAACTTGCGGCGCGGATACTTTAATGTTTACTGAAAAAGGAATGTTAACCTTTGAAGAACTTTGTCCTCTGCCACTGAACAGCGAGGTTGATTATAAAATTAAACTCGTCACACGGGACGGAATTGAAACCACGGAAAAAAACTACAATAATGGGATTTGCCAATTTTATAAATTAACTTCCAGCCGCGGCTACAAAATAGAAGCAACTATGGAACATCCTCTTTGGGTTATGAACGAAGATGGCTCGCAAAGCTGGAAACCCGCTTCCTTAATCAGAAAAGGAGATTATGTCGCGATTTCTCGCAACCCCGCGATGTTTGGAAACAGAACCGACCTTTCTGATTTCAAGCCAAGCAAAATCGTTGCTTATCACAGGAATATTTCTTTTCCTTCTAAAATGACTTCTCAGCTGGCGCAATTTTTAGGTTTGTTGACTGCTGACGGCGGATTATCAACAGAGAGAAAAGGGCTTCATAGAATAGTTTATACTCAAGCCAGCCCTCAATCAATTCGGATTTATAAAAAATATCTTAGAAACCTCTTTGGGATCACTCAGTTTATTGAAAAAAAATCCGGTTCAAACCCCGAGAATAAAGCTAAAGATATAGAAATTGGCAGTAAGCATTTAAAAGAATTTTTGGCTTACCTTGGAATGGATTCTTCCAAGTCGCCCAAAAAGGAGATGCCAAGAGCGATTAGAGAGGCGCCCGAAGAAATGGTAAGAGCCTATTTAAGCGCTGTTTTTGATAATGACGGCTATATAGGAGAAAAATCAATAGAGCTGGCGATCAGTAGTGGAAAATTGGCTTCGCAGGTTCATACTATGCTTTTGAATTTTGGCATAATTTCTTCTTTAGCGCCAAAAAAAGTGAAAAATTACGCGGATAACGAGTACTTCCGTGTAACTATTTACGGTGAAAATGCCCAAAAATTCATTAAAAAAATCGGTTTTATCAGAAAAGAGAAACGCGACAGAGCCAAAAAATATTTTAAATTATCTCCAAATCCTAATCGCGATTTAATTCCCAATGTTGCATCTTTGCTTAAGAAAATAAAGCAGAAGTATTTGGATCGCTTTGCCCGTTTAACTAACAAGGGGTGGATATATCAAGCGGGAATTTTGGTTCCTAAATACGCGTTTAATTCTTTAAGATCTTATAACTCAGGCGCGAGGATGCCGGGCTATCAAGGATTAGGAAAAATTTTAGATTTTTATCAGCCCATTTCTCAAGAACCCGAATACCATGAATTAGAAAAAATTTCTAAAAGAAATTTTTATTGGGACAAAATTAAAAACATCGAAATGACTTGCGGAGAAGGGTATGATTTTTTTGTGCCGGGGTCTGATTCCTTTATTGGAAATGGGTTTGTAAACCACAATACAATATTTTTAAACACTTTAGTTTTAAGTTTACTTTACAGGTGTACCCCCGACAACCTGCGATTGATTATGGTTGACCCAAAAAGGGTTGAGTTCCAGCACTATAACGATATTCCTCACCTTTTGTGCCCTGTAATTTATGACGCAACAAAAACCATAAACGCTCTTCAGTGGCTTACGCGGGAAATGGAGAGGCGGTTTGAAGTATTTTCAGAAGTGCCCGCGAAAAATCTTGCCACATATAATCAAAATAAAACAGTTATCGCAAGCAGAATGCAGTTGCCATATATCGTGTTTGTGGTTGATGAATTGGCTGACTTAATGGCAGCAAAAGGCAGAGAAATTGAAGCAGGCGTTGTAAGGTTGGCTCAGATGGCCAGAGCAACAGGAATTCATTTGGTTTTGGCAACCCAGAGACCGTCTGTGGAGGTCATCACAGGTTTAATCAAAGCCAATGTGCCCACAAGAATCACTTTTCAGGTTGCTTCCCAGATTGATTCAAGAACAGTAATAGATACTGCCGGCGCTGAAAAATTATTGGGAGCCGGAGACATGCTGTTTTTGTCAGCAAAATCAGCTAAAATAGGCAGAATTCAGGGGCCGTATATTTCAGAAAAAGAAGTTAAGCGGGTTGTTGATTTTATTATAGAGCAAAAAGAAAAAATTCAGGAGCCCCAATCTGTGTTGGTCCAAAATTTGCATGATGCATTAGCGCATCAGGACGCAAAGGAAAGCGGGGGAGGAGAAGAATTTTTTGGCGGAGACGATCCTTTATTTGAGGATGTTAAAAAAATTGTTTTAGAAACCCAAAAAGCATCTGCCTCGTTTTTGCAAAGAAGGCTAAGAATCGGTTATTCAAGGGCAGCTAGATTAATTGACATGCTTGAAGAAAAAGGAATTGTGGGGCCTGCAGATGGGGCAAAGCCAAGGGAGGTCTATGCAAACAAAACAGATTTTATTTCCGGCATATCAGGATCCAGGCCAGACGAATCAGAAGATGCCTCAGACGACGGAAAATGGCAAAAAGTTTGAGCGAAGCGAAAACCCCGCCCTCTATGCTAATTATAAGAACAGGTAGATTAAAAATTATTCTAAATAAAGTTTGTGCATTTTGCCTTTTAACATTAGCTTAGAGGGCGGGGTGCTCATTTCATTCGCATATGGCAAAAGAAAAAAAAGAAGAAAAACTCGCCTCCACTGGAGCTTCCGCCTCCGATAAATCTTCGGCGAGACAAGCCGGCGTGGCGAAGAAAGAAAATAAGGCGCTAACAAATGCCGTTAATGAGATTAGAGAGCGTTTTGGCGAAGGGGCGATTATGACGATGCGGGAAATACGCGCGGTTAATGTTGATGTTGTGCCAACAGGCTCCATTGCAATGGATTTAGCTTTGGGCGTTGGAGGGATGCCAAGAGGCAGGATAATAGAAATATATGGAGCGGAATCCAGCGGAAAAACAACTTTGTCTTTACATGTGGTTGCGGAAGCCCAGAAAAAAGGTGGAGTTTGCGCCTTTGTTGACGCAGAACACGCCATGGACCCTGACTATGCAGGAAGACTCGGCGTTAATGTTGATGATTTATTAATTTCTCAGCCAGATTCTGGAGAGCAGGCACTGCAGATTGTTGAGACGTTAGTAAAAACCGGAAATATTGACGTTATAGTTGTTGATTCTGTGGCAGCTTTAACTCCGCAGAGAGAAATTGAAGGAGAAATCGGCGACCAGCATATGGGGCTTCAAGCTCGTTTAATGAGCCAAGCGTGCTTGGTTGGTGACACGGAATTAGTGGACCCTTTGACTGGGCAGATTTCTACAATAAAAGAAATTATAGAGAAAAAGCAACCTTGGCACACTTTGACTTACGATGAAAAGAATAGAAAATTTGTGACTTCGGAGGTAACAGATTGGCTCTATCAAGGTAAAAAACAAACATTTGAAGTTAAAACAAAAGATGGCCACAATTTAAAACTCACTAATGACCATTTGGTTTTAACATTTAATGGATGGAAACAAGTAAAAGATTTAACAGGGGAGGACTCATTGGCCATTCCTTGTAAAGTTCCAGAACTTACAAAAAATAATAAATTAAGAGACGAAGAAATAAAACTCGTTGCATATATATTGGGCGATGGAAATTTTACAAATTCAAATTACGCGCTTAATTTTGCGAATATTGATGATAAAATTATCGAAGATTTTAATGTTGCCTTGGATAAAATGGGTTGCGAGTTAAACAAGCGAAGCTATAAAGATTTTCAAATAATAAAAAGCAAGAGTTTACCGGCTGGTTCATTTAAATCTCCTGCAAAAGAATTACTGAAAAATTTAGGTGTTTTCGGAAAAAAATCTCCTCAAAAAGAAATTCCCGCGGAAATTTTTCAACTTTCCAATGAAAAATTGGCGATTTTTATCTCAAGGATTTGGTCCTGCGACGGCCATATTGATGCTCATGCAAAAGCAATTATTTATTCTTCATCCTCTCTAAAATTAATTAAACAGTTGCAATTGTTGCTTTTGCATTTTGGTATTGTAAGCAGATGGTCTAAAAAGCGTTCCGCCCCTCATTTGCTTTATAAATTGGTTATCCAAGGAAAACAAAATATCCAGATTTTTAATAAAGAAATCGGATTGGTCGGTAAAAAGAAAGAAAAATTAAAATTATTAGCGAACAAAGAATGGAAATCCAAAAATATGCCATTTCAGGAAGTAATTCCTTATCAAATAGTTCCTGCGTTGAAAGAATTAGTATATGCATCTGGCCACACGGGGCAAGAAATTTCCCATCTTTTTGGCTTCGACAGCAGGACTTCTTTCCCAGAATTTAAACCAAATCGGCTGAGAGTTTCTCGCGAACACTTGAGAAAAATATCAGATTTTATTGGAAATCAAGAAATAAAAAAAATAGCTAACGACGAGGTTTATTGGACGGGCGTAGAATCCATTTCCCAAATAGGAAAAAAAGATGTGTATGATTTAACAGTTAAAAATATCCCAAATTTTGTAGCCAACGGGGTAGTCGTCCATAACTGCAGAAAGCTTTCTGGCATAATGGCAAAGTCAAACACAATGGTTATATTTTTGAATCAAACCAGAATGAAAATCGGCATGGTTTTTGGAAATCCAGAAACAACTCCCGGAGGATTGGCCTTAAAATTTTACGCTTCTGTAAGGGTTAATCTGGCAAGGACAGCCCAGCTAAAGTCAGGAGACACAATTATTGGTAACAGAGTAAAGGCCAAGGTTGTAAAAAATAAAGTGGCGGCTCCATTTCGTACAGCTGAATTTGATATTTATTATAATGAGGGAATTTCAAAAACCGGAGACGTTTTTAGGGCGGGCGTGAATGCAGGAATTATAAAGCAATCCGGCAGTTATTTTGCTTTTGAAAACATAAAGATGGGGCAGGGAACCGAAGGAGCAAAAGCGTTTTTAAAAGAAAACAAAGACATAATGTCAAAGATTAAAAAAATGGTGATTGAGCAGGCTTAATGAGTTTGTAGTTTGTAGTGAGTAGTTTGTAGAATTAGGAGACAAAGGAACCGCGGCGAGCTAATCAGCCCGGATAATAGTTCGGGTATCTTTTTTTAAAACGGCTCAATCTGGGGACGCCCCAGATTGAGCCGTTTTAAAAAAGTATAATCGATGGCATTTCCCAATAGTTGACGATCGTCAACTATTGGGAAACTAAAATATAGTTTACATAGAGCGTGTGCTATATTAAAAACAACCAAAAACAGCCCCAAAGGCTGTTTTTTCTACAAACTATTTACCCCACACTAAAGTTTGTACAAACTTTAGTGTGGGGCGAGCTACCAACTACAAACTATTTTGGTGTATACGCCATTAACCCCATCTGTCTTGCTCGCTTAATCGCGTTGGCAATTTTTCTCTGGTGGTAAGAGCAGAGATTGGTCTTCTTTCTTGGTTTTATTTTATAAAAACCAGACACATAACGGGCTAATGTTTCTGTATCTTTAAAATCTATATTGTCTACGTTTTTTTGGCAAAAATAACACATCTGCGAAAATTTTCAATTTGAAATTCGGTTTGAACGAAGTGATTCCCCGTAGGGATCATTTGAATTCAATTTTTAATGACTAAATGTTTAAATTTTAAAACACGACGAGTTTTAATCATTTAAAATTGAATAATTTCAAATTGATTTCAAATTGTAAATTGTAAATTTCAAATTCTAAAAAAGTATGCCTTGCTATTTATTTTAAGTTCAAAAAGGGATTTGAGAGATATCAATCTCATCTGTTGGTTTGTTGTCAAAAGATACTGATTGCGCATTTGGCGCTTCTTTGTTTTTATCTTCTTCTTTGTTTTGGGTGGGGGGAGCATAGTTTTCCTCAATAACAGGTATTTCGTCTTGTTTTGTTTCAGATTCGTTATTTGCAAGTGCCGGTTTTCCGTAATTTGAGTTAGAGCTAGATGGCGCTCCGCTTCCGCGCGGACCTAATTGCAGACCTTCAGCGATTATTTCCGTTCTGTACTGCTTGGTTCCTTGCGTATTCATCCAATTTCTTGTTTTTATTCTCCCCTCTATCAAAATTAAAGAACCTTTGTTTAAATATCTTGAACTTATGTCAGCTAACTTCCCAAAGCAAACCACATTATGAAATTCTACGTCCTGCTTTTTTTCTCCGGCAGAATCGGTATAAAATCTGTTTGTAGCTATCCCAAAACTTGCAACCTGTTGGCCGGAGGGCAAAGACCTCACTTCTGGGTCGCGGGTTACGTTTCCTAAAACGAAAGCTTTATTTAGGTTCATGGAACATGGAACATAGAACATGGAACAACACGAACCCGTCGTCTTGTTATGTGTTTTATGTTATGTGTTATGTGTTATGTGTCGTTACTCGCCTAATAGTTCATCCAATTTTTTCTCAATGTCTTTAAGTTCAACTTTTTCTTTTGTAATATTTTTGGCATTATCTGTCTCTGTAACTTCTTTGGCGGGTTTTTCTATTTCAAAGGGTTTCTGCGACTTTATTTTTGTTCTTAATTTTTTTTCTATCCTCAGTGGTCTTTTTATTGTTGCCATTTGGCGTATAATTTTTTCGTCTTTTGATAAGCTGCCCTGAAGCTCGCTAAGTTTTTCTGGTTCCATCTCAAACTCCAAAACGCCGATAAAACCTGAAGCGCTCTTTTTGATTGGATAAGCTAAAGTCCTGGCAATTGGATTTGTCTGTTTTAAAATAACCCCCTCATTGCCTTGAACATAGGATTCAATTTCTCTTGCTTTTTCCTCTGCTTCCTTGGGACCTATTTCAGGAGTTATTATATATGTTAGTTCGTATGCCTTCATGGAACATGGAACATGGAACATGGAACAAAAACGACGTGTCGTTATGTTATGTGTTTCATGTTATGTGTTATGTGGTGATTATAGCAGGCCGCACTTGAAAAATCAAGAGTTTAGTGAGATAATAACCTTAAATTGTAAAAACCATCATTATGGACCGAGAACAGGAAATACAAGAACTAAAACAAGAATATTTTAAATTAGCTGAAAAATTTACCCCTGAGCAAACTAAAGGGCACCCGCTTTTTGATTTAAGCAAAACTGGGGAAACAAAATTTACCTTAACAAAAGAATTAATAGAAGATTTAAAATTAGAACAGTGGCTGGCTAACTATAAAAAAGAGGCAAAGGTTTCAACGGGAGGGATACGAGGCGCCCAGAACATAATTTATTATTGGGATACGCGATTTCCCATTAACCAAATAGGCGTTGCTTTAGCCACTCTTGGCAAGGCAATGGTTTTGAAGGATGAGGTTTTAGGGGAGATAAATAAAATTACAGCAGGCGAAGTCCGTTACAATACTCAGGCGTATGTGGACATTATTTCCAGAATCCAAGCTAATTTGGGCATCCATACGCACTTGCCGTTCAACAGGCAAACAGTGCCCGTTTGGATGGTTTCTTTTCTAATTTTTATGTTAGATTATGACGGCGGAGAGTTTGTGACTTCTTCTCACGCCATTTCCAGTAAAATAGCCACAAAGGATTTAGACAACCAGGGAAGTCAGTTTTTGCCGGAGATGTCCTTAAAATTTATAAGTAAAATAGAAGAAGTAATAAAACAGGCAAAAGAAAATCCAGAGGGATATGATATTGTTTTATCTCCCGCAGACAGCGAATTTATAAAGCAAGATTTTAACGGGTACGATATGTATGTTGATTATCTTAGAAAAAACGTGGCAAAAGAGGAAAATCTTTCCCTGATTAAAAAGGCTGAAAAAAATGGATTTAAAATTACGTATGATACTGTGGGCGGATGTATGCATAAAACCATGTCGCCTATTTTAGAAAAGTTAGGAATTTTACAGGCCTTTGAGTGGAGAAACAAAGAAGAGGATCCGTTTTTTCACGGAATCGGAAAAATTTGGAAAGTAAACCAAAAGACAGGAGAAAAGGAATTTTTTGATTTGTCTTGCGATTTTTGCCTGATAGATGTTGCGAGGTCTGCTAATTTTGAAAAAGACCTAAAAGATAAGCCAGTAGGACACGTTGTTTTAATTACGGATCCTGACGGCGATCGCCTGGTGATGGGCCAACTTGAGTCAAATAGTAAAATTGAATTTTTGGAAAAGTTAGGCATAGATTATATTGATTTTGAAAACGGCAAAATATTTGTTGTTTACCATCCAACCTACAGTTTTTTTCTAGTTATGGATTTTTACGCAAAGCAATTAAAAAAAGAGGGGATTTTTGAAAACCACCCGCGTTTTATAGTAACCACCACACCATCTTCAAAAATTTGGAATGAATGGGCTGAAAACAAAGGCATTAAGGTAATTACAACGCCGGTGGGTATGAAGGAGATTGCCACGGTCACAAAGAAAGTTGAAAAACAGATATTGGAGAATCCGGAAAAAGAAGTTGTGATAGAAGATATTTTTGGCAGTCAGATAAATTTGGGAAAACAGCCAAGGATGATTTTTGGAGGAGAGGAGTCGGGCGGGATGATTACGGGGCTGGAAGATTTTATAGAGAGCAATCAAAAAAAGAGAAAGGCTCTTTCAATGAGGGAGAAAAGCGCGGGAGAGGCGAGCGTTATCGCAACGGCTTTGTCAGCTTATCTTTTTGAGAACAAAAAACTAATATCAGAATATTTAGAAGATATTTTCAAGGAAAACAATATAAAGAGCGAGAGCTATATTAGAGACGACATAATTTATTATAATGAATCAGAACCCGACTCTGTAAAATTAAGTCAGGAGAAAACAGAAGGAGAGATTAAGAGAGACAAGACAGATACCTTCTATTTATCTATTGCATTAAGTTTGCGGGGAAAGAAAATAAGTATTGAACAAGCAAGAAACGTATTAAAGGAGGCCATTCCCGACTTAGATTTTTCTAGATTGATAGCTGTAGAATTTACAGGGGATGCTACATATTTTCAGTTTACAAATAATCTTTTTGCGCAGGTTAGGCGCTCTGGAACAGATGCTAAAATGAGGGGGTATGCAGGCGGAGAAAACAAAGATGACTGTGTTTTGTATTTAGACAAGCTTTTGCATTATTCTGGCGAAAGGACAGATTTGTATCAGAACACAGTTCCCAAGGAATTTCAGGGGGATATTTATCCATTATCGCAAGAAATCTATAAAGAGTATTTATATAAGGGATTATAGATAATAGTGAGTGGTTTGTAGCTCGCCCCCACACCAAAGTTTATGAAAACTTTGGTGTGGGGGTAAATAGTTTGTAGAACTAAATCACTGATTGCAGCTATGTCATTGCGAGGAGTCGCAACGACGAAGCAATCCAAGTTTATTAAATAGTTTCCAATTATTAAATTTTCAAACTTAAGCAGGCATAATCTATCGTATTTCCCAATAGTTGACGATCGTCAACTATTGGGAAACTAAAATTTAGCTTACATAGAGCGTGAGTCATATTTAGAATAAATCTATCCCCGCCCCTCCGTGGGCGGGGAAGACTTTAATAACCAAAAACAGCCCACGCGGGCTGTTTTTGGTATCTGTGATTTGTGGAAATCCGTTTTGGCTACGCAAGGCCCATTTTTTCTCTCACTTCTTTCATTGTTGTCTCTGCAATTATTTTGGCTCTTCCTGCTCCCTTGGCAAGTATTTCTTGAACATAAACGTCTCTTGTGAGAAGTTCTTTTTGTTTTCTGCGGAAGGGTTCTAAATAATTTATAATAATGCTTGCCAAGGATTTTTTAAATTCAGCATAAGTTTTTTTTGTGAAGTCCTTTTGAATATCCTCAATTGTCCTATTGGTTAACACGCTGTAGATAGTTAAAAGGTTTGAAATACCAGGCTTTTTTGTTAAATTATATCTTATGTCTTTTCCGGAGTCAGTTGTCGAGGCCATTATTTTTTTTCTTATCGATTCTGGTTCTTCAAACAATGAGATATAACTTTTTTGGTCGTCTGTTTTTGACATTTTCCTTTTTGGGTCGGTTAAAGACATTATTTTTGCGCCTGCTTTTGGCAAAATCGTTTTTGGTTCCTCAAAAGTTTTACCGAATTTTTGATTGAATTTTTTAGCAACAGTTCTGGCTAACTCAACGTGCTGTTCCTGGTCTTTGCCCACAGGAACCCCTTGTGCTTTATAAAGAAGAATGTCTGAGGCCATTAGAACAGGATAATTAAATAATCCTGCATTAATGTAATCTTTATGTTGCTTTGATTTTTCCTTAAATTGGGTCATTCGCGAAAGCTCGCCTATTGGAGTAATCGTTCCCAGCATCCATGCCAATTCGGCGTGTTCTGGCACCTTAGATTGAACAAAAATTATTGACCGTTCTGGGTCAACACCCGCCGCTAAATAAATGCTTGCCGCTTCAAGAATGTTTTTTTGCATTTCTTTTGCGTCATAAGGCGTGGTAAGAGCGTGAAGATCCACTATGCAAAAAACACACTCGTTGTTGTCTTGAAACGATATCCACTGTTTAATGGCTCCCAAATAATTCCCAATATGTATATTTCCGGTTGGCCGGATGCCTGAAAATATTCGCATGGAACATGGAACATGGAACATGGAACAAAACGACGGCGTCGTAATGTTATGTGTTCTATGTTATGTGTTATGTGATTAGACTTCAATGACAACAGGAAGTATCATGGGCCTTCTTGAGGTTTTTGAGTTTAGAAAATCGCCAACCTTGTTTCTTAGTTCGTCTTTAACGTAAACCCAATTTACAGCACCTCCATGGCCGGCTGTTTTGTCCACAATTTCAATTACTTTTTTACGCGTTTGAGCTAACAGATCTTTTGACTCTCTTAAATAAACAAATCCTCTTGAGATGATGTCTGGAGACCCTCTAACTCTACCAGTTTTTCTGTCTATTATAGCAACAATAACAAACATCCCGTCTTTTGCCAACATCTGCCGGTCCCTTAAAACTATTTCTCCAACGTCTCCCACGCCCAAACCGTCAACAAAAATATAATTTGTTGGAGCTTTTTCTTTTAAGATTTCAGCTGACTGATTTGTAAATCTTATAACAGATCCGTTGTCTGGTACAAAAACTTTGTCCTTTGTAAAGCCCATTCCATACGCGATTTTTGCGCCCTCTTTTAGCATATAGTGGTTTCCATAAACAGGAATAAAGTAAGTAGGCCTTACCTCTTTTAGCATTTGTTTAATGCCGTTTATATTGCTGTGGCCAGAAATGTGCACATCAATAATATCTGAATGGTAGACATTGTCAGACAGTCGGTAAAGATTATCTTTTAGTCGTTGTACGGTTCTCTCGTTGCCCGGGATTACAGATGAGGAAAAGATAACAGTATCTTGTTTTTTTAATTTAATAAAACGGTGGTTTCCAGCAACAATTCTTGATAAAGCCGCCATTTCTTCGCCTTGAGCGCCTGTACAAATTATAATAGTTTTATTGTCCGGATATGTGTGGGCTTTGTCCGTTGTAATCATCACTCCTTTTGGAACGCTTATATAGCCTAATTTTTGCGCTAGCTCAATATTCAATTTCATTGAAAAACCGTCTAAAGCAACCTTTCTGTTTGTTTTTACTGCAAAATCCAATATCTGTTTTATTCTTTCTATTTGTGAGGAAAACGTAGCGATAATAGTTCTGCCAGGAGCCTTGCTTATCAATCCGTAAAGATTGTTTAACATTTCCTCTTCGCTTATAGGATCTTTAGAAACTGTGGACCCTAAAGCTTCAAGCATTAAAATAGTGGGCCTTTTTAGTTTTGCTAAATGAGAATAGTCTACAGCCTTTTTTCCAATCGGATTTTTTTCAAGGGTCCAATCACCGGGATGTATTATTGTAGCTGACGGAGTCTCTAAAATCACCCCCATTGCGTCCATAATTGCGTGGTCAACCGCGAAAAATTTTAAAGTAAAGGCTCCAAGGCTAAATTTTTGCTGGAGGTCTTTTACATAAACCGTTTTTAGTTTTTTGGAATCCCCGCGATACATATCTTCAACTCTATGTTTTACCATTTCTAAGGTTAACGGCCTGCCGATAATCTGCGGGTTTCCAAGCTTATTAAGCAGTATGGGAGCAGCTCCAATGTGGTCTAAGTGCCCGTGTGAAAATATAACTCCGCGGATATTTTTTTCTTTTCCCTTTAAATACTCAACATTTGGAATCACATAATCGATTCCGGGCATGTCTTCTTCTGGAAACTGTAGGCCCATGTCCAAAATTACGATGTCCTGACCGTATTCAAAAACGGTCATGTTTCTTCCAACTTCTTCGCATCCGCCTAAAGGAATAATCCGTAAATTACGTTGCCCGCCAGAAGTTTTATCTGAAGGAGGGTTCTTTCGCGGAACACTTAATTTATTTGATTTATATCTGATCATGTACTATGATTTTCAATTTAAAAATCCAAATTTAAAAACAATGAAAAATTTTAAATGCTAAAACGTGTTTTTAAATTAGTGCTTTTGAATTGTTTTTGAATTAGAGATTTTGAATTTCGTAGTGCGGGTAGGAGGATTTGCACCTCCACAGGATTTCTCCCACTGGCTCCCTTGTCCCCCACTTTTTATGTTTGTGCTGGAGGAGGGACTTGAACCCTCAAGCCTTTCGGCATACGGCCCTGAACCGTACATGTTTGCCAATTTCATCACTCCAGCAAATAAATTAAGTTATAAAAAGTGGGGGATGAACCAGCGCGTCTGCTGTTCCGCCATACCCGCGTTAAAATCTTGCCTATGCCAGTTTCACCACCTATTCTGCCATCATTTTTTTGAATTCCTCAACCATTTTTACCGGAGTCGGGTCAAATTTGTATTTAAGAGCTAAATAGTAAGAAGTCCAATCTCCAAGAAGCAAGGTAGAAAAAACCTTAGACATCAAAGACCCTTGTTTTATATCCACAAAAGAAACGCCAGAGCCTTTTTCTTTTAATAAAGATCCGAATAAATCCATTCTTTTTAGGTTTCTGGGATGACTCTGGTCATCTTTTAAAATGATAAAATAAAATTTACTATCTTTTTTTAATTGAGAAAAGCCAACCATTTCATTGTGATTCAGCTCTGGAAAATAATTGTAAAAAGATGGAGTTTTTGAGTTTTCATTAAACTTGATTTTCCAGATACGGGCAATACTTTTAAATTTGTTGGAGGCATAGATTATAGGGATTTTCTCAAAAAGTTTTTCTGCCAAATCCTTGCCCTGTTTTTCGAGGCCTTCATTCATTTTTTCTATTTCTTCCGTGGTTTCTAAAATTTCATCAGATAAATCTTTTATTATTCCTGAATTAGCTAATACTTTTACTAAAGTAGAAAAAATATAACCAGTAGCTGATCTCGGCTGTATTCCAGGCGGGATTTTTACAAAAGGTAGATTATTTTTTTTGCAGATTTCTTCAACTCTTCCTCCGCTGGCAATGCCAATAATTTTTAAATTTTTGCTTAAAGCTTCTTGTAGACCAGAAATTGGCTCTTCTGTATTTCCAGAATAAGATATACAAATTATCAAACTTTTTTCGTTTGCTTCTGAGGGGAGATTATAATCTTTGTGCGCTAAAATAGGAATGTTGGACGCAGTAACAGTATTTAGAATGCTTACCGGCAAGGCAGAGCCGCCGATTCCGCAGATGACAACATTATTAAAGTTTCCTTCTATTTTTACGCCCCCTACTAACTCCAGGCCCTTTTTCAACTGGAGGGGGGAGTCAATAATAATTTGACGCATATTTGATTTATCGATGTTCATAGGGTATGAAACATGAAACGCGAAGCAAAACGACAGCGTCGCCTTGTTGTGCGTTCTATGTTATGTATTATGTAAAATTATTTCCACACTCTGCGCGTGTTTAAATACCAATTTTCTATATTTGAGAATCTTTTTGCCGGGTCAACTATTTTTGTTGTGTTAATCCCTTTTATTTTATCAGAGACCCAATAAATGTAATCGGGGTTGTACAAAAATAGGGCAGGGGCGTCAGCTAATATTAGATCCTGTAATTTTTCGTAATCTTGTCTTTTTGCATCTTCATCAAGGGTTTCTCTTGTGCTTTTCAACAGCTGGTCAACATTTTTATTTTGGTATAAAGAAAGGTTCAGCCCCGGGTCATTTATTTGGGTTGAATGCCAGAAAGGGTACAAGTCAGGCGAGCTCCCCATTGCCTCTCCGTAAAGCAGGGCGTCATAATCTCTGTTTTTAATAATATCTTTGAGCTCAGATAAATCTGCAGTTTTTACTTCTACTGCAACTCCCACTTTTTGCCAGTAATCTTTTACAAGGTTTGCTGTTTGTGCCAGTTGTGGCTGGTTTATGGTTGTTAGTGTAAGTTGTAACGGCAATAAAGAGTTTTCTTTTGTAAAACAGAGTTCATTAAGTTTTTTGCGCGTGCCAGACCCCACTTCAGCTGTTGGTGTCACTTCAGGCATATACTTTTTTTGGAACGCTTCTACCGCAGCTCCCGTTCCCTTGCCGTATTTTCCGCTTGATTCGTTTTGTAAAAAGTTTTTAAGCTCGTCATCCAGCATGGCAAGGCATCCCTGGAGTTCTACCACTTCATTTCCAGAAGAGCCGATTTTTAAATAACTTTTGAATTGAAAGGATAGTTTTTTGTCGTTT
This sequence comes from bacterium, assembly GCA_043824525.1. Classification (GTDB taxonomy): domain Bacteria; phylum Patescibacteriota; class Minisyncoccia; order Minisyncoccales; family Staskawiczbacteraceae; genus XYD1-FULL-39-28. Next base: position 28,698 of record JBDRST010000095.1, read on the forward strand.
GCCTTAGCTCTTTGTCCGCCTTCTTGCTCTTTATATCCTGATTTGTCAAAAAGATTTTTTGCTGTATCTGTGTTAAAATCATAAGCTACTGTTGGCTGGCTATAGTTAAAATAGTCAGGCAAAATAGGAGAATCAACAACAGAGATATTTTTTTTTGACGAGCCGATTATATTTTCTATGAGCTCTTGCTTGTTTACGGCGTAGTTAAGAGCTTCAGCAATATTTTTATCTGATAAAATTCTAGATTTTCCCGTGTTAAAAAATACAGCAAAATACCTTGGCATGGAAAAAGAATAAACATTGAATTTTTCATTCTGTCCCCACCCTTGTTTTATTTGTTTTTCAAGAGAAGATTCGCTTTCGCTTAAAGACGCAGCCGGAAATCCATCAATTGTTTTTTGGCTTGCGGCCTTAATTAGCTCGTTTTCACTCTCAAAAAAATGGAAAGATACGCTGGAGATATAGGGCAACTTGCCGTAATATTTATGGTTTGCCTTCAGTATCAGACTTTTTATGAATCCGGTATTGCTTTGTTCTATGCTTGAGAGCGTGTAGGGTCCAGACCCCACCGGCTGTAAATTATAGGACGACAAAGCAAAATTTTGCGGTAAAACGTTTCTCCAAATATGTTGAGGTATAATTTTAATCGTTGCGTTCTCTAAAAAGGAGTTGTAGGGAGTGTTAAGCGATAAAGCAAATGATTTATCGGATATTTTTTGAACATTTACATCCAGCCAGTTCGCCCGAAGAGGGCTTTTATACTCAGAGTTTTGGATTGTTTTAATGGTATAGATTACGTCGTCTGACGTCAAAGAAATGCCATCTTGCCAAAAAAGGTCGTCCTTTAATTCAAATGTGTATGTTTTCTGGTCGTCTGATATTTGATAATTTTCTGCCAGGTCATTTATTATGTTTCCATTTTTATCATACGTCATTAGGCCAGAATAAACCAAATCAATCAGCGCTCTGTCAACATCATTTGTTTCTCCGTAAACAGGATTTATAAACCTTGGCTGGCCGATTACGCCTTCTGTGTAGTTTCCGCTGTAGGCTGGGACTATGTTTGTATTTTTTATGTAAAAAGTAGTCGCAAGGAAAGTCGCGGACACTAAGGCCAAAACAACAAGCACTAAAAAAAATATCTTTTCAGACCTGTTAAGCACTTTAAAAATCTGTTTCCACTGAGAAAACGTAGGGAGTTTCATTATTAATTATCGGGAGTTTTCTATTATTGTATAACAATATTTAGTACGCCTAAAACGAGGAAAACGGTTGCCAAGATAATTGTGGCGTAATGTATTTTTTTTTGCGCTCCGCGTTTTGTGGAGTAAATTTCCCCACCACCCCCAAATCCAGCGCCTAATGCAGCGCCTTTTTGTTGAATTACAATAATCACGA
>JBDRST010000096.1:0-3491 GCA_043824525.1 bacterium
GATATTTACAAGGGCATTAAAGATTTTTATACTGCAACGAGTCTTCAGCATCGACTCGAAATATCAAAGATGCTTACTGAATTAATATTGAGACCAGTTGATGGTCAGTGGAAAGATGATGAAATTTTAGCTTTTGGGAATAAGGGAACAAAAGACTTACAAAAGAAAGGGAAAGAGCTGTTTCAAAAATTGTTTTATCAACAATAATGGGCACAACGGTACATAATAACCAGTTTTGAACACACCTGTTATGTCGGCCTTTTTCTGCGAACCCAGATAAATTTTTTTGGTTATCCTTCCACGCCCACAGTTATTCACAGTTGCCCCGTTAGAAATCATGGCAAAATAAAACATTCATTAGAGGCAAGAATATTTCTCGAGCATGGACTGACAATGAGTGTGCAAAAATATTCTTTAAAAATATTTTTGCACAGGATTTCTGACGGGGTTGCAAAAATAATTTTAAGTGATACAATAAACTAATTACAATTGAATATCTTATCAAGAGTGCAAATAGGGAACTGGCCCGTTATATTTGCCGACAACCTGCCCCGCTTAGCGGGATAAGGTGCCAACTCCAGCCTTGTCCCGCCGAAGCTTTAGCGAAGGCGGACCGAAGGAAAGATAATTTTCAACATCTTCCTTCTTGGAGGATTTTTTATTTTGTCTTCAATAAAATTTATAAATAAAAGGCAAAATAACCCCGCCCTCTATGCTATGGGCGATGTAATATAAAATAATTTTTATTAATAATTAATCAAATTGTCCATCCCGCCTTTTCGAGACAGCTTAGAGGGCGGGGTGCTCACTACGTTCGCATGTTTACACCAAGAACATACACAGTAGAAAGCGTTACATCTGGGCATCCAGATAAAGTTTGCGACCAAATTTCAGATGCAATTTTAGACGAATGTTTAAAGCAAGACCCAAACACTCGCGCGGGAATTGAAACATTTGGCAATCACGGGCTTTTGGTTATTGGCGGAGAGGTTACCACAAAAGCAGACTTTAACGCAGAAGAGATTGCAAAAAAGGTTTACAAAGAAATCGGGTATGAAAAAGATTTAAATATTATAACAGGCATTGTAAAACAATCGCCGGATATTGCGCAGGGGGTTGATACAGGAGGAGCCGGAGACCAGGGAATTATGTATGGTTTTGCGACAGACGAGACGCCCGAGCTTCTTCCTAAAGCTGTAGTCAATGTTCATGCTCTTGCAAAAGGTTTGGAGAATTTAAGAAAACAGGGAGCTGTTGCATGGTTAAAGCCAGACGGAAAAACCCAGATTACAATAGAAAATGGAAAAATAAAAAATGTTTTAGTAAGCTGCCAGCACGAGGAGGGAGTAGCTCAAGACGAAATAAAACAATTTCTAACTGAAAAACTGATAAAGCCGATTATCGGTGACATTTCTGGCGTAGAGATTTTGGTAAATCCCACCGGAAGGTTTGTGCAGGGAGGGTTTGAAGCTGACGCCGGGCTGACAGGAAGAAAAATAATGGTTGATACCTATGGGGGACTAATCACTCATGGCGGGGGATGCTTTTGTGTTGCCGGCGATTCTTATATTAATACGCAAAAAGGGTTGTTGCAGATTGGCGAAATGCATAAGGAGGTAGCAAGGGGACTGCTTGCAAAAACTGATATACACCCCCATCTTATAGGAAATTGGTATAATAATGGCATTAGGAGCGTTTTAGAGGTTGAAACTGAAAATGGTTATACTATAAAAGGGACTCCAAACCATAGAATTAGAGTTATTAATATAAAAGGTAATTATGTATGGCGAAGATTAGACGGCATCAAAAATGGTGATTTTGTTGCGATTCACAAAAAGGATAGATTGTTTGGCTCAGAGCTTGTTTTAAGCGATTTTTCATATACTTATAAAAAAGGTACGGCCGAGGGCAGAAAAAATAAATTTATTTTCCCAACTATTTTTACAGAGGATTACGCATATCTCTTGGGACTATTAATCGGAGATGGAAATTGCATGATGGAGGGGGGCATATCAGTTTGTATATGTGAAGAAGAGCAAAAAGAAAATGTTCAAAATCTTTATAAAAGATTATTTGGACGCGAGGGCAAAATTTTTGGGCACTGGGCTTTTATGGGAGGAGTTGAAATGAGAGCGTATTTAGAGTATTTGGGATTAGAACGCAAGCGATCCTGGGAAAAGAAGGTGCCTTGGAGCATCTTTCAGGCATCAAAAAAATGTATGGCAGCGTTTCTTAGGGGATTATTTGACACCGATGGCGGAGTGAGAATACACGGAAGATATGATAATTTTCTTGATATTAAATTGACATCTACTTCTTTAATGCTTATAAAACAAGTTCAGCAGTTGCTTTTGAATTTTGGCATTATATCAAGAATTCAACGCACCGATGCCACGGGAAAAGAGTTTCTTATAGAAAAAAGAAAAGCAATATCTCGGAGAATTGTCTATTTTTTGCGAATTAAGAATGTTGAAGGTGTTAGGATTTTTAAATCGGAGATTGGATTTAATTTGAGCCGAAAACAAAAAATATTGAATTTAGTTTCCTTAAAAGGCAAGCGAAATTATTTTTTAATTCCTCATCAGCGCGGCAGGATAAAAAATCTTTGGGGCAAGCTTATCCCCCGGGAACATCAAAAAGATATTTCTAGAATAGGGAGGTTTACCCGATCAACGCGTGGCAAAACAACAAAAAACCTAACATACGAGAAGTTGCGAATATTTTTGGAAAGTTATAAAGTTAAGCTCGATATTGAAAAGGATTTTAAGTATCTGAAATTTTTATATAATTTTAATCATTTTTATGATAGAGTTACAAAGGTTAAACCCCGCGGACTTGTTTCCACTTACGATCTTCATGTTCCTAATGCAAATACTTTTATAGCCAATGGTTTTATCTGTCATAATTCCGGAAAAGACCCCAGTAAAGTTGATAGGTCAGCAGCTTACATGTGCCGATTTGCAGCCAAAAATTTAGTTGCCAGTGGGCTTGCAAAGCAATGTTTGGTTTCTGTTGCTTACGCAATAGGAAAAGCGGAACCATTAATGGTTGAGGCAATAAATGAAAAAGGAGAAAGCTTAGCTGATGTTGTAAAGCAAAAGTTTGATTTTAGACCAAAGGCAATTATTGAAAGGTTAAATCTTCGCCAGCCCATATATCATCAAACCGCGGCATACGGGCATTTTGGCAAAAGCGGTTTACCATGGGAAGAGGTTGTGGACATAAATTAAAACCTGTTATAAAATGAAGGAAACAATACAAAAATTATTTATGTTTTCAAAAATAGATAAAAAAGTTTTGGCTGGCCTAGTTGTCGTACTGATTGTTTTGGCTTTAGTTGGAATTGCTACATACAAATATCTGGCGGAAAATACGGTTGAGGTGCAAAATTCTGCTGGAGGAGCCAGCACGGAAAATACGGACAAAGACATTAACGGCGAAGATTCGCAAAGCACTTCAGATGTTCAGGTTGATTTGGGCGTGCAGGTTGA
>JBDRST010000097.1:0-5804 GCA_043824525.1 bacterium
TACCTTGATAAAATGCAAAACTGACCACAGCATTAAAAACAAACCCGTAGCAAGAATAGGCACAGACACAATGATATTCACCGATATGGGAAGAAGTTCAGGAAAGCCCAAAGAAAGAATTCCAGAAAGAAGAGATCAAAGACGAAGAAGAGGAAGAAGTCCCTTTTTAAGATATAGGAAAATATGCACCATTTGACGCCCGCAGGCGGATTCTCCGTAGGAATCTTTCAACGATGATTATTTATGTAGTGAGTCAGTCGGGCGAAGCGACTCCGCTCCGCTCCGTCTGTCTTTGTGGTATCACAAGAATTATTGATAAAATTGGTGAGGGGTTATTTGGCTTTTATCTAATTTTCTAATTGATGCCAAATAAAAAGCCAAAGTGCAGGTCTAACACAATGGCTATCGGCGACAGCGAGGTTTTCACAGTTCCCTACCTCCCGACTAGGAAGGCGTAGACGGCCTTTGCCGCACAGCAAGCGGCAAAAAGCCATCCAGCTGTGAGGCAAAATCCCCTCACATTGATACGGATGCGCTTCATTACGCGCCTCCTTCAAAAAAGAACTACCGCAGGATCCGCGGCCGGAATTATCGGAGAGTTCCCATAATAATTAATTATAACATATTAGATGCAGTAAGTCAAGTAATGTGTCGCAATAAACAGTTCCGTACACCGAACCACAGGATTAAGGTGTCGCACAATAAAACGGCTCAATCTGGGGCGACCCCAGATTGAGCCGTTTAAAAATTTAGCAAAAAATGGCACATTGCCATTTTTTTAGTGTTGTGCCCCCACTGGGAATCCGCTTCGCTAGAATCCGTCGCTCGCCTTTCCACCCTCACTTCGCTCGGGCTAGCTTTTCGGTTCCGGCTCGCTCCCAAGAAACCCACGGTTTCTTGCGCTCGTCGCTACGCTCCTCGCTGTTTTCCTACACGGGAGGAAATGCTTTCCTCCCGACCCCTCCTTTGGATTCGATTTTAGGAAAAGCACAAATTGAAAAAGCGTTGCCTTACAGCGCTTTTTCAATTTGTGCCCCCACTGGGAATCGAATCCAGGTCAATTGCTTAAAAGGCAACTGCTCTACCATTGAGCTATGGGGGCAAGCGCCCCGCTTCGCGGGGCTAAATTTAAAATTCAAAAAGGAACCGCTTATTGCATAGCTGTAATTCTGCGGAATTAAGCAAAATGTAAAATTAAGGTATCCCGCCGTAAATTTTGTTAGGCAAAATTTACGGCGGGACGAATTTTATGATTTTAGAAAGTTAAAATATCAAAATAACCGCAGAATATGCTATTATATCTAAACGAACCATTCTTGCATTCTGCAGAATGCAAGAATGGTAAAAAAAGATTGTCGTTTTCCATTTTGCTTAATTCCGCAGAATTATGCCGATTTCATCGAGCATTCTCGGCAGATTCGGAACAGCTATGTAATAAGCGGTTCCAATTGTAAATTGTAAATTTTAAATTTATCAGAGTCCTTCTTTTCTAAGTTGTTCCAGCAATTTTTTTTGTTCTCTTGTCAGCTTTTTTGGTGTTTTAACTTTTAACGCAACATATAGATTCCCCCTGCCGTATCCTCCAAAGCGCGGAATTCCTTTACCAGAAATTCTTAAAATTTTTCCGGATTCTGTTCCCGCTGAAACCTGCAGTAAAATGCCTGCTCCCTCTAATGTTTTAATCTCAATTTCATCGCCCAAAGCCGCTTGGGAAAAACCTATCTCGGTTTCAACAAATAAATCGTCTCCCCTTCTCTCAAAAACCTTGTGCTGCTTTAAAAGAATTCTTACAAATAAATCTCCAGATTTAGCTCCCCTTCTGCCTGCTTCTCCTCTACCGCTGGCCTTTATGATTTGATTTGTATCAACCCCAGCCGGAATATGAATCTCAATTACTTCATTTCCTTTTGTTCTGCCTTCGCCCTTGCAAACATTACACGGCTTTTCTGGCATGGTCCCCTCTCCCCTGCATTCAGGGCACGTTGCCAGGCTGGTATAAGAACCAAAAATTGTTTTTTTTACCTGTTGGACCTGCCCTAGCCCCCTGCAGGAAAAACACTCCTTAACCTTACTCTGTGGCTCTCCTCCGGTTCCTTGGCACCTGTGGCAAACAATAAATTTTGTCAGGTTTATTTTTTCAATTGATTCTTTTAGTATACGCTCCAAATCAATTTCAAGGTCAACTTGTATGTCCTTGCCTTTTTTTATATCTTTTGTTTTTCTGCGCCTTGCTCCATGTCCCCCGCCAAAAAATTCTTCAAAAACATCACCTATATCGCCAAAATCAAATTCAAAGTCCGCACTTTGGGGCCTATCTCCCCAGGACCAGCTAAAGCCGGAGTTTGAGCCGGGCCCTCCGGCCTGGTCAAACACGCTTCCAAACTGGTCGTATTGCTCTCGTTTTGCTTTGTCTGAAAGCACCTGATAAGCTTCGTTTATTTCCTTAAACTTTCCTTCGTCTCCGCCTTTGTCTGGATGATATTTATGCGCCAGCTTGTGAAATGCTTTTTTTATATCCTCTTGCGTCGCGCTCCGCGACACGCCAAGGACTTCATAGTAATCCATTTGCGTGAATTTGGAATATAGTATTTTGAATTTAGAATGGAATCGTGAATATAGAATTTAAGAATTGGCCTTCTTTTATTCTTAATTCCATATTCTATTCTATATTCCAGATTCTAAATACTAAATTCTTATTTCTCGGTATACCTTCCCTCCTCCGCATCATTTTTCCCTTCGTCTTTTTTGTCTTCCTTTGTCTCGCCGGAGCCGTTTGCGGAGGCGGATGGTTTCGCCTGCCCTGTCTCGCCAGAGCTATCGGCGGAGGCGGACTGTTGTCCCGACTCTGTCGAGGATCCTCGATCGTTTTGCGATCGGGACTTGTACAATTCCGCGCCGATTTTTTGGATTGCGTCAGATAATTCCTTTGTTTTTGCTTTAATTTCTTCTATGTTATCACCTTTTTGGATTTCTTTCAAGGCGCTTATTTTATCTTCAATTTCTTTCTTGTCTTCTGGTTTTATTTTTTCTCCAGCTTCCTTTATTGTTTTTTCAGAAGCATAAACCAAGGTGTCGGTAGCATTTTTGACCTCAATGCTTTCCTGTTTCTTTTTATCTTCAGCTGCGTGAATTTCAGCGTCTTTTTTCATTTTTTCAATTTCTTCCTTTGATATTCCAGCAGATCCTTCAATCCTTATTGATTGGGATTTTCCTGTTGCTTTGTCTTTTGCAGAAACACTTAAAATTCCGTTAGCGTCAATGTCAAAAGAAACATCAACCTGCGGGACACCGCGGGGAGCCGGTGGGATTCCGTCCAAAATAAATTTTCCTAAAGTTTTGTTGTCCTGCGCCATTGGCCTTTCTCCTTGCAAAACATGCACCTCAACAGATGTCTGGCTGTCAGCTGCAGTAGAAAATACCTGATTTTTAGCGGTTGGAACAGTTGTATTTTTTGTTATTAAAACCGTGTTGACTCCGCCAAAAGTTTCAATGCCCAGAGACAGAGGTGTAACGTCTAAAAGCAAAACATCTTTTACGTCTCCTTGCATAATTCCGCCCTGAACAGCAGCTCCTATTGCCACAACTTCGTCTGGGTTCACTTCTTTGTTTGGCTCTTTGCCAAAGAATTTTTTAACTTCCTCCTGTATTTTTGGCATTCTGGTTTGACCTCCCACAAGAACAATCTCGTTTATATCTTTTGGCTCTAATCCAGCATCTTTCATCGTGTGCTTTACTAAATCAATTGATTTATCAATGTATTCTTGCGCCATTGACTCAAAATTTGCTCTGGTTAATTTATAAAGCAAATGTTTTGGCCCTGAAGCGTCAGAGGTTATAAACGGTAAATTAACTTCGGTTTCTAAGCTTGAAGACAATTCAATTTTTGCTTTTTCAGCCGCTTCCTTAATTCTTTGCAGGGCAAGATTGTCTTTTGCCAAATCAACTCCATTATCTTTTTTAAATTCCGCAACCACCCAATCCATAATTTTTTGGTCAAAGTCATCTCCTCCCAAGTGCGTGTCGCCTCCAGTTGCTTTAACGTCAACAGTATCAGAACTGACATCTAAAATAGAAATATCAAAAGTTCCTCCGCCAAAGTCATAAACCACAATTTTTTCATCTTTCTTTTTTGTTAAACCGTAAGCCAAAGCAGCTGCTGTTGGCTCATTAATAATTCTTTTTACATTAAATCCTGCAATTTCTCCTGCAACTTTTGTTGCTTTTCTTTGGGAATCGTCAAAATATGCCGGGCAGGTTATAATTGCGTCTGTAATTGTTTCTCCTAATTTCGCTTCAGCATCCGCTTTTAATTTTTGTAAAATCATTGCAGAAATTTCAGCTGGTTTTAGCCATTTGTCACCCATTTTAACCTCTACTCCCCCGTCAGACGCTTCTTTCATTTCATAAGGCATAAGTTTTTTATCCCTTTGAACTTCAGGGTCAGAAAATTTTCTGCCAATTAATCTTTTAACAGAAAAAATTGTGTTTTGCGGATTTGTGACTGCCTGCCTTTTTGCTAAAACCCCAACCACTCTTTCCCCGCTTTTTGACATGGCGACAATGGACGGAGTTGTTCTTGCTCCTTCTTTATTTTCAATAATTTTCGCCTCCCCGGATTCCACCACCGCCATCGCCGAAAAAGTCGTACCCAAATCGATTCCTAATATTTTACTCATTTTATTCGTTGTTAATATTGTCGCACAATAACATAGTTCTACGGATAGTTCTATGGTTCTATGTGTCGCACAATAAAATTATATTTTATTATTTTTTATTGTTTTTCCAGAAATGAATCATATGTCCACTTAAAAGTTTTTTCTAATTTTGAAATACTTATTTTGCTGTCATATTTCAACCAAGCTTGTTTCCATTGTTTGTCATAAACAAATTCATATGGACACATTTTTCTAAATTCTGGAACTTCTTTTGGTTGTACTTTCAAAAATATACCAAATGACCTAGAACTAGACCAGGAAACACCAAAAACCAGTGGAAAGCCAGACTTAAAACCAACGTAATATTTATTGAGTTTTTTTTCTAAACTCCATCCATTCTTTTTAACAATTTTTTCTATTTCTTCAACTACACTAAAGAATTCGTCAACGCTTTTAGGATTTCTATTGTCTTTTTGATATTCCTTGTCATAAATTTCTAATCCTCTGGCTGTCTTGGGTTTAATTTCTAATTCTTCTTCAAATTTGTGTAATAAAATGCTTTCTTCGTCGCCAATTAAAAATCGTTTCACGACGACTAAATCAACCGCATAATTGATTTTTTTCAATAATCGAGGGACTGAAAGTTTAATAGACGGGGCTAAAACAATGACTCGGATATTAACATTATCCCATTCAACCTCAATATCGTCAGGGCGATCTTCAGTTTCTAGCCACATGGCTTTAATTGAATCGGGATTAGTTTCAGCCCAAAATGCATATCTTAAAATCTGAGATAAAATGTCTTCAGTAACTACAACGTTTTTATTCTCAATAATTACAATATTATTATCTCTATCAATGCCTATTATATCCGGGATATCTCTGCCAGAATGAACAGCATGCACCTGACGTCTTAGAATAAAAATATCTGAAAAAATTTCTTTGGCACCCATTATATAATTTTCAAACTCTTCTTCGGTTTGAAAAGATTTTTCTATCGCAGAAATTAATTTGTCCTTTCCTTTTTTAATATAAAGATTATACATATTTTTTATTTTTTAATTATTATTTATTTTTAATGTTAAGGTTTTGGAATAAATTTTATTTTTCCGTCTTTAATAACCCACACATTAAAATAATTTTCTCTAT
>JBDRST010000098.1:0-7085 GCA_043824525.1 bacterium
TGAAGTTTTATTGCCATGTTTAAAACCCGTTATTAAACAAGCAGCTAAACCGCTCACACGCGTGTGAGCGGTTTGCGGAATAGAGAAAATAGAGGAGTTTAGGCGATGGCTGAACGCCCCAGACGCTGCCTGGGGCGTTCAGCTGGATTCCCGATCAGGCCGGAGATGACACACCTGTGCACCGGTGCACAGGTGTGGAGACAGAGATGTCTGCCCATTCTAAATTGAGCGCGTATTTTTAAAAAGAAAGGCGAGGTCAGGCCTCTATTCGTGGGAATTCGTAATAAATTTGTGAAAATTTATTAAGATTCTCGCGGAACGAGAATCTCTTGTATGTCGTCAGCAACTAATTTAATCTCGCCGTTGCGGTCGTCAACGCGACCTGCTATAAATACAATTTTATTTTCCTGTAGGGCTTCAGGATTTCTTTCCAATAAATTGGGGAATACCACAATTTCGGTTTTTCCGGTTAAATCTTCTAATTTCATAAACAGCATTGGTTTTCCATTTTTGGTAATTATTTTTTTAATGCTTGAAATTAATCCTCCCAAAATAATTTTTTTGTTTACAAACGTTTCGTCAATTTTTGAAATGGCAACTGTTTTTGTTTCAAAAAGTTTTTTAAAATCATTTAGCGGGTGGGAGCTGATATAAAGCCCTAAAAGCTCTTTTTCCCAGCTTAACCTTTCAAAATTACTGGCAGGCGGAAACTCATCAAGCTTTATGTCGTGATTTATTTTAACGCTTGTGTTTGCAAAAAGACCCATTTGGTTTGTGTTGCCGTTTTTAGTGTTCTCCCTTGCGATTGCAAGCATTTTTTCTAAATTCTGCAAAAGCTTGTTTCTTTCTTCAAACTGATCAAACGCGCCGCCTTTTATCAATGCTTCCATTGATTTTTTATTTAAATCTTTTGATTTTACGCGATGTATAAAGTCGCCCATTGATTTAAACGGCCCGTTTGTTTTTGTTTCCTCTACAATTGATTCAGCTATATTTGTACCTACGTTTTTAATTGCCAAAAGTCCAAAACGGATTTGGTTGCGCCCTGGCACTACGGTAAAGTTTTTTAAACTTTCATTTATGTTGGGTGGTAAAACTTCAACCCCTATTTTTTGGCATTCGTCAATTAGAAACGCAATTCTCTCAACATCTGTTTTTTCAGAGGTTAAAACAGACGCCATAAACTCAACCGGATAGCGGGATTTTAAATATGCTGTTTGGTAGGCAATGGTGGCGTAAGCTGCTGCATGGGCTTTTGGAAATCCATAATTGGCAAAAGGTAAGATCCATTGCCAAAGTTCTTGCGCAATTTTTTTATCAGCTCCGTTTTTAACCGCTCCTTCAATAAATTTATGTTCTTGAGCATCCAAAAGGTGCTTAATTTTTTTGCCAACAGCTTTTCTTAAAATATCAGCTTCCCCTAATGTGAACCCGCAGATTTCCTGGGCGATTTTCATTAATTGTTCCTGATAAATACAAACATTATATGTTTCTTTTAAAATCGGCTCTAGTTTTGGATGCAGATACTCTATTTTTTGCCTGCCGTGCTTTCTTGCAATATAATCAGGGATAAATTGCATGGGGCCCGGGCGGTATAAAGCTACCATTGCGGTAATATCTTCAAATGTGGTGGGCTTTAGTTGTTTTAAATAATTTTTAATACCCGATGATTCCAACTGAAACACACTTGTTGTTAAAGCGTCCTGCAAAAGTTTAAAAGTTTTTTCATCGTCTTCTGGAATTTTATTTAAATCAATTTTTAACTGGTTATGCAAAACGTAAATGCGCGAGAGCGTGTCTTCTATTATAGTAAGGTTTTTTAATCCCAAAAAATCCATTTTTAATAGACCCAAGTCTTCAATGGCGTGCATTTCATATTGAGTGATAATACCTTCTTCTGACTGTGTGGAGCGCTGTAAGGGTACGGAATCCGTTAATGGATCAGCTGAAATCACGACTCCGCAGGCATGAGTTGAAGCGTGGCGCGCCACTCCTTCAAGTTTTTTTGCCAAATCAATTAATCTTTTTGCTTGGTCATCTGTTTCGTATTTTTCCTTAAACTCATCAACTTTTTCAAGAACTTCTGCTAAATCCATGCCAAAAGGAATCATTTTAGCTAACTGGTCGCAATAAGAATATGTGTATTGCAGAGCGCGCCCTACGTCTCTTATAACAGCGCGGGCGGCCATTGTTCCAAAAGTAATAATTTGGGCAACGTGGTCTTGACCGTATTTTTCTGCAACATATTTTATAACTTCATCCCTTCTTCTGTCGGCAAAATCCAAATCAATATCTGGCATACTCACTCGCTCGGGATTCAAAAATCTCTGAAATAGTAAATTATGTTTTAGCGGATCAACATTTGTTATGTTGGTCAGGTAGCAAACCAAAGAACCGCCGGCTGAACCGCGGCCAGGGCCCACAACAATTCTATGATTCTTTGCCCAGTTTACAAAATCCTGGACAATCAAAATATATCCGGCAAATCCCGTTTTGTTTATTACCGACAACTCGTAGTCCATTTGTTCCTTCGCTTTTTGCAGAAGCTCGGCGTCTGGAATATCGCCAAATCTATTTTTAAGGCCTTGTTCTGAAAGTTCTGTTAAATATTGTTCTGGAGTTTTACCTTCAGGGACAGGGAAGTGGGGAAGTTTAGTTTTGCCTAAATCAAAGTTAAAATTGCACTGCTCCGCAATTTTTTGCGTGTTTTCAATGGCTTCAGGAACATCTTTAAAAAATTCTGCCATTTCCTGCGGGCTTAACATTGAAAAATCGTCTTGCGTCATAGACAACCTTTCTGGGTCATTCACGTCAGCGCCTGTATTTATTAACATTAAAACATCCTGGGCTTCTGAATCCTCTTTTTTCAAGTAATGAATGTCGTTTGTAGCAACCAATGGAACCCCGGTTTTTTTTGAGAGCTCTATTAACTTTTTGTTTAAAGTCAGTTGTTCTGGAATTTTTTGGTGCGGCTGAAGCTCTAAGTAAAAACTTCCTTTGCCAAACATTTCCTCATATTTTTTTGCCAGCTCTTCAGCTTCATCATTTTTGTTTGCTATAAGAAGCCGGGGAATTTTGCCCTGCAGGCAAGCAGACATGGCAATTAATCCTTCAGAGCATTCTTTTAGTAATTGTTCGTCAATTCTTGGTTTGTAATAAAAGCCTTCAAGATGAGCTTTGGTAGTTAGTTTTACCAGATTTTTGTATCCCTTTTCGTTTTTTGCCAGTAAAATTAAATGATATCGCGCAGAATCAATGCCCGGCCTTTTGTCGTGCATTCCTTCAACAGCAACATACACTTCGCACCCGATAATCGGCTTTATTTTTTTTGCCTTTGCTTTTTTATAAAACTCAACAGCGCCGTACATTACGCCGTGGTCAGTTAAAGCCACTGAATCCATTCCTAATTCTTTTACATAATCTAAAAGCTCATCAATTTTTGCTAAACCATCTAAAAGGGAATAGTGGGAGTGAACGTGTAGGTGAGTGAATTTCATAGAAATTAAAAATTAAAAAAGGAACCGCTTATTACATAGCTGTTCCGACTTTACCGAGAATGCTCGATGAAATCGGCATAATTCTGCGGAATTAAACAAAATGAAAAATGATCCCGACTCCATCGAGGACTCTCGATGCCGACTTCGTCGAGCATGCGCGATAAAATCGGCACAAAGTCGGAGCAATTTAAAATGCAAAATTTTATATTTATCTTACCAAAACAGGGAAACAAAACAACTGTTGACTTAGTTATTTTAATATGCTATAATGAATATATAGGCAAATCACGATTTTTTGAGAGGAGATTCCGATGGGAAAAGGAAGGCAAACTGTCCGGCAACAGGTTGCGAGAGAGGCGGAGGCCGCCATAGAGAAGATGCGTGTTCGCGCTGAGTTCCGCAGAGAATTCATCGCTCGGCGCGGACTCCCTGCAGACACGTCGGATGCGGAGATTGATCGTCTGGTGCGAGAAGAGGAAGAGCGTGCTGGTTGGAGAGCCAATGGAGAATTTCGCTTTTTTTGATGCCTCCTTGGTGGGATGATCCATCGTGGTGATGATCCTTGCCATTTTGGCAGGGTTGCAAGGGCTGTTGATTGAGTAGGCAGAGTGGCAAGAGTGTCGCTCCCTCCGCGAGAAGCGCGTTTTGCACTAAAATAGGGCGTTAATTTAGTCCCGAAAAAGTGCTAGAGGTAAAACCCATGCTCTCAACAAGCCAAGCCCATGCGAGCGCGCGCTCGCATGGGCTCTTTTTTTATATTTTTTGATTTTAACCCCCCAACCCAACTACGCTTAATTCTGCTATAGCAGAATTAAGCGTAGTTGGGTTGCTTTAAATACAGCTAGAGCGCTTGCCTGTCGCAGACAGGAAGCGGAGTCGCTTCGCGGTTTTTATTTCTATTCTAAATTGGCATCATTGAAGTTGGTGACGGGGTTTTCCTATGGTAAAATATAATAATGTTATGAAATACCCAAACTTAAACGAAGAAAAAAAGTTATGGAAAAAGGGATTTAAATATGTGGTTGGGGTTGATGAGGCTGGACGAGGCCCTTTGGCTGGACCTGTTGTGGCTGCGGCGGTTTTTGTAAAACCCAAAACAAAAATTTTAATTAAAGGGATTAATGACTCAAAAAAACTTTCTGAAAAACAGCGCGAAGAATTTTATGAAATCTTAACTATTCATCCTCATATTAAATGGGGGATTGGTGTTGTTTCAGAAAAGGTAATTGATAAAATAAATATTTTAGAAGCAACAAAACTGGCAATGAATAAAGCCGTGAAAAACCTGCAGAAAAAACTAGCTAAAGAAAAATTAATCAGAAGAACCAGTTTCCCAATAGTTGACGATCGTCAATCATTGGGAAAGGTTGATTTTTTGATTTTGGACGGGAATTTTAAGATTAATTCCGCCTGCCTGCCGGCAGGCAGGCAAAAATCAATTGTAAAGGGCGACCAGAAAGTAATTTCTATTGCGGCGGCTTCAATAATTGCTAAAGTTACAAGAGATCGCCTTATGCGAAAATACCATAAAAAATATCCAGAGTACGGATTTTGTTTTCACAAAGGGTATCCAACAAAAGCGCATTTTGCAAATCTAAAAAAATTTGGTCCGTGTAAAATACATAGAAAAAGTTTTTGGCCCGTAAAGGCATATGCACCCAGCACTAATTTTTCTCAATTTGAGAAAAATTAGTGCTGGATCTTCGCTCGCCTTGCTTTGCGGGGCGAGCTTCGAGTTATCCACAGCTTGCCTTATATCACGCATTGTTTCTAAAAATTAGAAATGATAAAATTAAATTACCTTAAATAAGAAAAATTTAAAATAAGCTGCGTCTATATAGTTGTTGCAAATACTGAAAAAGTATTTTAAATAAGCTGATAGATTGCCAGCACTATAAAAAAATGAACAAAGCAACGCTTTTAATTTTATCAGTTATAGCGCTGATAGTTATTTTTGTATTAGGCGGGGTTTTTGGGATGTTTTTGCAAGCTAAAAACGATGCCCTGCAGATAGACAAATCGCAAGAAGCGCTAAGAGCGCTAACCTCAAACGCAGTTGCGTCAGTAGTTGTCTATGGCAAGATTTCAAATATAAACGGTAGAACCATAACTGTATCCTTTAATGGAGATACAGCTGTAGTAAAACTAAGCGACAATGCTGCTATTTCGTCTTTTGAAGGATATAGGCAGGGCGACAATACTCCGCAAAACATTAATTTAAGCCAAGTGCAGGAGGGTCAAACCGTTAGTATTAGCTCAAAGATTCTAGTAGATGGCAGTTTGCAAGGAGAGTCGTTGATGGTTCTTTCTGCAACTGAATAACTACAAATACCTTAAATTGGTACTCGGCTAGAAAATATAGAAATATATTTTTGTTAACATTCGCAACAGGTTTATTAAACTATGATTAGGAAGCCCTCATTATTTTTATTTTTTTTATCCTTATTTCTTATTTTTTTTGCTGCTGCATTTTTAGGGGCTTACGGAGTTCCTCAAGCGGTTTATGGAATGCCTGGTCCTCCGCCACCTGGATGCACGAGCAGCGCAGACTGCGTTGGGATGAATTTCTCTGAGTGTTCCGGAGATCAGGTTTTATGGCATTGGGGAGTATGCGAAGGAGATGGACAATGTCACGATACAGTGATGATGGCTTGGGATTGTAGTTTTGGGGATCGTAAGTATTGCGCAGTTGGAAACGAGATAAGAAAAAAAGAGTACACATGCGCTCCACCCGGACACTGCGTTCTAGATAACGACTATTTTTTAGGAACCTGTGCTCCTCCCGACCTCTTCTGTCAAGCTCGGACTGGTTTGGGATCTGACATTTATGAAAAACAGTATATGTGCGAAGAAAATTTTCCTGAAGCTGCTTGTGTAGAAACGGCAGGGCCTTCTTCAATATGTGAACCCTCTATTCCAACAACAAGCTATGTGTGTAGAGACTCTACGCATGTAGAGCGTGTGCTTACTTACGGAATTTGTACAAACAACAGTGGTGTTTTTGGTTGTGATGTCGTGTCTTCAGCAAATCTATGGAAGACTTGCTCTTGCGTTCCAACATCAATAAGAAGATGCGGATCGTTTAAGCCCCCGATATGCAGTACTCTGCAATGCACTACAATTCCACCAGATCCAGCTTGCTCTATATGCAATACACCAAATCGCGGAATAGAACGGCTGTGGAACTGCGGGACTTGTGGCGGTGGCATGGGAGACTGTATGCCAAATTATGAGTGGAGGTCAGAGACTGACTGCGGAGTTTATACATCAAGTTGCATCGCTACTAATACGTGCGCCGTTACTCCGGGCGAGTGCAGTGATGGTGGCTTGGGACCGTATTGTCTAGCACCATACATAGATTATAATTGTTCTGCGTGTGGCGGTTCAAGCTCTTCAAGCAGTTCTTCGTCGTCCGGTTCAAGCTCTGGGAGTTCCTCCGGCTCTAGTTCGGGAAGTTCGTCTGGCTCAAGCTCCGGCAACGGTTCAAGCTCCGGCAACGGTTCAAGCTCAGGCAACGGATCAAGCTCCGGCAACGGATCAAGCTCCGGCAACGGATCAAGCTCCGGCAACTGATCAAGATCAGGCAAC